>JBKJJZ010000028.1:0-19344 GCA_046597705.1 Vicinamibacterales bacterium | reverse complement strand
CCCGCGTACGCCGGGGTGACACTGGGGCTCATCCACGGGTCGCAGCCCGACGCGCTCGTGCTGTGCCATGATCCGGCCCGGCGCACCATCGAAGATTTTCCGCATGTGCCGATTCCGCCGCTGACCGTCGCAGTCGCTCGCTATCTCGAAGCCGCGCGCCTCACCAACCCGCACGTTCAGTGTGCCGGCATCGCCATCAACTCATCCTCACTTGACGACCGTGGATGGCACGCGTATCAGTCGAGCGTAGCCGCGGAGTTGGATCTTCCCGTCTGTGACCCGATGCGAGGCGGCGTTGACGCCATCGCGCTGCGGCTTCTCCAATGGCGATAGCGTGTCCTCACCCACGCTGAGCATCACTCTGACGATCGAACGCTGGCCGCTGCTGGAGCCGTTCGAGATCGCCCGCGAAGTCATCTGCGACCTGCCCCTGCTCCTGGTGACGCTTACTGATGCCTCTGGGCACAAGGGCCGCGCCGAAGCCGCCGGCGTGGACTACGACGGCGAGACACCGGAACGCATGGCGGCCACGATTCGCGCCGTCGCTCCCTTTCTGCGCGAGGACCTCGACGGCAACGCGTTGATCACACTGCTCCCCGCCGGCGGAGCCCGCAACGCCATCGACTGCGCACTCTGGGACCTGCGCGCCAGACAGACGGGTATTCCGGCGTGGGAGGCCGCAGGCCTGCCACCGCTTCATCCCGTCACCACCGCGTTCACGCTGGGTCTGGGCACCATCGACGAGGTGAGGCGCCGGGCGCGCGCAGCGAAAGGCATGCCGCTCATCAAGTTGAAGGTCGATCGGACCCGCCACATCGATCTCGTACGGATCGTTCGCGATGAACTGCCGGTCGCACGTCTGATCATCGACGCCAACGAGAGTTGGACGCCCGAGTTGCTCGAGTCCCTGCTGCCCACATTTGCCGCCGAACGCGTGGAACTGATCGAACAGCCGCTGCCGCGGGGCGGCGATGAGGCGCTCGAAACCATGGCGCGGCCAATACCCATCGCGGCGGACGAGTCCTGCACTGACTGCGCGTCACTGGCGGCGCTCGTATCGCGTTACCAGGCGGTGAATATCAAGCTCGACTAGTGCGGCGGGCTCAGTGAGGCACTCGCCCTGGCGCGTGCCGCCCGCGCGCTCGGCCTTCAAGTCATGGTCGGCAACATGTGTGGCACATCGCTTGGGATGGCGCCGGCATTTCTGGTGGCCCAATTGGCGCACTGGGTCGATCTGGACGGGCCGCTGCTCCAGCAAGGCGACCGCGCCCATGCCATGACGTACGCCGCGGGCATCGTGCACCCGCCAGACCCGAGACTGTGGGGGTAGCCGGGTCTGAAGACCCGGCCTCCGAAAACGTACGGAGGGCATGGGCTTTAGCCCGTGCCAGTCGTGATGTCCTCGGAGGCCGGGTCTTCAGACCCGGCTACAATGCGCCCACGATGCATAGACTCGCGCTCGTTGCCACCGCTGGGGCCATCGCCGGTGTGACACTGCTTGCGCTCGAGCAGCCGGCTGTGCCTCAGCCCACCACACTGATTCGCAACGCCCTCTTGCTCGACGGCACTGGCGCCGCGCCGCGCCGCGGTGATGTGCGTATTGCCGGCGACCGCATTGTGGCAGTCGGTACATTCGAGGCATCGGTCGACGAGCGGGTGATTGACGCCGGCGGCATCGCGCTGGCGCCCGGGTTCATCGACACGCACAGCCACCACGATCGCGGCCTGGCCGCGGCTCGCGATGCGCTCGCCATGGTCAGTCAAGGCGTCACCACCATCGTCGTGGGCCAGGACGGCGGTGGGTCGGCACTCGGGGCGCTCTTCGCTCGACTGGAGAAAGAACCGGTGTCGGTAAACCTGGCGTCGTATGCCGGCCATGGCCCGCTTCGCAGCAGCATCCTGGGAGAGGACTTCAAGCGGAAGGCCACCGCCGCAGAAGTCGAGCGCATGAAGCCGCTACTTCAGGCTGAGATGGATGCGGGTGCGCTTGGATTGTCCACGGGCCTGGAGTACGACCCTGGCATCTACTCGGATGCGTCAGAGGTGCTGGCGCTGGCCAAGATCGCAGGCGATGCCGGAGGCCGCTACATCAGTCACGTCCGCAGCGAGGATCGTTGGTTCTGGGAAGCGATTGACGAAGTGATCACGATCGGCCGGGTCAACAAGATGCCCGTGCAGATTTCGCACATCAAGCTCGGCATGCTGGATTTGTGGGGCCAGACGAGCAAAGCGATCGCCGTGCTCGACAAGGCGCGTGCCGCCGGAGTGCAACTGACCGCCGACATCTATCCCTACACGTACTGGCAGTCGAACCTTGGCGTGTTCTTCCCCAAGCGCAATTTTTCTGATCGGGCTGAAGCGACGTTCGTGCTGGAGCACGTCACGCGAGCCGAAGAGATCATCTTCAACAGTTTCAGCCGGCATCCCGAGTATGCCGGCAAGACCCTGGCGCAGGTCGCGGTGCTGCGAGGCACGCCGAACGTGCAGACGCTGGTGGACCTGCTTGCAGAGCCTGGCGGCTCCGGTGTGGGCATCGTCGCACGAGGCATGGCCGATGAGGATGTGGAGCAACTGGTCCGGTGGCCCTTCGCCAATGTCTGCAGCGATGGCCAATCCACGGGGCTGCATCCGCGCGGCTTCGGCAGCTTCCCGAAAGTGCTTGGGCGGTTTGTCCGGGACAGGAAGTTGTTTCCCCTCGAGGAGGCGGTGCGCAAGATGACCAGCCTGGCGGCCGCGAACGTCGGCCTGTTGCATCGAGGCCGGTTGGCACCGGGCTACTTCGCGGACCTTGTGCTCTTCGACCCGGCTCTGGTCGCCGACCGATCGGATTTCGGCAAGGCGCAAGCGCAGGCCGTCGGCATCAGCACCGTCTGGGTCAACGGACAGATCGTGTTTCAGGACGGAAAGACGACTGGCACGCACTCGGGCCGGCCGCTTCGCCGGGAGCAGAGTCGCTAGCAGCCTTTGCCGAAGAGCTTGCAGGCGAATGACTCGATCTTCTCGAAGAACGAGCGGCCACCGTGCAGTTCGCAGTAGGCGTTGGGTTCGGAGCCGCGCCGGAAGTATTCGTAGCCAACGGCGCCACCGTCACCCGTGCAGCCCCCGGTCGGCCTCAGGCCGGACCGCATGCAGACTTCCACGTTCACGACGTCGGATGGCGGCTTCAGCCAGGTGCCCGGTGTGCCGGTCGTTGCCGCGCGCATGAACTTCGCCCAGATCGGCACCACCAAACCCGCGGCATAGCCGTTCGGCGCAACAGGTCGAGGATCGTCGAATCCTGCCCAGACACCCGCAACGAGGGTGGGCGTGAATCCCACGAACCAGGCGTCCTTGTAGTCGTTCGTCGTGCCGGTCTTGCCTCCGGCCGGAAGCATGAACCCCTCCTGGCGCGCGCGCGAACCTGTGCCGCGATCGATGACGTCGGCCAACATGTCTGCCATTAAGAAGGCAGTAGTGGGCGTGATCGCCTGATGCTGCTCGGGAACATCCTCCCAGAGCATGACTCCCTTCGCGGTCTCGACGCGCCGCACGAACACCGGAGCGTGCACCATTCCGCTGTTGGCAAACGCGCCGTAGGCGCTGGTCATCGACAGCAACGACACTTCGCCGGAACCCAGCACCAGCGATGGCACCGGCGGCGGCGCTGTCAGTCCCAGCTTGACGGCGGCGCCAACGGCGGTCGAAATGCCGACGGTCTTGAGCACGCGCACCGCCGCGCGATTGTTCGACGTGCGCAATGCTTCTCTCATCGTCATCACGTCAGCATCGCTATGGAGGTTGTCGGGACGCCAATCCACTCCGGCCACGCGGGTGCTTTCGTTGATTCCTGTAATGAGCGTCGCCGGACCTGCGCCTGCCTCGATGGCGGCCGCGAAGACGAAGGGCTTGTACGCGGAGCCCGCCTGACGTTTCGCCTCTATCGCCCGGTCAAAGGTGCTGTCATCGAAATCCCGCCCGCCGACCAACGCGCGGACGTGGCCGCTGCGCGGATCGAGGGCGACGAATGCGCCCTGCAGATACGCAGTCCGCCCGTTCGCCACCGCTTCGTCGCTATCGACCTTCGGCCCCTTGAAGCCCGGCCGGCGCTCGATTTGCGTCAGCCCTGCGGTGAGCGCGGTTTCGGCGGCACGCTGCATGACGGGATCCACGGTGGTGTAAACGCGAAGACCACCGTTCCAGACCATGTCTTCGCCAAAGCGCTCGATCAGTTCCTGGGCCACGTGATTACGGAAATACTCACCAAACCGCGGCTGACCGAGGCCTCTTCGCAACTTGACCTTTGACGCCAGCGCACGGGTGGCCTGATCGCTCCCGATGGCGCCAATCGCCTGCATGCGTTTGAGGACGACGGCCCGGCGTGCGAGCGCCTTTTCGAGGTTTGCCGGCGGTGCGTATGCCGACGGCGCCTGAATCAGGCCGGCCAGTAGTGCGGCCTCGTCCAGCGTAAGCGCCGACGCCTTCTTGTCGAAGTAACCCTGCGCGGCGGCCTCGATGCCGTAGTAGCCCCGGCCGAAATAGATCCGGTTGAGGTACATCGTGAGAATCTCGTCCTTTGAGAACGCCATTTCCAGGCGAACGGCCAGGACCACCTCACGCGCCTTGCGAAACCACTTTTCCCAGGCCGTCGTGCCGTCGTTCAGAAATGTCTTGCGCGCCAGCTGCTGAGTGATGGTGGAGCCGCCCTGCACGATCTCGCCGCGCTTCAGGTTCGCGAGCGCCGCGCCTCCGATGCGCCAAGGGTCAATGCCGACGTGCTTGAAGAATCGTTCGTCCTCGATTGCCAGCACGGCGTGGAGCATGTACGGTGAAATTTCGTTGAGCGCCACGGGCATGCGGTGTTCGGTGAAGATGTTGAACACCGGCCGGTCGCGCATGTCGTAGACCAGCGTTGACACCGGCATCTTCATCGCGGAACGGATGCCGCCGGGACCGGGAACAATGACGACGACTTTGACGAACAGGCCCGCAATCAGGGCTGCAGCGACCAAGGTTGGCCACGCCCATCGACCAAGCCGGTGGTGGAGAGCGTTCAAGCGGTGCCAGAAAACAGCCAGATAAGTGCGCATTCCTGATGGAACTACTCAAGGTTCGTTCCAAATGTTCAGAGGCGCATTCGCTGGTCCGCCTCGTGGAAGGCGGCGAATAGTGGAAATCTGCTGGGTAAAAAGGGAGTGTCGTTACCTGTGACCAGGTAAAGCCGGCTCAGCGACCGGCGCGGCGCGCCGCCAGCACACTCAGCGGTACGAGCAAACGGTACTTGACGGGTTGACCGTCTCTTAGCGCCGGATCGAAGCGCCATGACTTCGTAATACTCAACCCGTTGACCATTTCGAGGGTCTGGCCAATCGTGGAAGGCCGTGTGACCGCTTTGACGGACTGGACCGAGCCGTCGGTATTGATCAGCACCTCAATCGCGGGCGAACCGGGTTCAGAGCGAGTGTCCTTGCGTGCGATCGGGTTGACCGTAGACGTCAACAGCATCGGCGGGGTTACGCCCGCGCTTGTTGCGTCGTACGTGGTGGTCGCCACGGAAGGTACGGCGGCCGGAGGTGCGGTGTCTGGCGCCGAATTCGGTTGGGCCGGAGACATGGACGCTTCGGTTGGGGGCGTCGCTATTTGATTCTGCGGGGCGACGGCCGCGGGAGTTGGTCCATTGCTGCCATTCCGACCCGTGCCCGCGCCACGGCCTGAAGGTGTTTTGCCGAGTGGCACGGGCTTTTCACTGGCATCCGGCGCCGTCGTGGGGGTTGGCTCAAGGGATGGCGCGGGAGCTTCGGCGGCCGCGGTCGCCGACACGGCGCTGGGATCCTGCCGCAAAACGAAAAGCCAGACGGCAACTGCGGCGACCGCAATGGCGACGATAAAGAGCCAGGGCCACATTCCGGGACGTCTACCTGACTCTTCACTCAGCATGGTCGCTGCGGATGCTAGCTCAACGATGGACGTCGGGAGTCGCCCGAAAGTGGTGTACGAGCTATCACCCTTCGCTACGCAGGGCCTCGGTTGGCATGACCCGTGAGGCCCGGGAGGCCGGAACGAGGATCGCGATGAAGGACACCGCGCATAGCACCAGCGCCGCGCCTGCCAGCGCAATGGTGTCAAACGGCCCGACGCCAAAAAGCATCGACCGGAAGAGCTGATAGGCACCGACCGAGAGCAGGACACCGGCGACGACCCCACGGAGCAGCAACCGGCTGGCGTCCATCAGAACCAGCCGCACGATCTGCGCAGGTCGTGCGCCCAGTGCCAGGCGCACCCCGATTTCGCGGCGCGATTCGGCTACCAGGCGCGCGAAAAGCGCATAGAGGCCCACCGCGCAAAGCAGAAGCGCGGCTGCCGCGACAGTGGCGACCAGGGTGGCGTTTCGACGAGGTTCGGCAATGGCGGCATCGACCACATCATTGAGCGCGCGAACGCCAAACACGGCGCGGCCCGGATCGATGCCACGCACGATGTCGCGCAGACGGCCGGTCACCGCCGCCGAATCCACCGTGCGGACCACGTAGTTGGGATCGGGCCATGAGCCCGCGGAATCGCAGGAGTAAACGAAGGGCACACGATCAACCTGGGGCCCGTCTTCCGCGATGTCTCCGACCACTCCCGCGATCGTGGCGCCCGGCCCGGCGTTTCCCGCGATGCGAAGGCTGCGGCCGACCACGTTCTGCCCCGCGGCATACCGTTCAACGAACTGCTGATTCACCATTGCCCATCGCGGCTGATTGAAGTCGTAGCGAAACACCGGACACCACGAACCGGCGACGAGCGGCGCCTGCAGCGCGGGGAGATAACCGGGGCTAATCATCCGGGACCCCACAGTGTTGAGCCCGGACGCGTCCTGTCCGGCAAGGCCGTCCACGCTGACCTGGTAGCGGAGGCTTCCGCCAGGCGCAGGAAGGAAGTTCACCAGCCCCGCGGCGGTGACGCCGGGCATCTGCTGGAGCGCCGCCAGCAAGTCCACCTGCATCTGCCCCACGCGCGCGCGGTCTTCATCCCAGCGGGCACCGACATGGAAGGTCACAACGCCCTCGGTGGAGAAACCTGGGTCGACGCGGCTCAGTTCGTAATAGCTGCTTGCGAGCAGCGCCGCCGATGAACACAACACCACTCCAAGCGCGACCTGGACGCCCACGAGCCATCGCTGCGCTGCGTGAGATGCGGCAGTCGAGCCCCGCGCGGTGCCGGGCGTACGCAGCGCGCGGCTTCTCGTGGCGTGAAGCGCGGGAACAACGCCGCACGCCAGAGCGGCCAGCACACCGGTGCCGGCCGCGAACAACATCGCGCGCCAGTTCACCGAGAGTTCCACGAGTCGAGGCATGGATTCGAACATTGATGGCACGAGGGCCACGAGGCTGGTAGCCAGCGCAGCCCCAATCGCCGCTCCACCTATCGCCATCGCCAGCACCTCATGCGTGACGACGCCGATGACGCGAGCGCGCGACGCGCCAAGCGCGGCCCGGACCGCCAACTCGCGCGTGCGCCGCTGTGCGTCTACCAGGACGAGACCGCCCACATTCGCCACGCCGGCCAGCCAGACCAGTCCCACCGCACCGAAGACGAGCCAGAGTGCAGCGCGGCGGCTGCCCACCCGCGATTCCTTCATGTCCGTGATGAGGGCTGACCATCCCTTGTCCGTCTCGGGAAACGTCTGCCCCAGCGACCGCTGAATGTCCTCGATGTCCGAACGGGCTTGTTCGATTGAAATGCCCGTCTTCAGCCGGCCGACACCGGAGATAAAGCGAGCATTTCGTATCTGCAGCAGCGACGGCGGCACTTGTGCCGGCAGCCAGAGATCGATGACGCCGCTCGCAAACGATCCCGGCATCACGCCCACGATGGGATGCGCCTGGCCGGAGATGATCAGCGAGCGCTCGATCGCGCGGGGATCGCGCGCGAACCGGCGGCTCCAGAACGCTTCGCTGATGACCACGGCACGCGGCGCGCCGAACTGATCCTCGGCGTCGGTCAGGGTCCGGCCCAGGAGCGGCGCAGAGCCGAACACCGCGAAGAACGCCGGCAACACGCGCCGGGCCTCGAGGCGCTCCGGCGTATCCGCGCTTGTCTCAGTGAGGCTGTCGCCATACGAACCGGAGAGGCTCACGAACGCGCGACTCTGCCGGTTCCAGTCCGCCAGCCTCCCCGGCGCGATCAGCCCAGGCTTGTCGGGTGCGGCCGGACTGGCCTCGAAGACTGTGACAAGACGATCGCCATCGGGATAAGGCAAGGGCCTGAGCAGCACCGTCTCAACCACCGAGAACAACGCTGTCGAGACCGCGGTGCCGAAGGCGAGGGTTCCGGTCACCGCCAACGTGAATAGCGGGCGCCGGGTCAGTGCACGCACGAGTTGGAGGGGGTGCGCCCAGGGCCCAAAAAATTCCGTCCACGTCGCCATCGGAGATTTCCTTTCAAGCTGAAGTGCCGGCGCCTTTTCTGGCCGCCTTGCACGCATGAGATCGACGGACTCTCTGCCTAGTAACCGGACAACGGCCCACAACCCCTTCGCATCGGCTCGCTCGCAGAGGGCTTGGAACGTGGCGCGCATCTCGATGCCGTACTCGCGCCTGGTGGCTGGCGGAGCGATGCGCATCAGCGCTTCATAAAGGGCACTCGCGGCACGAACCCGCCGGGACGCGCTCATGGCCGGGACCGTTGCGCCTTGCGCGCCAGGCCGCCGATGCCCTCATCGCGGGCGAGGCGCAGCAGCGCCTCGAGACGTGCCGCTTCCGCTTCCAGGACCAGGCGCCCAAGCCGCGTCAGATGGTAGTGACGCCGTCGCCCGTCATCGACGCCCGTGTCTTCGATCAGGTCGAGCGTAACCAAGCGTGCAATCGCGGTGTAGAGCGTGCCGGTGCCCAGACGAAGCTCATCGCCGGTGCGACTGGCGACGTCCAGGATGATTCCGTACCCGTGCCGATCCTGCCCGGCCAGCGAGAGCAGGATGTGGAACTGCTGGGGCGAGAGCGGGAGAAGGTCGCGGGGAGCTATCGATGGTTTTTGCGTCATGTGTCGCTACATCGAGCTTCGACGTAGTTCGTCGCCCGGAGGTTGGCTTGCGCAGGTTGGGGGCGCCGGTCGCTAGCTGACGACGAGCAGCGGATGGCGCGCGAGTTTGGTCCGCGCTTCGCGCATGTCGTCGCCGCGTAGCTCACGCAAGGCGGAGGTCACGAGCGACCGCACCGTCTTCTTGCGCCACACCAGTTCGAAGTCGGTGTTGTCCATTGGCTTGGCCAGCGCATACGCGTCATCGGCCACCGACGCGATGAGATCGTCCGTCAGCGTCTGGCCCGCCAGGCGTGCTGCCGCAGCGGGCACTTCCAGCGGGCGCGAGGCCACTGCGCCAAGGACGATGCGGGATTGGGTGATGCGGTCACCGTCAAAGCGCGCCGCGGCGGCCACCGAAGCGACCGGGAAATCGAAGGAACCGCGCCGCCGGAGTTTCCAGTATGTGCTGCGCCATCCGTCGGCCTTCGGCAGTGTGATCGTCGTCAGCAGTTCGTCGGCCCTGCGCGTCAGGTAGTACATGCCATCGTTGGCATAGAGGTCGCTGACCGGGAGATCACGTGTGCCCGATGCAGAGACGAGGCGCACCGTGGCGCCCAGTGCGATCAACGCCGGCGCGGCGTCAGTGGATGACACGGCCAGGCAACGGTCGCTCGACGTGGCCACCCAGCAGGTGTCGCCATCCTTCTTCATGCAGAAGTTGATCGACTGCCGCCACTCGAAACTCTGGTCGTAGTACGTGCACCGAGTATCGAGGCACAGGTTGCCGCCGATGGTGCCCATGTTGCGAAGCAGCGGCGTGGCAATCTGGGCCACGGCCTGCCACAAGCCGGCGTACCGGGACTGAATCCGACCGTCGTGCACGAGTGCGGTCAGGGTCGATCCGGCGCCGATCTCAAACCCATCACGATCGTTCACCTCGGCCAGCTCAACGACACCGCGAAGTCCAACAACGGTGGACGGTACCTGCTGGCGCCGCTTCATATTCGGAATCAGATCGGTACCGCCGGCCAGGAGCATCGTGTCCGCCGGTGACTCGGCGAGCCACGCGACCGCGTCCGATACTGTTTTCGGCGAGCGATAGCGATATGACGGGAGACGCATCATGAGGATGCCCCCCTGCCGATGCCGGCTGCCCGTGCCTCAACTCCAGCATCGACCTTTCGGTGCGATGGGCGTTTGGGATCGTTGGTGGCCCGACCGTCACCCCCGGCCCACGGCGGGGTCACATGCAGGGTCTCGGGCCACGCAATCTCCGGGAATGACGAAGGGCCCGATCGCGCGGGCTTGCCGGCCGCCTTGGCTTCGAGTGCGCGGAGGATTTTCTCGGGCGTGACGGGAATTGAATCGACGCGCACGCCTACCGCGTCGTAGACCGCATTGGCCACGGCGGGCATGATCGGCAGCAGCGGTCCCTGCCCTACTTCTTTGGCGCCAAAGGGACCCCTGGGGTCGGGATGCTCGATCAAATCGGTGAACACTTCGGGCATGTCGAGGAACGTCGGCGACTTGTATTCCAGGATGGATGGGAACTTGTGCACCAGCGCATTCGAGAGCTTGTGCGGCAACCGGCGGAAGACCTGCTCTTCCATGAGCGCCTCGCCGATGCCCATATACACGCCGCCCTCGACTTGTCCCCGTACGAGAACCGGATTGAGCGCGCAGCCGATGTCGTGCGCGATCCACACGCGCGGCACCGTGACCCAGCCGGTTTCCGGATCGACGTCCACCTCCACCACCGCCGCCGTATACGAATACGTCGGAGTTGGACCCACACCGCCGCCCTTGTATTTGGCCGGTGACTTCGGCGGCGTATACGACCCCGTGGTGCCGAGCGTGCCGAACTTTGCTTCGGCCATGCACACGGCTTCCCGGAAGGACGTGCCTTTGTCGGGGTCTTCGCTGTCGAACACGCGCCGGTCGGCAAAGACGAGCCGGTCTTTGGGAATGCCGAGCTTCGCGCTGACGCCTTCGGCGATAAGCTCGCGCGCCCGCTCCGCCGCCTGAATCGCGGCATTCCCCATCATCAACGTCACCCGGCTGGAGTACGAACCCAGGTCGACAGGTGTCAGGTCCGTGTCTCCCGTGACCGCGCGCACGTCGAACGGGTCGATGCCCAGCACTTCAGCCACGATTCCCACCAGCACGTCGTCTGACCCCTGGCCGATCTCCGTCGCACCGCAAAACACCGTGACGCCGCCACTGCGATCGAGTTTGAGCTGCACGCCGGAATGCGGCAGGTCGTTCCAGTTGATGGGCAGGCCCGCACCGGACAGGTACGAGGAGCACGCCAGCCCCACGCCTCGTCCATGCGGCAGCTTGCGATACGTGTCGCGCCAGCCGGATCGCTCGACGACCTTCCTGATGCAATCGGCCAGGCCAATCGTTCCCACACGCATGTAGTTGGCCGTGACACTGTCGGGCGGCTGCACGATGTTCAGGCGCAGGTCGGCGGGGTCGATGACCAGCTTCTCCGCGATCTTGTCGAGCTGCACTTCCTGGCCGAAGCGCGATTGCGGCGTGCCGTGGCCGCGCTTGGGCCCGCACGGCGGCTTGTTCGTGAAGACGCGGCATCCGCGAAAGCGATAGGTCGGAATTTCGTAGGTCACCGTCTGGAGCGCGCCGGTGTAGAAGGTGCTGGCGACGCCGTACGAGCCATACGCCCCGCCGTCAAGCAGCGTCTGCAAGTCGAGCCCGGTGATCCTGCCGTCGTTCGTCATCCCCGTACGAAAGCGCATCAGCACGGGGTGCCGGCCGCGATGGCAATAAAACACTTCCTCGCGCGTCAGCGCGATCTTGACCGGCCGATCGAGACGCATTGCGGCGTGTGCCACCACCACTTCGTGGTTGAAGGGATCGCTCTTGCCGCCGAATCCACCACCGTTCGGCGTGGCCACCACGCGAATGTGCGCAGCCGGCATCGAGAGCGCCTTCGACAACGCGCGATGCAGGTAGTGCGGCGTCTGCGTGCTGGAGTAGACGACGAGCTTGCCGTCCGGATCCTTGGTCGCGACCGTCGCATGCTGCTCGATGGGCAGGTGCGTGTTGCCTTCAAAAAAGAACACGTCGTCAAACACGTGGTCCGCGCCGGCAATTGCCTGATCCACGTCGCCGAACTGCAACGCAACAGCCTTGTGCACGTTGCCGAAGTCGCCGTAGTCGTGGATGCGCGGCTCGGGGTGCGCCAGGCTGTCGGCCGGTGACGCGAACGTTCGCAGCGGCTCGTACTCGACATCAATGAGGCGCACGGCACGCTCAGCGGTCGCTTCGTCGCGAGCCACAACGGCAGCGACGGGATCGCCCACGAAACGCACGACGTCCTGGCACAGCGCATGTTCGTCGTGGCTGACCGGCAGGATGCCGTACGGGATGGGAAACGACTCGCCCGTCAGCACGAGGAACACGCCCTCGGATGCCGCGGCCTTCGATGCGTTGATGCGAAGGATTTTTGCGTGCGGCACCGTCGATCGCAGCAGCTTGCAGTGCAGCATGCGCGGCAAAATGATGTCGTCGGCGAACTTCGTCTGTCCGGTGACCTTCGCGCGGCCGTCCACGCGCCGTCGCGGCTTGCCGATGATGCGATGGGTCACTTGTCCTGGCCCCCAACGTAGGGCGTGGCTTTAGCCGCGACGCCGATTGAGGCTTCCACTGCATCAAGAATCTGCTGGTATCCCGTGCACCGGCAGAGATTGCCGGAGAGCGCCTCGCGAATCAGATCGCGCGACGGATTCGGCTCTCGATCGAGCAGGGCCTTCGCCGCGATGAGGATGCCCGGCGTGCAGTACCCGCACTGCGCCGCGCCAAGATCCGCAAAGCATTCCTGGAGCGGATGCAGGCGTCCATCCACCGTCATGCCTTCAACCGTCACCACCGACCGTCCCTCACATTCGTGCGAGACCAGGAGGCACGACAGGATCGGTTGACCGTCAACCAGGACTGCGCACGCGCCGCACTCGCCCAACTCACAGCCGTGCTTGGTGCCGGTCAACTGAAGGTCTTCGCGAAGAACTTCGAGCAGAGTCTTGTCGGGATCGACCAGCGCCTCGGCCGGTTCGCCATTAACGGTCAGGTTCAGTCGTAACTTCATGGACGCCACGAGATTGTACCCGGAGCGCGCACTTGCAACGGCGGGTGATTAGATAGCTTCAGCGCTTGCGGCAGCCAGGCGTTTGTCGAGTGTCAACAGATCCGCGCCCAGCGACGCCGCAAGCCAGAGGTAGCTCGCGTCGTATGGCGTGAGGCCAGTAGCTCTGGCGATCAGCACTACATCAGTGACATTGATGTCCATCCAGTGAATTCCACGGGCGGAATCGAGAGCGCTCATGAGTTGGGTAAGGATGGCGACGCCATCTGCCGGCTGCCGGCGCACCTTCTTCCAAGCGATGTTCGCCATCTGGAACTCCAGAATTGCCTTGGGTGTCAACTCTGCCAGTTCCGCCAGTTCCGCCAGTTCCGCCAGTTCCCCACTCGACTACGGCAGCGGATACCCCTTCGGCACCTTCACCACATATGTCCCCGCAGCGAGGTCGTGCCAGGCTTGGCGCGCGGGCCGGCCGTCCGAAGCGATCAGGTCGCTGCGCAGAATCCACAAGACGCCAAGGCCGAGCGCGCCGAAGGAAAGTACGCTCGTCAGCCCGCGCACCAACCCTTCCAGGAAGGACAACTCACCGCCGTTGATCTTCACGACACGCAGGTTCGCGACGATGCCCCCGATGGTGGTGCCTTTCCACACCCAGAACCCGATGAAATACACCAGCATCAACGGGAGCAGGATGTCGTCATCGCGATATCTGAACTGCCGATCAAAGAGTTCGCTCACGAACAACAGCAGCACGACGTCGATGACGAACGCGGCTGCCCGATCGAGAAACGCTGCGCGGGGAAAGTGGGCCAACTCGCCCGGTGACGCGCTCGGCATCACAGCGGCCGCCGCACCCGCGCCGGTGAATGACGGCGCTCCCGCCGGATCGATGGACGCTTGCCAATCCGTCGCCTCGGGTCCGGCAAAGGTCGCCGGTCCGCTGCCAAATCCAGCACTCGGCGCAAAGATGGGCGCCACCGGTGCGGAGTACGCATAGCCGCCCGACGGCACGGGATCGGTCGGCGGCGTGGTGAGGGGCACGTTCTTGCGGACCCGCGCGGGCTTCTCCCCCTTCGGATGTTCGAGGCGCCACGCCATCAGGAATGCCAGCACCGCTGCGCCAAGCCCCAGCACACCAAAAAGGGCCCACGCCATCATCCCCAGCACCGGCACCATGTAGGTCAGGGTCACCAGCGCGAAGCCGATCGCAAACGCCCGCAACCCCTGCATCCGGCTGCTCGGTTCGTCGCTGGGCATCACGGTATTGCCGAGCCAGCGCAACACACCGACGCGGCCGACGAATCCCGCCACCACCAACGCGGCCAGCGCAAACGGGATCACCGCAATGCCGATGATTGAGACAGCGAGTAAGGCCGACACCGGCCCCGCCAGTAGCAGCACCAGCACCCCGGTCATGAAGCTCCCGAACGGCCGCGCCGACAACACTCCCGCGGTCGCCGTCACCGGCTCATGAGCCACGAGATTGATGAGCAGGTAGACCAGCAGGAACATCCCGACGACCGACCACACCCATCCGATGCTCGCAACGATCGGCCGGCCCCAGAGCAATCCGTACGTGACCCACGGAACGACAGACTCCATCCACCTGCCGAGCGCACGCGTGCCCACCACCACGTGCTGGCCGCCGAAGATGAAACCGTCCGGCACGTCGAGCTGCGCCCCGATCGCCATCACTTCGTCGCGCACCATGGCTCCGGACTGCACGTCGGCCGTGCCACCGATCACGACAAAGGAACCCTCGACGACCGCGGTTTTTCCCAGCGTCACCGGACCGAACATCACGACCAGGTCGCCCTGGACCCGGCCTTCAATCCGCGCACCGCCGAACGCGACGGTGACGCTGCGGACCGTTTCACCGGCGCGCAAGGCATAGTCCTGTCCCACGCGCAGGACCGGACGCCAGTAGTACCGGCGCGACAGATAGTCACGATCGAAGGCGCGCTCCCAGCGCGCCCGTTCCTCCGCCGCCTGCCGCTGATCGGCGGTGGGCGCCGTGGGGTCCTTGACCGCACTTTGAGCCGACACCACCGCCCCAAGCGAGGCCAACACAAGAACGCAGAGCAGACTGGCACCAATGAGCCGCGGTAATTTCATCTAAGAAGCCCCTCCCAGGGCCACGCGACCGAGCATCGCGCCAACAGTGGCGCACGCGATGGTCATGGCCGTCACGAACAGAACGAACGGCATCGCCACCGGATGCCACACGGCGCGGAACACCACGCCGGCAAACGCCCACGTCACCTGGCCGGCGTCGATGACCGGCGCCACTCGGGCACACACGGCATCAAACCCCGGTTGCACGAACTCGATCAGCAACGGCCAGCCCACCACGACGGCCGCGATCAATGCGACGGCGCTCGACAACGACGCCACCTGCCACACCCGCGGCCACTCAAACCACGTGGGCGACGGCGGATGTGCCAGACGGGCGTGCACGACGGCCATCACGCGCGGCGCCAGCGTCCGCGGCGCACGAGGTTCGGGCAGCGCGCGCAGGGCGCGGGTCAGCGGATCGAGCGGATCGAAGTGGACGCCACCAGGGGTCATCGCGCCCGCCTCTCGGGTTCGGCAATCATCAGCGCTGCGCGCAACGCTTCGCGGCCTCGATGGATGTCCGTCTTGACCTTGCCCACAGACACACCAAGGCGCTCTGCGATCTCCTGATAGCTGAGGTCATCGAAGTGGAACAGGACGATGGGCACTCGCTGGTGCGCCGGGAGGCTCGCAAGTGCCTGGTCGAGAGCGATCTCGAGCTCCAGGCCGCTTGCCGCGCCGAAGCCCCGAATGGGCGAAGGCGGGAGCTCACTGAAAAAGCTCCACCGATTGCGATATCTCGAGAGGTGGTTCAGACACGCGTTCGTCGTCACGGTCTTGAGCCAGCCTGCCGCCGCGGGGCTGCTGCCGATCTGATCGAACCGTTCGAACGCTTTCAGGAACACCGTCTGCGCCACGTCTTCGGCCTCCATCGGGTTGCCCAGCAGCCGCACGGCCGTCGCATAGACCATGTCCTGGTATTCCAGGAGAAACGCCTCGAAGGCCCGGGCGTCGGTCATGCTGGGCTCGGCGGGCGAGCTGTCATTGCCTGACAAACACGGCAGGAGGCGAAAAGTTTCAGCACGTTCGGGGTCCCGGATACACTTACGACCTCACCCTCACCTGGAGTTCGACGCGAATCAATGGCGGGCCTCGATTACGGCATCATCGGTCTCTACCTGTGCCTCATCATCTGGCTCGGCGCTAGTTACGCGCAGCGCCAGACGACCGCATCGGAGTACTTCCTCATCAGCCGTTCGGTGCCGTGGTGGGCGGTGTGTTTCACGGTGGTCGCGACCGAAACCAGCACGCTCACGTTCATCGGCATTCCCGCGCAGACCTACGCCACGGGCGGGAATCTGACCTTTCTGCAATTGGCCCTCGGCTATGTTGCCGGCCGCTTCATCGTCAGCGCCGTGTTCATCCCGAAGTATTTCGCGCGTGAACTGCTGACCTCGTACGAGGTGCTGCACGAACGGTTCGGCGCGCCGGTACGAAACCTCGGCTCCGCGATGTTCCTGGTCACGCGAAGCGCGGCCGACGGCATTCGCCTGTTCGCGACATCGGCGGTGGTTGCCACTCTGGTCGGCGTGCCGGTCTGGGGCGCCATCCTGATGCTGGGCATCGCGATGATTATCTACACCTTCTACGGCGGCGCCTCGGCCGTCATCTGGACGGATGTCATCCAGATGTTCGTCTATCTGGCGGGCGCGTTGATTGTGTTCTGGTTTGCCCTGGCCGGTGTGCCCGGAGGAATTGGCGAGGTGCTCGACTTCGGCGCGGCCACGAATCGCTTCACGATGTTCAACCTGCAGCTGGACTTCTTCAAGGCGTACACCTTCTGGGCCGGGATGGTGGGTGGCGTGGCCCTGACGCTTGCCACCCATGGCACCGATCAATTCCTGGTCCAGCGCCTTCTCACGGCGCGGTCGCAGAAGCAGGCCCAGGTGGGCCTGACGCTCAGCGGCATTCTCGTGTTCCTGCAGTTCGGATTGTTTCTGTTCATCGGCGTCACACTGGCCGCCTTCTACCAACATGCGGCCGCTCCCGTCCTGAGCAGAGGCGACATGTTGATCCCCACCTTCGTACGTGACTACGTGCCTGCCGGCTTCGCGGGTTTTGTCGTTGCGGCTATCGTAGCCGCCGCCCTTTCCCCATCGATCAACTCTCTGGCGGCGACGACGGTGAACGATTTCTATTTGAAGTACTGGAAGCCGAAAGCGACCGATGCACAGATGTTGCGCGTGGCCCACCGCGCTACGGTAGGCTGGGGTGTGGTCCAGATTGGCATCGCCCTGCTCGCGACCCGGCTCAACCAGTCCGTGCTCGACGCGGGTCTGGCCGTGTTGGGACTGGGTGCCGGACCGGTGCTGGGCGCGTTCCTGGTTGCGGTGATGCGACGACGGGTCCAACCCTGGCCCGTGGCGTCCGCGATGCTTGCGGCCTGGGTCACGGTCTGGTCGGTCTGGGCTTACACCGCGGTGGCGTGGCCCTGGTATGCCGCGATCGGAGCATTGGTCACCGTGGTGCTCTCACTGACTTCTTCGGTAGTCTGGCCAGCACGCCGCCCTGTGGCAGCCGCGCTTGTGCTGGCGCTGCTGGGCACGGCCGGTTGCGGCAAAGACGCTCCACCAGAGAGCACGCTGACCGGCGCGATCGAAGTCACCGTCGCGCCTGCGCGCCTGAACGCGCTTCGGCGCATGGTCAATGCCCGCGGAACCGTGAGTCCGGTGCCGGATGGCGATCTGATCGTGCACGCCACCGAGACGTCCACCCTCGCGGAGCTGCCGCTGGAGGAGGGCGCTGTCGTCAAGGCAGGCGACCTCATCGCGCGATTTGAAGTGCCCAGTCGTGTGCTGGCGATTCAGATGGCGGAACTCGAAATGTCGCAAGGGATCCTTCGCGTGGAAGCGGCGAGGGCGCGCGTGACGCAACTGGCCGGGCTGGTGGACAAGGGCCTGACGCCCCGTGTGGAACTCGACAGCGCCAAGACCACATTGGCGAACGCGGAATCAGAACTCGCGCTCAGCCGGGCCACGATGACATCAGCGAAGCAGGCAGAGGAGCGTTCGGTGGTCCGTGCCCGCTTCCCGGGCGTCGTCATGAAGCGGTGGCACTATCGGGGCGACACGGTGTTGGGCACGGGAAGCGACCCGGTTATCCGCATCATCGATCCCACCCGCGTCCAGGTCACCGTCGATGTCCCGCTGCAGGATCTCGGCCTGGTGCTGCCCGGTCAGACCGCGACGATTTCCCCGATGGGGGCGATGTCACTGCCCGCAACGGTCGCGCGCACGGCAGCGGCCGCCACGCCCGAGGCCGCAACCGCGGAGGTGACTCTCGCGTTCCCGCAAGGCAGTGTGAACCCGGCGGCGGGCACGGCCGTACTCGCGGAAATCCTGATCGCCGAGGTCCGGGAAGCGCTGATTGTGCCGAGCGCCGCCATCCTGCGCGGCGAGGGCGCGCCGCACGTGCTGGTGGCCGGCGCCGACAATCGCGTGGTCCGGCGCGATGTGCGGGTGGGGCTGATCACGCCCGAGTTCACGCAAATCACACAGGGTCTGTCGGTCGGCGATCTCGTCATCACCTCGGCGCTCACCGAGCTGAAAGAGGGCGACCTCGTCTCATTTCGTCGAGGAAGCTAGCGCATGGCTTTCGTGGGGCGTCCCTTCAGGGGCGCCGATCTGTCAGGAACGCGCATCGCAGGGGGACCGTTACTGCCGCACAGCCTCACTGGCTCTACTGTCTGATCGGCAGGCGCAGCAGCGCGCGGCACCCGACGGTCCCCACCCGATTCTCCAGTGAAATCGTGCCGTTGTGCGCGTCGGCAATCTGACGGCTGAGCGCCAGGCCGATACCCGATCCGTTCGGCTTCGTCGTGAAGAACGGCACGAACAGGTTGGATGAATCCGGCAGGCCCTTCCCCTCATCGTCAATCGTGATCTCGGCCCAGTCGCCTTGCGTACGCCACGCCACGCACGCGCCACCGTTGGTTTCGATTGACGCATCAACGGCGTTGCGCACCAGATTGATCAGCGCCTGTTCGAGTTGATCAGAATCCGCCACAAGACGGATCTCAGGCGAAGGCGTCATGCGCACGGGCAGGCGCTTCTCCAGCTCCACGACCCGCGTCATCAACTCGGTGACCGAGACCGGCCGGGGCTGCGGCTTTGGCAACCGGGCCAGTTGCGCATAGGCCCTCAAGAAGCGGC
>JBKJJZ010000312.1:0-5463 GCA_046597705.1 Vicinamibacterales bacterium | reverse complement strand
TCATGAGGTTCTGTTTCCGACGCCCAAGGACATCCGCCTCGCCTTCGAGGGGTCGTTTGATGGCATGACGACAGAGCCGGTGACACTCGAAGCGCTGATCGAGACTCGCGAGCGGCTTTTCCGCGAGCTGCCGGCGGCCCTCGACGCGAATGAGCGAGAGTTCCTGCGAACGCTGGTGCGCGCTGAGCCTGACTGGTCTTTGTTGAGGATTGCCCACTTGGGCGAGCTGCCAGCGATCCGCTGGAGACTACAGCACCTGCGGCAGCTGGCGCGAACCGCACCAGGGCGATTTCGCGCCTTGGCCGACGCGCTGGACACTCAAGTTCTCAGAGTAGCGGGAGCCTCGCGCATACCCGCGCTCAACCAGGAGCGGTCTACTTTGCGTGTCTCGCGATCGGCGAAGCTTACGGCTCGGCTAGTGACTTTGCCGGAAGGCGGGCCTGGTGGCAAGCGGCTTGCCGCCTGTCAGGACGACTGCAACGTCAGTTCGACGTGCCTGCAGCGTATATTCGCCGAGTGTGCGGGTCGAAGATGTGGCCAATATTCACTTCGGTGTACTGGTGTGAGAGTCGGCTACACAGTCGAAGCCCATACCGGAACCGGTTAAACAGAGTCACCAGAGCCACGAGTCCGCGACCTTCAACCCAAGCGATCCCACAGGCGTGCACACTAGTCGTGTCGGCACCGGTGCCGCTGAAAACCGGGAAGGCGTCCGGACGCCCACCGAGTACCGCCGCCGCGGCAATTTGTCGCCGGATGCCAAGACGTTGTCGCCTTAAGCCAAGTACGCGAGGCAGGAGGTTTCTTACACTAACAACATGACTGGCCAGTAGCGGCCACGAAGGTTAGTTCGATGAAACCGTTTTCGATTGTGATCGGCGCCTTGGGACTCGTCGTAAGTCTCGCCCCCATTCACGCCCGGCCGTGCAACATTTGACAGACTTACATCGTATACATAATATACTTACAGTGTAATCTCAATACGCTTACGTCGTAAGTCCATTATCCGACCGGCGGGCCGGGGTCAGATCTAGGCACCCGAAGGACCTCAAATCAGGAGCGTTTCATGCGTAGTTTTGTTCGTAATCCCGTGGCGCTGCTCTGCGCTTTCGGCATCGTCACCTTCGGCGCCGCACCTGGCGTCGCCGCTCAACCCCCAGCGGCCGTGAGCGGCGCGGCGGCGGCCGACGCACCGATCAGGCCGCCTGGGCAGCCGGCCCGCGAGTCGTTGCTCAACGGACTCGTCATGGACGCCGAATCGAACCAGCCGCTAGGCAATGCGACGGTCGCCTCTGGCAGCCATCGCGTCACCACCGGACCCGATGGCAGGTTCACCCTACCGACAACTGCAGGCGTCGTCATCCTGAAGGTTACGGCACTCGGATACATCGATTTCACCACCAGTGTGGTCCCCTCGGCCGGCGGACCGGACGTCGAACTCGTGATTGTTCGCCAACCTGTGATCACCGACCACGTGGAAGTGCGCGGCACGACGACCGAAACAGCGCCCGCCGCGCGGCGCGTCGAGCCGGCGGAGGTGCTTCGGACCCCTGGTGCCCTCGACAACATCTTCAGGGCTCTGCAAACGCTTCCCGGCGTTGTCGCGACACAGGAGGCAACCGGTTTCATCTCGGTTCGCGGCGGATCGCCAGACCAGAACCTGACGCTGTTGGACGGAGTGGAAGTGCACGATCCGTATCGTCTCTACGGCCTGGCCAGCGCGTTCAATCCGGACACGATTCAACGATTCGACCTGGCAACGGGCGGCTTCAGCGCCAGGTATGGCGATCGCCTGTCATCATTGCTGAGCGTCGAATCCCGTGATGGCGCGGCAGACCAATCGCTGGGCGGCCAGGCATCGATGAGTGTCACGGATGCGAACGTCATCCTGGAAGGTGCTATTCCCAAGGTCAACGGCGGATCGTGGCTGATGAGCGCGCGCCGTACCTACTACGATGTCGTCGGCGATCTCGTCAGCGACCAGGAGTTTCCCGGCTTTGGGGACCTCCAGGCAAAGGGTACGTGGGCGCCGCGCGCCGGACGCAAGCTGACGGTCTTCGGACTGCGAAGCCGCCAGGGGGGTGACCTTCGCATCGATGATGACGACAATGACGTGAGGTTTCACGACAAGACACAGAACGACCTGGGGTGGGCGCGCTTTGAGACGACCATAGGCTCGAGTGGGCACTCCATGACAGTCGTGGGTCTTTCGCAAACACGCATCGACACGGGCTTCGACGGCGTGTTCGCTGATCAGGCGCATCGCTCGAATGCGCCCGGTGTCGTGCCGGTGCGCCAGGGTACGGTGCACTTCGGATATGCGACGCTCGTTCGTGACCTATCGGCGCGACAGGAACTAGGCTGGGCAGGCCGGGCGCACACGCTGAACGCAGGCGCCGAAGTGCACGGACTATCGACGACCCTTGACTTCTCGATGCTCGGTGATCGCAACCCCAACGTCTCCGGGTCGAACATCCAGGGAGGCGCCGGCCTGCCGGACAGGCTGGAGTCGGCAATTCGTTCGACCCGTGCGGCGGCGTGGGTTGAGGACACCGTGGCGCTCGGCGGTACCCTGTCGTTGCAGTCCGGCTTCCGCATCGATCGCGTCGGTGCGACTGGAGAAACGCTTCTATCGCCTCGCTTCTCGGCAAACTGGAACCTTGGTGGAGCAACGCGTGTGCGAGCGGCGTTCGGACGCTACACGCAGAGTCCCGGCTACGAAAAGCTTACGGGAAGCGACCACCTGTTGGACCTCACCGACCCCGAACTGCTGGGTCTGCGAAGTCAGAAAGCGCTGCTCACATCGGCGAGCGTCGAACGCGACCTCGGCACGTCGGCTTCAGTGCGGGTCGAGGGCTACTACAAACGCTTCGACGATCTCCTGGTGGGCGCACTGGAGCCAGAACCAGTTCGCCTCGCCCGTGTGGACAATTACGACTTTCCGACGTCACTGCAACCGCACATACCGGCGGCGGCGATCATTACCGCGGCACCGACGAACGAAGGGCGCGGTCGGGCCTATGGCCTCGACGTTGTGATCAGCCGAACCGCGGTGACGACCCGACTCCGCGGCTGGGCGAACTACACATGGGGCAAGGCGGAGCGAGAAGCCTACGGCATCCACTTTCCATTCGAGTACGACCGGCGCCACGCCTTCTCCACCGTCCTTGCGTATCAGCTCTCTCCGCGATGGGAGCTGGCGACGACCACGCGGGTGGCCTCGGGGTTTGCACGCACCGAAGCCCTTGGCGTCCGCGTTGCCGGCACTCCGGACACCACCGATGTTGACGGCGATGGCCTGCACGCCGAGCTGGTTCCCGAGCGCGATGCTGAGGGGCGGCTGGTCTACGTGGTCGATTTCGGCGGGGTCGCCAATCTGCAACGCGGGCGTCTCCCGGTCTTCTTGCGCGTCGATGCCCGCCTGACCTGGCGATCATCGTCGCGGCGCTGGGAGATGTACGGCGAGGTGCTGAATGTCACCCACCGCCAGAACGCGGGCGTGCTGTCACCGCGCCTTGACTACGATCCGACGTCGGACCGTCCCCGGCTGACAGAGGTCCGCGAACAATCGCTGCCGCTGCTGCCGACCATCGGTCTGCGCGTACGCTTCTAGGACGAAGGCGGAGCAGGCAAATGACGCCAGGGAGATTGTCACACCAAGGGAACGCATTGGCGACGGGACTGTCGATCGCCCGGGTTTCGCGGAGCTCGTCGTGAAAGCGGCCGTGGTCACCCGCTACGGACCGCCCGAGGTCGTCGAGTTGCGCGATCTCCCTGACCCCCGGCCGCGCCCGGACGAGGTCATAGTCCGGGTCCATGCCAGCACCGTGACCGCCGCCGACTGGCGCATCCGAAGCGGCACGGTGCCGCGAGGCTTCGGCCTGCCCATGCGACTGGCGCTCGGATGGCGTGGACCGCGCCAGGCCGTTCTCGGCGTCGAAATGGCTGGCGAAGTCCTCACCGTCGGCGAGGGCGTCACGCGTTTCGCACCGGGCGACCGGGTGTTTGCCATGACGAGCGTGCGGATGGGCGGACACGCCGAACGCGCCGTGCTGAAGGAGTCCGACCCCGTCGCCCTGATCGCGCCCGGTGTCAGCTTTGAGACTGCCGCGGCGCTGCCCTTTGGCGGCACCACCGCGTTCCATTTCCTGAAGGACAAGGGCGGGGTCAAGCCCGGTGATCGCGTGCTGATCAACGGCGCCTCGGGCGGGGTCGGCACTGCGGCGATCCAGCTCGCGCGTCATTTCGGCGCCGAGGTCATCGCTGTGACAAGCGCCGCCAATGCGGAACTGTCAACTCGCTTGGGCGCCGGCCGGGTGATCGACTACCAGGCGGTGGATTTCGCCGCCGAGGGTTTCTGCTACGACCTCATCCTCGATACGGTCGGCAACTGTCCCTATGCCAGGGCCCGCCCTGCCCTGGCCAATGGCGGCCGCCTGCTGCTGGTGGCCACCGATCTCATGGGCACGCTCGGTGCGGTCGTCCGGCCTCGTGGCCAGGCCGGGCACCGCATCATCGCAGGCGTCGCCGCCGAAAGACGCGAGGTGCTCGAGCTGCTGATGGCGCTCGCCGCCGAGGGCATCCTCACCCCTCCGATCGACCGTCGCTACCGGCTGGACGAGATCCGGGCCGCGCACGCTTATGTCGAAACTCGGCGCAAGCGGGGTTCGGTGATCGTCAGGGTTGATAGCATCGAGGAGCGTTCAACCGCTAATGAACACCAGTCATAGGCGGCGTGCATTTTGCGCGTGGCAGGCTGCAGACTAGCGTTGCTTTCGCAGCCGCTCCAACCCGTCGAGGGTCACTTCCAGGCCGAAGCCGAAGTCGAGCGTGCCGTCGTGCGAACCGTCCGCAACGCGAGCGGTAAGTTCATGCATGTACGGGTAGCGGTCGGCGGACAACATCGGCAAGTAGCTGGCGGCGGCCGACGCGTACTCGTCTGGGTTCACGGGAAAATTCTGCTGCTGCAGCGTAAAACCGTAGATGTAGTTGTCCATGGTGTTCCACGCGCGATCGGTCTCTTCCCAGGAGAGTCCTGCCTCGCGTAGCGTGCCGAGCGTTGCGTCAATGTAGCGCAGCATGTTGGCTCCGACGTTGATTCGCGACACTACAAGCATCGGCGCCCACGGATGGGCCGTCATCACCGCAAGCGCGGAGACGGCCCGCGCACGCATGGCTGATTTCCAATCACCACCGCGCTCGGGCAGTGTGATTTCGCCGATAATCAGATTCACCATGCCGTCGAGCAACTCGTCTTTGCTGGCGACGTGATTGTACAGCGACATCGCCTCGACTTTAAGAGTCGCGGCGAGCTTTCGCATGGAGAGCGCTTCCAGACCCCGCCGGTCGGCCAGCTTGATTGCGGCGCGCAGAATGCGCTCCGGGCTGAGTGGAGGGCGTCGGGAAGCAGGCATGCCACAGACTACAGGGACTGACAGTGTAAGGCAAGCGGGCCATGCGGCT
>JBKJJZ010000247.1:0-3831 GCA_046597705.1 Vicinamibacterales bacterium | reverse complement strand
CGATCGGAGTTCTGCCTACGCGTTGTTCGGCTGGCGCGCGGGACGCAGAGCCCATGCACGATGTTGATCGCACCCGCGCGAGCGAGTGCAAGGGCTCTGCGTCCCGCGCGCCAGCCGAACAACGGGTAGGCAGAACTCCGATCGAGGATGGTCGTGCCGGTCCGGTTGGCGAAGGGGAACGTGAGGTAGGGCACGTACTCGATGCTGATATTCGGAGAACCGAATGGATCAAGCGAGACCGTGTTCACACTGGGCGGCGCAGTGAGAAGCGTCACCTGGACCCTGCGTCTCGTGAGGTGCCGCACCAGGTCGTAGACGGATTGCTCGAGTCCACCGTGGCCGTGGAGCGGCCTCACCGAGCGCGCGATGACGGCAACTCGCATGGGCCCGTTCATCCCTGGCTCGACCTCGCGGCAATGAGGGACTCGTAGAGTGCCTCAATCTTCGCGCCCACGCGGGAGGCCTCGAAGTGCGCGCGTGCATGCGACGCCGCTCCACGTCCCAATCGCGTGCGCAGAGCGGGGTCCGACGCGAGCCGGGCGAGATCGCGCGCGAACGCTTCAGGAGTTGCCGACAGCAGCCCTGTTTCGTCGTGTTTGATAATGTCGCGGGTTCCGCCGGTGTCCATCGCCGCGATTGGAACGCCAAGCGCCGAGGCTTCGATCAACACCCGGCTCAATGATTCCGGACCGTAGGATGGGAACGCCAGTATCGTTGCGGATCTCATCGCTGCCAGCACTTCCGTCCGGTCGCGCCATCCGAGCCATTGCACCTGGCGGCCACGCCGTTTCGCGTCCTCTTCCAGCGCGGCTCGCATCGGGCCGTCTCCGATAACCACCAGCGGCCAGGAGATTTTCGCGGCATCGAGCGCTGGAAGGAGGAACTGGACACCCTTGTTCACGGCAAGCTTGCCCGCGTACAAGATGTGCGGCTCCGACGCGGGGGCGGTCACGGGATCGAGGCCGCTCATGTTGACGGGGTTCGGGATCGTCTCGAGCCGGGTGCCCGCCAATTCCGGCGCACGCTCACGGAGGTCACGAGCGATGGCGGTGCTGACGGCGACCACTGCATCAGCCTGGGCGAGCGTGCGGCGCTTCGTCGTCAGGTTCCGCCGCATGTAGGGAATCAAGGACCAGCCCGCGCGGCCCAGGGAACCCGCGCGCGGTGGAATACATGCGCGCATGCCCTGGACCGTGCACGCCGGGCACAACGCCGGCGCCGATGGGCGGACGATCAGGTCAGACCAGTAGCAGACCGGCCAGTAGTCACGCACCGTGGCAACGACCGGCACGCCTGCACGCCGTCCCGCCCGGATTGCCGCCACGGTCGTCATCACGTGCTGCGCGTGAATGATGTCCACGGGCGATGCGGCCAGGGACGCAACCAGGTGCTGGCTGAGTGCGCTCCAGAGCGTCTCGTTCTTCAGCACGTTCCTGACTACGGGCATGTTGGGCACGCGTCGCTGGAATTGCGTAACCGGTATGCCCTCGTACGTCGTGTGCCGGATCCCCTGTTCCTCGCCCGGTTTGACGTGGATGACCGAGACGGCATGTCCGCGCGTGTGCAGGTGGCGCGCAAGTTCGAACGTACTCCAGCCCGAGCCACCCGAGCCCGGCGGGAAGGAATCCGTCACCAGCAGGATTCTGAGAGGCGTCATTTGCGGGATCCACTCCGTGTTGCCGGGTCTGAAGATCCGGCCTCCCGCAGGGCACGGAGCCGTTCGTCAAGCGCGGCGCAGTGGGCACGCCAACTGTATTGGGCGACGGCGCGCGTGCGGGCCGCGTGCCCCAGCCGTTCGCGCAGCGATCGATCGGTGAGCCGCACAAGCGTCGCGTCAAGCGTTCGCGGATTCTCCGGATCATAGAGCAGCCCCTGCTCGCCGTCCGCAATCAGTCCGGCGACGCGCGGCAACCGCGGTGCCACTACTGGCAGACCTGCCGACATGTACTCGAAGATTTTCAGCGGTGACCAATAGAACCCAAGCGTGAGCGCCTTGTGCCTGTTCGGATCAAACGGGGCGACGCCGATGTCCGCGGCCGCCAGGCACTGGGGCAGCTGCTCGTGCGGTACGGCGCCGGTGAAGGTCACTCCAGGGACGTCCCTGGCGGCGCGTTCCGCGGCCGCGCGTTCGGGGCCATCGCCGATAAAGACGGCGCCCAGCCGATGTTCGCCTCCCGCATGCAATCGTGCCAGTGCCGCCGACAGGTGGGTGACTCCGTGCCACGAGCGAAACGCGCCGGCGAACACACACAACACACGATGGGGATCGCGCTGGAACGGCAGCGGGCCGGTGGCCTCCGGCCTGAACCGATCGACATCAGCGCCCCACTCGGCTTCGAGCACTTTTGCGGGATCCACCCACGCCGGCAGGATCTGGGCGCTGGGCGTGACAAAGAGATCGGTTTGCCGGCACAGCCAGTCACGCCATCGGCGCATCGGTTCGAACAGCAGGGTGCGATCGAGACGGGCCTTGAACGATCCCGCGTAATCGATGATTGGCGCGTTGACCTCCAGCACCGCGGGGACGCCCAAGCGCCTCGCGGCCATGACTCCTTCGCCGCCGAAGTTGTAGTACCGCTCGATGACGACCTGCGCCCCGACGCGCCGGGCCAGTCCCGTGAGCGCACGCGCGCGCATCCACCGCAATTCGTTTCGGCCGAGTGGCGACGACATCGCGTGCCAATGCACGGACCCCGAAGGCCAGGGCCCGCCTGGCGTGGTCGCGACATGGACGTCATGACCGAGTGCCGCCAGCCCTTCCGCCACCGATCGCACGTGCACCGATCCTCCGAGGGTGCCCGGCACCTGCTGATCGAGCGCCGCGTAGAGGATGCGCATGTCAGTGTGCCTGTGACGGGCGCTTTCGGAGGCGCGCGAAGAAGGGCCCGGACTTGAAGCGCCCCAACAGCAGCACATCCAGATACATGACTCCGGTCGCCGCGCGTGTGGCCCAGTAGAGCGGCCCCCGGCGCCGGAGGCGGGTCTTGGCTTCCGCACGCGCCGCTTTCACGCCCGCACCCGGCTCGGCACCGGCGGTCTGCCGGCGTGCGAGCATGTGCTCGGCCATGCGCATCATCACGTTCTCGACGAACGCGCCGATGATCGGCGTGTAGTAC
This sequence comes from Vicinamibacterales bacterium, assembly GCA_046597705.1. Classification (GTDB taxonomy): domain Bacteria; phylum Acidobacteriota; class Vicinamibacteria; order Vicinamibacterales; family SCN-69-37; genus SYFT01. The sequence goes on along the minus strand of JBKJJZ010000247.1, from coordinate 715 downwards.
GTGATGCGCTCCACTTCAAATCCCGCCGCCGCTGCCACGCGGCGCAGATCATCGTGGTCGGCGATGGGGTTGAGGTGGTCGGATTTTCGGAGCCGCTCCGTTCGAAGGTCAAGAAGGCCGATTCGATCCAGCCCGTCGGCCAGCCGGTTGACCAGCCGCACGCCTTTCGCCAGCGGGCCGTTCTTTCGAACGTGTGTGTAGACAAACAGCGCGCCATCGTCTGCAAGGACGCGGTTGGCCTCCGACAACATCTCGTGAAGAGCCTGAGGTGAGAGGTGCTCCAGCACGTCCAGCGACCAGGCCTTGTTGAACTGGCCGTCAGCCAGTGGCAGTTTTCGCAGGTCGCCCAAGAGCAGGTCACATCGGTCCAGCGCTTCCGCGGCAAAAAACGCGCTGATGTCAATGCCAGTGAACGACGCGCCGGAATCGCCGTTCCAAATCATCGCTCGTCCGCTGCCGCATCCGAGATCCACCACGCGGTCGCCAGGCGCGAGATTGAGAAACGCACGGAGTTGATCGTTGCGAATCTTCGAGCCCAGCAGCGGCGGCGCCACGGTTTCGTGCCGCGCATCCACGTGCAGTGCTTCGTCGAGATACTTGGTCTGTTCAGCGAAGGCTTCCAGGGGACGCAGGTCGAGATACCGGCGCGATCCATCGAAGAGCCGATGGCATACTCCGCAAATCGCGCCCGAGTCGTGCGGCATGAGCGCGCCCG
>JBKJJZ010000214.1:0-3265 GCA_046597705.1 Vicinamibacterales bacterium | reverse complement strand
CTCATCTCGGGCGTGTCGATGGCGATCAAAGCGCACAACCCGAAGATCCGGGTGATTGGTGTCGAGTCGTCCGGTGCGCCAGGCATGAAGCGCAGCGTTGAAGAGGGCCACCTCGTGACGCTGGATCGGGTGGACTGCATCATCGATGGGTTGCGTGTGAAGCGGGTCGGTACGCGCAACTTCGAGATCGTGCGGAAATTCGTTGAGGAGATTGTCTCGCTTCCGGACGAGCAGATCTTCGAGGCGGTGGTGTGGGTGATGCACTTCGCGAAGCTTGTCCCGGAAGGTGCGGCGGCGGCACCCGTCGGCGCGCTGCTTCAGAAACTCGTCAACATTCCGGCCGGCTCCAAGGTGGTCTGCATCCTCAGCGGCGGAAACCTGAACCTTGATCAGCTCAAGGGCAGGAGCTGGAACTAGGGCAACGGCAACGGTCAGGAGAGTACGGGCTTCGGCCTCCGTAGTCTTAGAAAAAATAGAACGCGACGCCGAGAATCGCATAGAGGATGATCAAGTAGGCGCCTTCGAGCCAATTCGACTCGCCGTCCAGCACGATCGCCCCCGCGATCCACGCCGCCACGGTCACCGCCACCACCTCAATCGTCGTAAACGCCAGATCCATCGGCTGACCGACGACCAGTCCGAAGAACACGAGCAGTGGCGCAACAAGCAGCGCGACCTGCACCGTTGAGCCCAGCGCGATATTAATCGCCAGATCCATCCGGTTCTTGTACGCCATCATGACCGCGGAACTGTGCTCGGCGGCGTTGCCGATGATCGGCACCAGGATGATGCCGACGAAGAACTCCGAGAATCCCATCGTGCGCGTCGCCTCCTCGGTGGCGCCGACCAGCATTTCAGCCATCACACCTATCCCGCCCGCGGCGGCCACCAGCATGATCATCGTCCTGGACAAGGACCACTTCGGCGGTTCCGAGTGGCCCTCGGAAGACTCGGCGAACATGGCCTTATGTGTCCACATCGAATAAACCAGCGACAGCACGTAGGCGGCGATTAGCAATGCTGCGACAAACTCCGACATCCGAACAGTCGCCACGTGTGCGGGATCGGGATGCGCTGCAAGAAACAGCGAGGGGACAATCAGCCCCGCGGCAGCGATGACGAGCAGCGGCACGTTCACCGTGGCCAGGTGGCGATTGAACGACTGCACCTTGTATCGCAGGCCGCCCACCAACTGGGCGGCGCCCAGCACCAGCAGCAGGTTGCCGAGGATCGATCCAGTGATGGACGCCTTGACCAGGTCAATCAATCCGGCTCGAAGCGCAAGACCCGCAATGATGAGTTCCGCGAGGTTGCCGAGCGTGGCGTTCAACAGGCCGCCAACCGTGGGACCCGTGCGCGCCGCCAGTTCCTCGGTCGCATGGCCGAGCAGCGCCGACAGCGGAATGATCGCGAGCGCACTCAGTCCGAAGACCGCAAGAGGGGACCAGTGGAGCCACTCGGCCGCAATGGCAAACGGAATGGCGACAAGGAGCCAGTTAAGTCTATGGATGACGAACCTCGCTTCAAATCATACCCGGGCTATCGCACCCGGTCGGCCAACAGACCGGCTGAAATCGCGTATGCGTTGGAACAGTTGTAGTCGATCAGCGCGTGGTAGTTGCGGTAGACAAGGAAGTGTTGTTTGACGCCACGCACGAGAGAGGCTTCCATCTCGGCCTTGGGCAGGGGCTGCCCGTTCGTGAGTGTCACACCGAGCGATGCCCAGCGCGACAGCGGCCGGGCCTGGGTCATTTCTCTAACAGCCTTGCAGCCATTCGAACGCATCGGCACCTGGCGTTCGACGCGGTCGAGCACCGCCCGGCTCACGCGCACCGGGCGTCCCCAACGTTCGCCTTCGGCCCACCCGGCACTCTTGAGGTAGTTTGCAATGGACGCGAAGACATCGCTCTCCGTCTTCCAGATATCGGCGCGTCCGTCACCATCGAAATCCACGGCGTGTTTGAGGTAGCTCGAAGGCATGAACTGCGGCTGGCCCATCGCGCCCGCCCACGAGCCCTTCAAATCATCGAGGGGAATGTGCCCTTGATCGAGAATCGCGAGTGCATGAAAGAGTTCAGCCCGGAATAACGCCGGGCGTCTCGCATCAAACGCCAGCGTGACGAGCGACGTGATGACCGGCCTCGAGCCGGTGAACTTCCCGAAGTTGGATTCAATCCCCCAGATGGCGATGAGCATCTCCGGGGGCACACCGTACCGGGCATCGATTCGACTCAACACCTCCCGGTACTTCTCCTGCATTTCAGTGGCCGACTTTAGCGTGCGGGGCGACAGGCGTTGCTGGAGGTATTGGTCGAGGCTCTGTACCTGCTCGGGTTGAGCGCGATCACGGGCGACGACGACTGGTTCAATTTCGAGGCCGTTGAGGGCGCGATCCACGGTGGTCGCGCTAATGCCGCGCTGCAGCGCTTCGGCGCGCACGCCCTCGAGCCATGCGCCGAAGCCGGGCGGCACAGGAACCGCCGGTTCCTGCGCGATGTTGACCGCAACCAGGAGGGCCACCAACGCCATCGTCGGAATCAGCGCGCGGCGCGGGCGGAAGTGCATGTGATGACTGTAACAAGGTTTGGCCGGGACCAGCGAAACCACGAGGCAGTAGAATCGCCCGCATGACGACGACTTCCAGACGCACTCTGTCCCTGGCCGCCCTGCTGCTCTCTGTGGCGGCCTTGTCTGCGCAACCCGCGACCCGGCCCCTGACGGCCACCGATCTATCGGGGCTCCGGTTCCGCAACATCGGCCCGGCCAACATGAGCGGCCGCTTCGTGGACCTCGCCGTCGTCGAGCGCGACCCATACACCTTCTACGCCGCAAGCGCCACAGGCGGCATCTTCCGTACCACCGACAACGGCGTCACGTTCACCCCGGTCTTCGAGAAGGAACCCGTCCACTCCATCGGCGCGATCGCGGTGAATCAAGCTAACCCGAACATTCTCTGGGTGGGCACCGGCGAACGCGCCAACCGCCAGAGTTCGTCCTGGGGCGACGGCGTCTATAAATCCACCGACGCCGGCAAGACCTGGACGAACGTCGGACTTCGCGACTCCCACCACATCGGGCGCATCGTCCTGCACCCGTCCAATCCGGACGTGGCGTTCGTCGCGGCCATGGGCCATCTGTGGGGGCCGAATGATGAGCGCGGCCTGTATCGCACGATCGACGGCGGGCGTTCCTGGAGTCAGGTCATCAAGATCAACTACGACACTGGCGTCGTGGACGTGGCGATGGACCCGTCAGACCCATCAAT
>JBKJJZ010000082.1:0-6806 GCA_046597705.1 Vicinamibacterales bacterium | reverse complement strand
GGTCTCCGCAGTGATTTCTTGGATCGTCGGGGGCCCTCTGCCTGGCCCGCTGGAGCCTTGGGGAAGGCGCCCACCCCGAGTAGCTTCGTCCAGCTCCGCCAGACGCCCGGGTGGACTCCGCACTTAATCAGATGATCGCCGGGGCTCCACCAGCACCCGGTAGATCACGGCCGACGAGTTCTCGGCGACGAGCGCCAGCCCGGATGCATGGCGTTGGATCACAGGCTCGATGTGCGACCAGATGGGCGTGACTTTTTTGTCGCAATAGAGATACGTCGCGGACCGATCCTTGATCGCCCGATAGGCGTTCTCCGGATCCACGGTGATCGGCAGCGCCCAGAGTGTGACCGTGCCCGGGACGAAATACCGCAGCACGTCCGGATGCATGGTGGCGACCACGTCCCCAGGCTTCAGTTGGTCCGCGTGACTCCGGACCAGGTCCAGAAATTCGCCATGCCCAGGGTAGGCGACCACCTCCCCGTGCATGCGGGTCAACTCGGCGCGCAGCCATCGCGCATACTGGTAGCCGTTCCGCCAATACGGACTGAAGCACACCATCGCCGCCAGCACCACCAATAATCCGCGTGATGCCCACCTGGCCTTCGGCCAACTCATGGCCCATCGGGCGCCATCGATGCCTGACATCGCGAGCAGCGTGATGATGGGCAGGATGTAGCGGGGCTCACTGCTCATCACGACGAGGGCAAGTGCATAGAAGAACAGGAGAGAGAGGTGCAGCACGCGTCGATTCACGCTGGCGGCGATGAGTCCAAGCCCCATCACCCCACCCATCGTGACTCCGGACCACCCCACATCCCACTCGTTCGTAAACGTGTAATGGATGTCGCTCAACGTCTTCTGCACATTAATGGAAATATGCGCCCACCAGTCCCAGAGACCGGCAACGCCAGAATCTGAGACCCACTGCTCGCGCCAGAACATCATCCGAAAGTAGGAATACTCGCTCGGGGCCGCCCAAACCGCGAGCGGCACGGCCACGACCAGAAACGCAAGCGCGACCAGACCGACCGTTTTCACTCGGCTGTGATGGGCCCGCAGCGCAATCGACACCACGTACGCGAGAAACACGGAGATCCCAACGGTTCTGAATGCGTAACACGCGGCCGCCATCAGGCCCAGCCCGAGCGCCGACCGGGGTGAAAGGTCGGCAAGCCGCTCCTCGGGAAACAGGTAGACCGTGAGCATCAGCACCGCGCCGAACGCGGGGTCGGACAAGATGTGCGTGCTTTCGGACATCAGCGTCTGCGACAGGACCAGAAAGAACACGACGAAAAGCGCGGCTGCCATGCCAGCGGATCGGCGAACGACCACGAAGCTCAGCCAGACGAACGCCAGCACCAATAATTTTGTCAGCAGGTTGAAGTAGAAATAATCAGCGGATGGCGGTAGCGCCGCGACCGCATAGAGCACCGACGTCCCGGGTGGAAAAAACGTCAGGGGCGCTCCAGCCGCGTTGACATACCCCCGCAACGCCGCCAGGGAACGGGCACCCTCGACGTAGTCGGTCGAGTCCGGTGAAATCAGCCACGTGCCGCTGTTCAAGCCAAGGTAGAACAGGACGACGCCGCCCATGATGATGCCGCTGATGATTCTCTTCTGCGTGTGACTCACCGTGAACATGCAGGGTGCCGGGCCAACCTCAAACGCGGCGACACTCGATCAGGTGGCCGCCCGAAACCGATCAAGAGCGCGACCCGCCTCGACGAGGCCCCGCGCGAATATGTCGGCCCACCACTTGTTCCGTTCAGCCGCCGACTCTCACGGCGCCCCCCGCTGTTCAGCGGATGCCTATCCGCTGCAGACGGCGAAGATTGTCGAGTGCCGGGCCGTGGCTGGGGTCCAGGTCGAGCGCGCGCCTGACCTCGACCATCGCTTCGGAATAGCGCCCGGCGGAAGCCAGCGCGCCACCCAGATTGCTGTGCATCCCTGCCGATTCCGGGTTGAGCGCCACCGCCCGCTCGAAGTGCGGAATCGCCGCTTTCATGCGGCCTCCTGCAAGCAGCAGCGCCGCGAGATTCACGTGCGCATCTGCGTAGTCGGGATTCACGGCGATTGAACGCCGGAATGCGGCTTCGGCTTCAGCCGTGCGATTGAGGGCGCCGAGCGCGGTCCCGAGGTTGAAGTGCATCACTTCGTCGCTGGGTGCGAGCGCAGCCGCCTGGCGGAAGTGCCCGACCGCGGCAGCGGTCTGGCCCTGCGCCATCATCGCGGCGCCGAGGTAGTTCCGAGTGGCCGCCGTGCGGTCGCCGAGACGAACCGCCGCGTCGAGCCGCGCGGCGCCCTCGGCAAACCGCTCAACCTCCACGTAGGCGCCTCCCAGAAGCCCGAGGTACTCGACGTTGCCTGGCTCAGCGCGCACGCGGATCTCTCCCAGGGCCACCTCGGCCTGCTTGTACCGCCGATCGAACTCCTGCACGAGACGCAGCGCATCAGCCGGAGACTGCGTCAACAACTGCAGCCCCAGTTTGGCCATTTCGTCGGTGGATCTCGATCCCCCCTGCACACGTTTGGGCGGGACGTTCGGATTGTGTTTATTCGCCGACGAGTTGTCGAAGGTCAACCGCATGCTGACCTTCGTGCCGCGCGGGAGCGGGATCGGCGAAACGTAGCGATATTCCTGCTGCCAGTGAAAGTCCCAATCTTCGATGTGGAGCAGCGACTTGACCGAACCGTCCGGCAGCGTGGCGAACGCCCGCACCTCCTTGCCGAGGAAATGCGCGTGCGGATAGACGCCCAGCAGGTCCACCGCCACCGGCAGTTCGTAGGTGTCGGTCACGAGGTAGTCGCTCTGGCCAGCGGGAATATCGATGACCTGGGATTCCAACCGAACGGTCACCGGCCGCTGCACGGGCGGCGTGGAGGTCAGGAACAGGCCGATCGTGGGCTGCAACGTCGACGCCTTGTCGGACTTGATGACGTGCAGTTCCACCACGACATCGGCGCCGCGCTCCAACCGCCAGGGCATGGTGGCGGGCGACACGATGGGCCCCCGCCCCGGGGTCCAGCCGATGAACTGCCCGTCGGGGTCGAGCACGCTGAGGGCCATGCCATCAAACCCTGGCTGGCCGTCCGCGCCGTCACGCCGACGCGATGCGGACGTGCGGTCGACACGAATCACCGCGTGGTGGACTCGCGTGTTGTTCGTCTTGAGCTCCACGGCGCGCACGAACACGCCCTCCGTGATCGGGGTCCGAAATACCAGGTTGCGATACACGTCATCGGCCCCAACGCGAATGTCGAACGGCTTGTCGGTGGTCAGGATCAGATCGGGTGTTCCCTGTTCCCAGCCGTCGGGAAACACCGGCGTCGCCGGTCTGTCCGCCGCGAGGCCCTCAAGCGCGCCCTCCTTCACCCAACGCTGAATGACCGCCACCTGCTCCGGCCGCAACCGCCGGTCGCCAACAATGGGATACTGCCCCGGCTCCGGCAACCAGGGCGGCATGTGGCCTTCGCGCGTCGCCTTCGCAATGGCATCGGCCTGTTCCGCCGCCTCGGCATGGGTCAGGAGTGAAAACGGCGCAACGCCGCCCGGGCGATGACAGGAGGCGCAGTTCGCAAACACAATTGGCGCGATGTCTTTATTAAACGTCACCCCTCCGGGCGCGGGCGTGGCGCTGCCACATGCGGCGGTGAGTGCCACCAGGAAAACAACGGCGAGGGCGCTGCAGGGAGCACGCATCGTCTGTGGCCAGCGCACGCTACGAGGACGCCCGAAACCGATCAAGCGCGCGACCCGCCTCGACGAGGCCCCTCGCAAACACGTCGGGGTGCTGGCCGATGCCAAGCCGCAGGTGTTTCTCATAGCCGAAGGCGGACCCAGGCGCCAGCATCACGCTGTACTCGGTGGCCAGCGTGTCCGCGAGCGTCAACGAATCCACCGGCAGGTTGTATTTGAGCAACCCGAGCAGGCCGCCGCGTGGCGCGGTCCACGACAACACATTCTGGCGCGCTTCGATCCACGCCGATGCCGCCGCCAGGTTGGCCGTGATGATGGCGTGATTCCGCTCGACGATCTTGTCGTGATGGCGCAGCGCCAGACACGCCAGCGCATCGTTGAGTTTGCCGGGACTGAGCGTGATGTAGTCGCGCATCCCCCAGCATCGTTCGATGACGTCGCGCGGCCCCGCCATCCAGCCAATGCGCAGGCCCGGCAGGCCGTACGGCTTTGACAACGTCCCGACGCTGATGCCGCGCGCGCCCGTATCCACTACGGGCGGCGCGAATGGATCGCCCCCCGGCACGCTCAACCACCGGTACGCCTCATCGCCCATCACCCACGCGCCCACCGATTCTGCCAGCGCGTACACACGCGCCGCATCGGCCGGCGTCAACATTGCCCCTGTCGGATTGTGCGGCGTGTTGACGACGATCAGCTTTGTCTTTGGAGTGATCAGACGCTCGAGCGCGTCAACGTCGTAGCGATACCCGGTCTCGGGCCCCACGCGCCACAACGACACATCACAGCCGATGGCCTTCGGCACGGAGTAGAGCTGTTGATACGCGGGATACGGCGCGATGACGTGGTCGCCGGCATCGAGCAGCACGTTGAAAAGAAGATAGTTCGCTTCGATTGCGCCGGTCGTGACCAAGATCTGATCGGCCGCCACCGACTGGTACGTCGCCGCAAGCGCCGACCGCAGCGCCACCGTGCCGCACGCTTCGCTGTACCCGAGCGGCAATTGCAGCAGGGCTTCAAGCGTGGCCGCCCGCGCGTCTTCCGGTTCAAACTGCAGGAGGTCGTGTGTGGAGAGCGGCAGGATGCCGCTTTCAGCAATGTCGTACTTGACGTGGGTCTCGTGCCGCGTCATCCACCGTTCGAGCAAAAAAGGTTCAATTTTCATACAAATAACGCCGCCAGGTTGAAGTAGATCAGCAATGCGCACACATCTGCAACGGCCAACACGATTGGGCCCGCCGCGATCTTCGGGTCAAGCCTACCGGCGTGCAGCATCGTCGGCAGCAATAATCCGAGCAGGGCCGCCGTGGCCATGGAAAACGCAATGGCGCCACCCAGGGCAAATGCCAGTTCGCCGTTGCCTTTCCACGCCCAGGAGATGGCGCCCACGAGCAGGCCGCACCCTGACCCGAGCAGCGCAGCCACGCTCAACTCACGGCGCATGGCGGGGCCCAGAAGGGCCCAGGTCATGCCGCCGCTGTGCAGGTTGTGCAGCGTCAGCGTGGCCGACTGCATGCTGATGCTCTCTGCCAGGGCCAGCACCATCGGCAGAAACACCGCCAGCATCACGGCCGCGTCCAGCAAGTGTTCGTACTGGCTCACCAGTACGGCGCACAGCAGCCCCCCGGTCACATTGGTGAGCAGCCACGGGAAACGGTCGCGGAATCCCAGCCACACCGTGCGGCCCTGCGTGGCGTGGACGCCGATGATCTGGAAGATGTCGTCAAACGAGCGCTTGGCGTGCCCGACGACTTCGTCGGTGAAGACACGCACGTCCACCTGGCCCACCAGTTCGCCACTCGACGACACGACCGGGAACGCCAGGAATCGCTGGCTCACGAAAAACTCGGCCGCCACGAGCACCGTGGCCCAGTCGGGAATGGCCACCACATCGCCCTGCATGATTTCGCCCAACGGCCGTTCAGGCCGCGAGGCGAGCAGCGCCCGTGTCGGCACCACGCCGGTCAGCCGTTTCTCGCCATCCACGATGTAGATGTAGACAATGTCCTGATCGGCGCCGCGGGTGCGCAGCGCGTCAAGCGCGTCGGCCACTGTCTGGTCGGGCTGGAGGCGGACCACGTCGGCCTGGATGTGCTGGAGCACGGAATCGTGCAAATCGATCTGCATGCGGCACCAAGAATGCCACACGAGACGGGGTCTTGGGCAGCAGCCCGCGCTATTGCACCGGCAACATGACGAGCCCGAGCGAGTCAAAGTAGGCCATGCGGTTGGGAATGAACTGCTGGATGGTGGCGGCAAGCGCCGGTGTGATCCGGCCCGCCCGGTAGCGCACTGCCAGCCACGGCAGCACACTTTCGGCGACGTCCTCGCGCGTGGGATTGTCGCGGGCGTATGTGGAGATGAAGTTGACGTCTTTCGCCTGGGCCGAGAGCCATCCAGCCGAGGCGGCGTGGGCGGCGTCGAGCGAGGTGTGCGCGGCTTCGTGGACAAACGTCTCTTCGAGGATCCCGTCGGCGATATAGAGGTCGCCCTGCCCCACGTGGATCAGCAGGTTGTTGTTGCCGCCGCCGAATGGCTGCACGCCCTGGTGGATCCAGACGGTGGCCACCGACACCCGCAGCGCCCGTGGCAGGCGGCCAATCACGATGGCGTACTTCTCGGCCTGGATGCGCGCGGCGTCAGCGCTTCCGAATTCCGGATTCACCTGGACTTCGGTCGCGAGGCCGTCGCTGAACGTCACGTTGAACAGGTAGGCCTGGAGCTGGATGAAGGCCGCCGCGCGGCGGTCAAACATGGTCCGCAGCCCCTGGCCGTTGGGCGTGAGCGAGGCGAACGTGGTGGGGTCTGCCGCCGTGATGATGTCGGCATCGATGAAGATCGTGCCCGAGAACGGCGGCGCCTGGGGCGTGGGACCAGGCGTGGCCGGGGGCGTGGGTGCCGACGGCGCGCCTCCCCCACTGCACGCGACGGCAGCAAAGGCCCCAAGGGCCCCAAAGGTAATGACCAGCAGACCTGTTCGCCACATGCTTCGCATCGACGTCTCCCTGTGCCTGACACGACCACCGGGCCGTTGTCGAGTGAACGAAGAATCATGTACCAACCGCCCCCGACCGGGCGAGAGTTCCGGTAGGGTTGGCCGAGCGCGTGC
>JBKJJZ010000544.1:0-6236 GCA_046597705.1 Vicinamibacterales bacterium | reverse complement strand
TTTCATATACACTCCTCCCTCACTTGACGACCCACGATGCCTTTGGAGGAAAAAATGCTGATGCGTAGAACTAGCTCGCTCCTCGCTCTCTTGTCGGTTTTGGCGTTCGCCGGTAGCGCGTCGGCGCAGGGCATCGTGATGGACGCGCGAGTGGTGGCGATGGGAGGCGGTGGCGGCAACAGCCCCAACATCGCGATGAAGATGGTGCCGCCGGCGACCCAGACGGGGGCGGTGATCCCGCTTCCGCTCGGACTCATCCAGGTCTTTAAGGGCGGGCTCGACAAGTTCAAGCCCAGCAGCGAGGGATTCGATCCCATCCTCGCCACGGAGACGGCAGGCAGTCCGCTTCACTATCGATTTGGCGCTGACACCAGCAGCACTCGCGCAGATTTCATCAACGATCTGGTCAACGGCACGGTCAACCCGGATCTGACCACGTATGCCGGCTTCAACATTCAGGAATCGTACGCATCCGAAGGACTGCTGGCGCCGCAGTTCGGAAAGACGATCAAGTTGGTGAAAGGCGACAACCGCTTCCATGGTCTCTATGTGGGTATCGGACCCTACCTCACCTACCGGACCGAGGCGAATGTCGATCCGCGGCTGGCCGATTTGCTGGGTGACGGCACGCGCTCAATCAATGCCTCGATGTTCGTTCGCGACTCATCCACGGCGCAGCTGGCCGGCGCCCTCACCGTGGGTTATCGCGGCCGCGTGCCGATGGGTTCGAGCACCGGGGATCGCGACGGCGTCTACCTGGCGTACAACTTTCACTACCTGCGCGGCTTCAAGCTCTATCTGCCGGACCTCGACGTGCGCTTCAATACGAACGCCGCGGGAAATCTCACGCCGTCAAACACGCCGTTCAATCTCGTGTCGCTCGAGGGCGGTTCCGGCACCGGGTTTGCAAACGACATCGGGGTTCAGGTGGTTCGTGGCAACGTGCAGGTCGGCGTTGGCGTGAACGGTATCGGCAACCGAATCAACTGGTCGGACTTCACGAAATCGACCTTCACACTCCCAAGCCTGACGGCGGGCTTCAACTTCACGGAGACGCCAGGGACGGCGCCTTTCCAGGAGTTGCGAGTCAAGCAGCCGGTGGTCAAGACCGCGAACGTCGGATTCACGGGTGCGGGATGGGGCGCAATCGCGACGGCGACTGACGGATACAACGGCACGAGCTTCTCGGGTGGCCTTGAACGCCAGGTGGGCCCCCTCTGGCTCCGCGGCGGCGGCCGGCACTCGCGCGACAAGTGGGATCCGACGGTCGGCTTCGGTATCGGCACCGACAAGGCGCTTGATGTCGCCCTGTTCAGCACGCACGCGAACTTCCAGGCCGAACGTCAATGGGCCCTGGCGGCCTCGGTGCGTATCGGCGGCAAGTAGTCAGCGCTCACGTTCAGTCCGCGGCTTCGCGGTAGGATCGCGCTGATCATGCCGCCGAAGCCGCGCACTCCCTCGCCGTCACGCGAGAGCGGCACGTCCTGGTTGTTCTATGCGGGACTCGTGCTCGTCACTCTCCTCGCCTACATGCCCGCCTGGCACGGGGGAATACTGTGGGACGACGACGCGCATATCACCAGGACGGCGCTGCGTTCCGTGGAAGGGTTGGGGCGCATCTGGTTTGATGTCGGCGCCACTCAGCAGTACTACCCGGTGCTGCACACCGCGTTCTGGGTGCTGCACAAGGTGTTTGGCGATCAGACACTCGGGTATCACCTAATCAACATCGCCTTGCACGGACTGTCAGCGTGCCTGTTTGTGGTCCTGCTGCAGAGGCTTCGCGTGCCGGGAGCCCTGCTGGCCGGCGTCATCTTTGCGCTTCATCCAGTGCAGGCGGAGTCGGTCGCATGGATTACCGAGCTGAAGAACACGCTGTCGGGTCTCTGGTATCTCCTGGCAGCCATCGCGTACCTGCGCTTTGACGTTGAACGCCGTTGGGGGCTGTATGCGATCGCGATCGGGGTATTCGCGCTGGCGATTCTCACGAAGTCCGTAACGGCCACGCTTCCCGCGGCCCTGCTGGTGGTGCTGTGGTGGCAGCGTGGTTCGCTGCGGTGGCGCGAGGACATCGCGCTGCTGCTGCCGTTTGTGGCGCTTGGCATTGCCGCCGGCATGCTGACGGTGTGGGTGGAGCGCGAATACATCGGGGCGTCCGGTCCCGCGTTCGACTTCACCTTGATTGAGCGCGTGTTGCTGGCCGGCCGCGCTGTGGTGTTCTACGCCACGACGCTGGTGTGGCCCGTCAACCTGAGCTTCGTGTATCCGAGGTGGGAGATCAGTCAGGCCGTCTGGTGGCAGTATCTGTTTCCGTTGGGCGTACTGCTGGTGGTCGTATGGTGCTGGACGCTGCGCATGAAGACTCGAGCTCCGCTTGCGGTGGCGCTCCTGTTTATCGGCACGTTGTTTCCGGCACTCGGGTTTTTCAACGTATATCCGTTCATCTATTCCTTTGTCGCGGACCACTTCCAGTATTTGGCGAGCTTGAGTCTGATCGCGGCCGTGGCCGCGTGCGTCACGATGTGGGTGGATAAACCGGTTGTGCTGATCGTGATTGCGGCGGTGCTGGGCGCCCTCACATGGCGTCAGAGTCAGGAATACGTAAGTGCCGACGTGTTGTACTCGGCCACGATCGAACGCAACCCCCGCGCGTGGATGGCCCATCTGAATCTGGGCTGGCTGCGGCTTCAACGCGGCGAGATCGATGCGGCGATTCGCGACACTGAAAATGCGCTTCGCCTTGAGCCAAACCTTCCTCAAGGCCAGAACAACCTCGGCAGCGCGTTTCGAACGTTGGGACGTTTCGACGAAGCCGAGCGCGCGTATCGCGAAGCCCTTCGACTGGCGCCCAACACCCTCGACACCCGCTACAACCTGGGACTGGTCCTGATTGACTTGAACCGGCCTGGTGAGGCCTTGGTCCACATCGAGGCGTATCTTGCCCGCAATCCCGGCGACGCCGGGGCCCACGCGCAACTGGGCGACGTGAAGCAGTCAATGGGCGAACTCCCCGATGCGATCATCGCCTACCGCGAGTCACTGCGCCTGAATCCCCTGGATGCCCGCGTCCACTTCAACCTGGGCAGCGCACTCGGCCGGCAAGGCCGGCTGAAGGAAGCGATCGCGGAGTTCACCGAAGCGCTGCGCCTTGAGCCCAATAACGAACGCGCGCTTCGGAGTCTCGAGCTCGCGCGCTCGCGTCTGGGTGGTGGATGAGGACTGGGGAACTGGCGGAACTGGGGAACTTGCGGAACTGGGGAACTGGGGAACTGGGGAACTGGGGAACTGGGGAACTGGCGGAACTGGCGGAACTTGAATTGGAAATGGTGACGGTGATTGAGTTCACGCACCCGGATTGCAATAGCGGATACAAGGAATACCTCAGGAGGAACGACCGACTCCAGAATAGCGCGAAGAGCTGAGGCCTGCTCTTCGCCCTTGCGCTCGGAGCTTTCTTCTGGCTGTTGGCGATCGCGATCAGAATCGAACCTGTCAAGGGCCTGTCAAGAAACAACTGACTCATTTGGCCAGTTCCGCCAGTTCCGCCAGTCCCGCCAGTTCCGCCAGTTCCGCCAGTTCCGCCAGTTCCCCAGTTCCCCAGTTCCCCAGTTCCCCAGTTCCGTCAGTTGTCCACTTGCATCGCCGCGCGAAGTTCGTCCAGATCGGCCGCGGTGAGGTCCGGGGAGAAGTGCGTGACGCGATCGATGAACGCTGCCGTTTCCATGTAGGAGGCCGCGCACCCTGCGTGAATGTAGCCCGACGGCGCAAACCGGCCGTCGTCATAAAACACCAGTGCGATACGCCACGTGTCCTTCGCGATGGGTGCCTTGCACGCGCGACAGGTGGCCCGGCCCGACGATGCGCGGCCGGCGCTGCTGATGCGTGGGAGGCGACGATGCGCCACACCTGCCTGGGCAGCCTCTTTCAGCAAGTCAGCCTCCGCAATGGGGTCGGTGAGGGCCGCGAGCGTTTCCAGAAAAGGTTCGGGTCGTCGATACGCCGCGCACCGGAGATGAAACCAGTGCGTCATCTCGCCGCCTTCGTCGGCGTAGGGGTTGGGAAGCCGTTCGCCAAACCGAAGCAGGCCGGAGGCAATCTTGCCTCCGCATCCCCGGCATGTGGCGCGCCCGCTGCTGGCTCGTTCGATGCTGTGCGGCATTGGTTTTCAGGCGGAGTCTATCGCAGGGAAGGGCTTGCCTGAACCGTTGTCATCGCGCACTATCAACCGGTCTTCACCTCTCGCCCTTTCTGGAGCACATCGCATGGCCCGCTCGATTGTCCGCATCCTCGTTCTCGTCGTCGTGTTTTCATCCGCCTCGCTGGCGCAACAAAACCGGCGCACCGTTACTGCCGCTGATTATGACCGCGCGGTCAAGATGCTCGCGCCTGCTCTGACCGGGCTGGTAGTCGGCGGCATGGCAGATGCCACGTGGCTGCCCGACGGCCGTTTCTGGTATCGGCGAACGACGCTGACCGGCACTGAGAATGTGGTCGTCAATCCCGTCGCCAGGACGCGTGAAGTGATGGCCACGCCGCCGGCCGGCGGCACGGCTCCCGCTGGAGGTCCTGCAGGACGAGGGGGCGGCGGCGGTCGGGGAGGACGCGGCGGTGGTGTGGCGATCACCAGAACCTGCGGCCCCAACGTTACCGGGATGACCGGCCCGCCTCCGGCATCGATGTCGCCCGACGGCACGAGGGCGTTGTTCATCTGCGACTGGAACCTGTGGGTGCGCGATGTCGCTACCGGTCAGGATCGCCAGCTCACCACGGATGGCGTCAAAGACTTCGGGTACGCGACCAGCAACGCGGGCTGGACGACGAGTGCGGCACCGTCGCTCTCGTGGTCGCCCGATGGCAGGAAAATCGTGACGCAGCAACAGGACGAGCGCAACGTGGGCGACATGTATCTGGTGGAGACCCCGGTGAATGGCGGCCACCCTGTGCTGCGCGCGTGGAAGTATCCGCTGCCGGGTGATCCGGTAGTCGCGATGATTACCCGGGTGATTATCGACGTGGACTCCGGCAAGCAGACGCGGCTGTTGATGCCTGCGGATTTCCACCGTGCGATGTCCGAGGACGACATCGACATGGGCGAGTACCTCTGGAGTCCTGACGGATCGAAACTCGGCTTCGTCTCCACGGACCGTTTTCACAAGTCGTCCACAGCCAAGCTGGCCGATGTGGTCACCGGTGAAGTCAGGACCCTGTTCACCGAGACGGAGAAGACCCACGTGCAGACGCGCGTACAGTGGCAGATCCTCTGGAAGTCCAGCGAGATTCTCTGGTACTCGCAGCGCGACGACACCGCGCAGATGTATCTGTACGATCTCAACAGCGGCCAGCTCAAGAACCGCATCACGAGTGGGGTGGGGCCAATCACGAGGGTTGCGCGCCTTGATGAATCCACGCGCACGATGTGGTACGAAGCGGTGGGCAAGGAAAAGGGCCAGGATCCCTACTTCACGCATCTCTACAGGGTGGGACTCGACGGCAAGAACAGTGTGTCGGTGACGCCGGACAACGGCACGCACACGTCGCAGATTTCGCCTGACGGCAGGTACGTGATCGACACGTTTTCCCAGCCGGACGTGGCGCCCGAGACCACGTTGCGCGACGGCGTGACCGGCGCGCTGGTCATGCCGCTCGAGAAGGCCGACATCTCGAAGCTGCTCGCCACCGGCTGGAAGCCGCCGATGCAGGTGAAGATGCTGGCTGCTGATGGTAAGACCGAAATCTACGGCGTGCTCCATCGACCGACGAACTTCGATCCAGCGAAGAAGTACCCCATCATCAACCAGGCCTACCCGGGACCGCAGTCAGGCAGCGTAGGTTCGCGCGCGTTTACCGCAGCGCGAGGCGACCGCCAGGCCCTTGCCGAACTCGGCTTCGTCGTGGTCAGCATCGACGGCACGGGAACGCCGAACCGATCGAAGTCGTTCACCGACGCCTATTACGGCTCGATGGGACGCCACAATACGCTTCCCGATCAGGTTGCCGGCATGAAGGAGCTGGCGAAGAAGTATCCGTGGATCGACATCGACAAGGCGGCGATGTGGGGCCACTCCGGCGGCGGGTTCATCACGGCCGGCGCGCTGCTCCAGAAGCCGTTCAACGAGTTTTTCAAGGTCGGTATCGCCGAGTCGGGCAATCACGATCAGCGCCAGTACGAAGATGACTGGGGTGAGCGCTATCAGGGCCCGCTCGTGAAGAATCCGGACGGCACGGATAACTACACC
>JBKJJZ010000519.1:0-2732 GCA_046597705.1 Vicinamibacterales bacterium | reverse complement strand
GAGGCGCAACGCCTTCTTCGCGAACAGGAACTTGCGCTGATGGACTATCTCCGCAAACAGCAGGAAGGCCGTCAAGGTGGCGCGGGGCGAGGTGGCCGCGCCGGCGGTGCGGCCGGGCCGTCGCCGACGCCAATCGCTCGCTTCGCGCCACCTTGACGGCCTTCCTGCTGTTTGCGGAGATAGTCCATCAGCGCAAGTTCCTGTTCGCGAAGAAGGCGTTGCGCCTCGGTCAACGCGCCTGTTGCGCCGGCCCCACCCGCGCGGCCTGATCCAGCGCCGCGCTGCCCTGCCGCCCCCGCACGCCCGCCGGCTGCGCCCGCAGCGGCCGCGGGTGACTCACCGGCGGCCACGATGTCCGTCACTTGCACCATGCTGGGACCAGGGCCGGCCGTCAGGGTCATCAGATAAAGATTCCCGTCGCGCTGGAACGTGACCGCAGTGTCATTGCGCGCCCATCGGGGATTCAACTCAGTGACGGACGTCCGCGTCAGCAACGTGCGAGTGCCACTGGCCACCTCATACACCACGAGATCGCCGCCCTCAGCCACGAGCAGCCGCCGGCCTGCGCGATCAAGCCGGCCGGCTTGAGGCAGATCGAGGTTCCGGCCTTCTTCTTCGGTCAACTGTTTGAGGCCGCTGCCATCACGATTCACCACGTACGTGGCAGACCGCTCATCGCCGGCCTTCTGCCACGAGAAGTACGCCTTTGATGAATCCCTGGACCACCTGACGGCCGCCGGAGGCGTTCCAACCAGCGCGGGTCCGCGCATGATCGAATCAATGGTGAGGGTCATTGCGGCAGGGGCAGCGGGGGCTGCCGGTGGACGGGCGGTTTGCTGGTCTGCCAGCAGCCAGCTGCCCGTGGCAAGGATGAGTACGGTGAGGGCACTAAGTCGGCGTACGGTTTGCATTCTCATGGGCTATTGGGGAATTCGCGGCAAATATGGCGGATAAATCCACCTGGCTTCCGCCTTCCGGGACCAGGCCGTCCCGGAAGCGGGAACAACACACTTGGCCACGTAGTATAAGTCGGATGCGACGGCAGATTCCCCGGAGAGATTGACGATGATGACGAGCAACGCAAGTTCCAAGTTTCAGCGACGTGTGGTGACCGCGATGGTTGTCGGCCACATCGCTTTGATGCCGGCCCTGGCCTTCGCACAGCAGATGGCAGCAGTGACGCAGGCGGCACCGGGACCCGTGCTTCAACTCTCGATGAAGCAGGCTGAGGCGATGGCGCTGGAGTCGAACCTCGGTCTGAGGGCCGATCGTCTCGGTCCGGACATTGCGTCGGAGAATCTGGCCGCAGCCCGGGCGGTCTTCATTCCCTCGCTGCAAAGCTTCTTCTCTCGCAGTGCCGCCACAAGCGCATCAACAAATGTCTTCGAAGGCACGGCGACGTCGGTCACGAGAAAAGCCATGTCGGTGACCACCACCGTGAGCCAGTTTCTGCCTTGGTACGGTGGACAAGCGTCGATCCGCTGGAACGCGGGCCGCAATGAATCCACCGAAGCGTTTTCGCGTTTCAATCCCACGCTGGGTTCCGGCATCAACCTGTCGTTTACGCAACCGCTGCTGGAAGGATTCAAGACCGACTCACTCCGCGTTGGCGTTCGTACCGCCGAGCGCAATCGTACGATTGCCGATATCCAGCTCGAACAGTCGATGGTGCTCACGCGGGCGCAGGTCCAATTCGCGTACCTGAATCTGGTTGGCGCGATTGAGAGCCTCAAAGTGGCCCAGCAGAATCTGGAACTCGCGCGCGAATCGCTGCGCAACAACAAGTCGCGCGTCGAAGTGGGCACCATGGCGCCGATCATCATCATCCAGGCGGAAGCCGAAGTGGCCAGCAACGAAGAGGGGGTCATCCTTGGTGAAGGGTCGGTTGCGACCGCCGAAGATTCATTGCGCGCGTTGATCTTCGATCCCGCGCGTCCCGACTACTGGCAGGTCCGCATTGAGCCGACCGACCCGATTCAGTTGCAGGCGATGGAGGTCAACGTGGACGCCGCGATTACCGCCGCGCTGGCAAACCGCATGGATCTCATCGTGGCCCGGCGCTCGATGGAGAATCTGGACCTCAGCATCGAATTGCTGCGCAATCAGGTCAAGCCTTCGGTGGACCTGCAGCTCAACTACTCGGCTTCAGGCACCGGAGGCACGCAGAACAATTACTCCAACGAGTTCCCGCCAGTGCTGCTCAGCAGCAGCGAACGTGGCCTGGGTTCGGTCCTCGGCGACGCGTTCCGCAATACCAACCCCGCGTGGACGGCCGGCGTGGGCGTGGCGTATCCGCTCGGCAAGAGCGGAAGCGAGGCTCAGCTCGCCAGAGTCCGGCTGGAGAAGCAACGGGCACAGATCGACTTGCGCGACTCTGAACTGCAGGTCGCCACTGCGGTCCGGGACGCCGGCCGCCAGGTCACCACCGGCGCCAAGCGCGTACAGGTCACCCAGGTTGCAAGGGAAGCCGCCCAGAAGCAGCTGGACGCCGAACAGAAGAAATTCGACCTCAGCCTCTCGACCACATTCGAGCTGCAGTCACGTCAGCGTGACCTCGCCAATGCCAAAACCCGAGAGCTACAAGCCATCATTGCGTACAGCCGCGCGCTCATCATCTTCGAGGCGATTCAGAAGGCACCTGTTAGATAACTGGCGGAACTGGGGGAACTGGGGAACTGGGGAACTGGGGAACTAGGGAACTGGGAAGTACGTAGGACGTCCCTTCAGGGGCG
>JBKJJZ010000518.1:0-4074 GCA_046597705.1 Vicinamibacterales bacterium | reverse complement strand
GTCGGTCCTGAGAAGATCCGATTCTCCCCGCAGTACCCGCTCTGGACGGACGGTGCCCGCAAGACCCGCTGGATGCAGCTGCCACGCGGCAAGTTCATTGACGCATCAAACCCAGATGCCTGGAAATTTCCAATTGGCACCCGCTTCTGGAAGGAATTCGCATTCGGGAAGCGCGCCGAGACCCGGTTCATCGAGCGCACCGCCGCGGGCTGGAAGTACGCAACCTACGCATGGAACGACGATGAGACCGAGGCGCTACTCGCGCCCGAACGCGGCATCGCCCGCAGCGTCGTCATCAGTGATGGCGTGCGGCATGGCGTGCCTTCGAGGGCCGATTGCAAGTCGTGTCACGAGGGCAGCCCGGGTCGAATTCTCGGTTTCAGCGCGCTGCAACTTTCGGCCGATCGCGATCCAAACGCGCCGCACGCCGAAGCGCTGCCTGACGATGCGGTGACGCTGCGCAGCCTGGTGGAGCAAGGCCTGGTGCGTGGACTGCCGGCGCATCTGAAGGATGGAGCGCCGCGCATTGCGGCAAAGACGCCCGTCGCCCGGGCGGCGATCGGGTACCTGCACGGCAACTGCAGCTTTTGCCACACGCTGTCGGGCGAGCTGGCAAGCCTCAAGTTCTCGCTGCAGTATCCGTTCGCCGCGCCGTTTGACGATCCGCCGGCGATGTCGACCACGGTCGGCAAGACCAGCAAATTCGTGCCCTCGACCTGGGACGCGGCGGGCGAGCGCGTACACGCCGGCAATCCCGATCGCAGCGTGCTTGCATTCCGGATGGAGTCGCGTAACCCTGTTGCGCAAATGCCGCCCGTTGGAAGCCGCCTGGTGGACAAAGAGGCGGTGGCGCTGATTCGCAAGTGGATTGCCGACGAGCTTGGTACGCCGGTTCGTAAACCCCTGGAGGAGAAACGATGAGTCTGAACGTGTCTGGTAGAAGGTGGAAGGTAATGGTTGCGGTACCGGCCGTGTTCGCCATCGCGGCATTCGGCGTGAAGGCCAGCGAGCCGCCCGCTCTGACGCAGACGGCGGCGGCAAAGGCAGCCATGGTGAAGCGTGGCCAGTACCTGGTCAATGCCATGGGCTGCAATGACTGCCACACGCCGATGAAGATGGGAGCCAATGGCCCGGAGTACGACACGGCGCGCTACTTGTCCGGCCATCAGGCGACGGAGAAGCTGCCCCCGCCACCAGCGCCGACCGGGCCGTGGACGATCACGGCGTCCATCAGCGGCACTGCGTGGTCAGGTCCCTGGGGTATCAGCTACACGCAGAACATCACGCCTGATCCAGAGACAGGCATCGGCGCCTACACGGAAGCGCAATTCGTGGCGACGATTCGCGAAGGCAAGAAACAGGGACGAGGACGGGAGATCCTGCCGCCGATGCCCTGGCCGGCATTCAAGAACCTGTCTGATGACGATCTGAAGTCGATCTACGCGTTCCTGCGTACCGTGAAGCCGATCAAGAACAAGGTGCCGGATCCGGTGATCGCACCAGTCAAGTAAGAACGACCTCTGAGGTTCAGAAAAGGCCGTTCTCCGCGTTCAGCGGAGGCACGTAAGGTGACGGCCCCCGTCAATCGCGATCGTCTCGCCGGTGATCCACGAGGACGCCGGCGAGACGAGGAACGCGATAAGGTCCGCCACTTCTTCAGGAGTTCCAGCGCGCCCCAAGGGGTGCGTCGTCTTTGAATGCTCGAGGAACGCCGAGTATCGCACCTCGTCCATCCCCCCTCGTTTGTGAAGGTTCGTGACAACCACACCCGGATTGACGGCGTTCACCCGCACGCCCTGCGGCGCAAGATCGAGTGCGGCGCAGCGCGTGAGCTGGTCAACCGCGGCCTTGCTCACGCAGTACGCGAGCACGCCGGGAAACGCACGAGTGCCCGCGACGCTGGAGACATTCACCACGGCGCCGTGCCGGTCACTGAGAGCTGGTGCCGCCGCGCGAATCAACCGGAACGATGCGCGGAGGTTGAGGTCCATCATCGTGTCGAAGGCCTCATCGGTGGTGTCGGCAACCGTACCTGACGCGATGATGCCCGCGGCGTTGACGACCGCGTCGATCCCGCCCCATCTGCCAAGCGCTTCAGCCACGATTTCTCCGGGCGCGTCCGCGGTCGTGACATCGGCGCAGAAGGGGTGCGCCTCCCCGCCGCCGGCGGCGACCTGATCGCAAACCGCCCTGAGGGCGGCCGGGTTCCGGCCGACCGCCAGAATCGCCAGACCATCCGCGGCCAACTTGAGGCACGTCGCCCGCCCGATACCCGAGGATGCCCCGGTCACGATTGCTGCTCGACCCATGGAGCGAAGTCTATCCGGGTCCTATCCTTCCGCCCGAGCCGAGCCGAAAAGGCAAAGGTGGTAGACGTCTACTCCCCGCGGGACGTGGCTGTGGCAGCCGGTGTGACGCTCGAAGAAGTTCGGGCACTGGCCGCTTCCGAGCGGATTTCCCTCGTCGGCGGCTTCTTAGGGGAGGCCGACGCCGTCCACCTTGTTCGCCGTCTGGCGGACCGGCTCCCCCTCAACCTGATTGAACGGAAGCGGCGGCGTGGCGGTCTTCCGTTGGCCGTTTCAGGGAGCCTGCATGCGGCTGCCGTGCTGCTGTTCCTGCTCGCGTCTTCACTGGGTCTCCTCAAAGCGGCTGACACCGAGACGCAGCTCGACGAGAAAGAACCGCTGCGTCTCGTCTTCCTGATGCAGCCCGGACCGGGCGGTGGCGGAGGCGGCGGTGGAAACGCCATTCGGCTGCCACCTCCTCCGGCGAAAGCCAAGGCACCCGCACCGAAGAAGGTGAGTTCTCCGGTGCCGCCCCCTCGACCGTATCGGCCGCCGCCACGGCCGGTGATTCGGGAAACGCCACCGCAAAGACCGGTGCCTGTTCAGCCGATCCCCGTTCCTCCCGCGCCCGTGCAGCCGAAGCCCCTGCCGGTGGTTCAGGCACCGGTTGCCACAATGGCGGCCGATCTCGAAGACCAGGCGGGCCTGCTCAACGCGCCACCTGCGCCACCGTCGCCCAGTCAAGGCACTGGTTCCGGAGGCGGAGCGGGGTCAGGTCAAGGTACTGGCTTGGGCGAAGGCGAGGGCTCGGGCATCGGTGCCGGGTCAGGCGGCGGTACTGGCGGCGGCCCGTTCCGTCCGGGCAGCGGCATTTCGCCTCCGCAGCTTCAGCGCGAAGTGAAACCGGTTTACACCGACGAAGGCCGCCGCCGCTCCATCGAAGGCGACGTCGTCATGGAGATTGTCGTGCGCCGCGATGGTTCGGTGGGCGACGTGCGGTTGATGCGAACGCTCGGCGCCGGTCTTGATCAACGCGCGATTGCCGCGGTCAAGCAGTGGAGATTCTCGCCGGCGCGCAGGCAAGGCGCGGCCGTGGACATACTGGTGGAAGTCGCAGTGGGATTCGCGCTGCGCTAGAGGACGTGAACGATGGACACGATGATGTGGGTGGTGTTGGTTGCAGCGATTGCGCTGGCCATCGGCATGGCCGTGGTCGCGTGGCGTCTGCTGCGCAGCGACCGCGAGCGCACCGAAGCTCGTGCGGCCATGCTGCGGCAATTGGCATTCGAGCCCGAGCCTGCGCTGGATGAGAGGGACTTTCAAGCGCCCGGAGGGGCGTCGTTCGAGCCGGCGTTTGGTGCGACGGTTGACCGCACACCCGCCCCCACACGGCGCCTGATGGCCGTGGGAGTGGTGGTCGTGTTCATGGCGGTTGGTGCGGCATCGGTTTATGGCATCTACGGAAGTGGCGGAACTGACGGAACTGGCGGAAGTGCTTGGAATGAGAGAGTCACGAGGCCGCGCCGGGGCGAAGTGGCGCCGCTGGAATTACTTTCTCTGAGTCATCGCTCCGAGGCTGGTGACTTCGTCGTCGCGGGCCTGGTGCAGAATCCTGGCGACGGCAGGCTGGCGTCCTCGGTCATGGCCGTGGTGTATGTGTTCAACGCGCAGGGCGAATATTTTGCGTCGGGCAAGGCCGCGCTGGAATTTTCGCCGCTCGCGCCGGGTGCGGAATCGCCCTTTGTCGTCCGCCTTCCGCAGACCGCGGGCGTCACGCGGTTCCGCGTGG
>JBKJJZ010000497.1:0-4179 GCA_046597705.1 Vicinamibacterales bacterium | reverse complement strand
AATCGCCTGGCCCAGGTAGCCGGTGCCGCCAGTGACTAACACACGCATGGCCGCAGCATATCGAATGAGGAACTGGCGGAACTGGCGGAACTGACGGAATTGACGGAATTGCAGATCGCTGGTTTCCCCCCTCGGCATCCAGTTCCGCCAGTTCCGCCAGTTCCGCCAGTTCCGTCAGTTCCCCATTACAATCGTCAGCTGATGTTGGGTCGGCAAACCACCGGGTCCGTCGTGTGCGTTGCGTGCGGGTACCTCGTGGGCGTCAATGACGAACGTTGTTACAACTGCGGACGCCGCAATCCCGGCCTGTGGGGATACGCCACGGCGGTCCGGCAGTTGGGCAGCGATATGGGGTTCATCCCCTTCGTCATCGGCCTGTGCGTCGTCATGTACGTGTTGACGTTGATCGCGTCGCGCGGCGACATCATGGGCGGGTCGTTGTTCACTTTGCTCTCGCCGAACAACCTGAGTCTGTTGCTCTTTGGCGCGAGTGGGGCGATCCCGGTAGAGCGCCTTGGGCGCTGGTGGACGGTGTTGAGTGCGTCGTGGCTGCACGGCGGGCTGCTGCACATTTTCATGAACTTGTACTGGGTGCGCCAGATCGGGCCTGCGGTTGCGGAACTGTATGGGCCGGGCCGCCTCGTCATCATTTACACCGTGAGCGGTGTGGTGGGGTTTACGCTCACGACATTTGCGGGCATCTATTTTCAGTCCGTGCCGTTCGCCGTCCTGCGGGGCGCGCCATTGACTGTGGGCGCGTCTGCGTCGATCTTCGGGTTGTTCGGCGCGCTCGTGTATTACGGCCGGCGTACGGGCTCGAGCGCCACATACAAAATGGCCCTGCAGTACGTGCTTGTCATGTTTGTGTTCGGCCTGATCATGCCGGGCATCGATAACTACGCCCACGCCGGTGGCTTCGTTGGCGGCTACGTCGCCAGCCTGTTGCTGGATCCCCTCAAGCCCGAGCGCGTCACGCACATGGTGTGGGCGCTCGTCTGCCTTTTGTTGTCGGTCCTCTCCATTGTGGCGTCGGTGGTGCACGGCCTGATGCTTGGATAATTCATGCGCAAACCTGTCGTTCTAATCACCGGGGCCGGGGGTGAAATCGGTCACGGCCTCATCGAGCAGCTGGCAACGGATGGCACGCGGCCGATCATCACCCTGGATGTGGCGCCGCTCGAAGCGTCGCTTGCGAAACGGGTGGCCCGCGAGTTCACGGGGTCGATTCTGGACCGCACCCTGCTCGAGCGGATTCATTCAGAGTTTGAGGTGGATCTGGTGTTCCATCTGGCCGCGCTGCTCTCAACGCGATCGGAGTTTTCACCGGTGATGGCCCACGAGGTGAACGTCGAAGGGACCTTGAACCTCCTGGAGTTCGCGCAACACGAAGCGGAGTCTCACGGCCGGCCTGTCACGTTTCTCTATCCGTCCTCGATCGCCGCGTATGGGCTGCCTTCTCTCGCCGAGAAGGCCAGAGCCGGCCGGGTCAAGGAACACGAATGGACGCATCCCACCACCATGTACGGCTGCAACAAGCTCTACTGCGAGCAGCTCGGCGAGTACTACGCGCGACACTACAAGCAGTTGTCGGCTGACTCGTTGGCGGGCAGAGTGGACTTCCGGGCGGTCCGATTCCCGGGTCTTATTTCCGCCATGACCGTTCCGTCCGGCGGGACCTCGGACTATGCGCCGGAGATGATTCACGCTGCCGCCAAGGGCGAGGCGTATGCCTGTTTCGTTCGCCCTGACGCGCAAATCCCTTTTATGGCGATGCCTGACGGCGTGAACGCTTTGCTGAAGTTGGCGGCCGCGCCAAAGGCGTCACTTTCACAGACGGCGTATAACCTCGGCGCATTTGCCCCGACGGCGGAGCAAGTGCACCACGAGGTGCTGGCGGCGTTCCCCGCCGCGCAAATCACTTTCAACGTCGATACGAAACGGCAGGGGATCGTGGACTCATGGCCGGCCGATGTGGATGATTCCGCGGCCCGCCGCGACTGGGGCTTCGATCCCGCCTACAACTTCGAACGTGCATTCCGGGACTATTTGATTCCCACGATTCGGGGAAGATACGAGCAGAATCGGTAATCTGGAGGCTCTCTGGCTACCTGGTAACCGCCCGAGATTCGCCGTCGGATTGCCGATTCAAGATTTGCCGATCACCGAAGAGCGATCACGATTTCAGATTTCAGATTGGAGATTCAAAAGAAATGCCGCAGCTGACCGTTGAAGGTGAAGGTACGTTTGAAGTGGAAGCGGGGAAGCGCCTCGTGCTGGCGTTGGAGCAGGACGCGCACATCGATCAGTTGCATGCGTGCGGCGGCAAGGCCCGATGCACCACCTGCCGCGTAGAGTTCATCGCGGGAGAGCCCGAATCGATGACAGAGGCTGAACGCGGCGCGCTGGCAAAGCGCGAACTGACCGGCGTGAGGCTGTCATGTCAGATCGTGTTCGACCACGACATGACCGTCCGTGCCATCAGCCGTTTGGCAGGGTCGGGGCGTGCCGACGCAGGGCCGACGCCTGCGGCGCACGTGGAACCCTAGGGCGCCGCCGGTTAATGGGGAGCTGAGGAACTGGGGACCTGAGGAACTGACGTCTGCTCCTCACGAATCTCGCGAGCTCTCTCCAACGCCGCGTCAACGTGGGGAACGAAGTTCGCTTCGCCTACGATCCGCGGGAACCCGGCGGAGTTCAGGAGCGCGCGCGGCTGCTCCAGCGCCCCGCAGAACACCGCCGTCCGTCCTGAAGCGTGCAGGCGCGTGGCCACGTCCTCGAGCGCGCGAATCCCCGTGGCATCGATGGCCGTCATGTTCCGCAGTCGAAAGATCACGACAGGGGGAAGTTCGTCGAGGCGATCGAGCACGCGCGACATTTTCTCCGTCGCGCCGAACAGGAATGGACCGTGCACTCGAAAGATCGCGACATAGGGTGGTATTGCCTTGTCCTGCAGGACGTGCACCCGGCCCTCATCCAGATAGTCCTCCGTCACGCGTGACACGGTTGTGGTGTGCGAGACCCGCTTGATGAAGAGGAGAGCGGCCAGCACCATCCCCACTTCCACGGCCACGGTCAGATCAGCCAGCACAGTGAGCAGAAACGTGACCGCCCACACCGCCACGTCCGCACCGGATTGCTTCAACAACGCGGGTATCTCATGCCATTCGCCCATGTTCCAGGCGACGACGAAGAGAATCGCGGCGAGCACGGACATGGGCACCATCCCGGCGAGCTGCGCGCCGGTCAGCAGCACGACCAGCAACGTCAGCGCGTGAATCATGCCGGCCACTGGCGTTCTGGCGCCCGACCGGATGTTGGTGGCTGTACGCGCAATGGCGCCCGTCGCCGGCAGGCCGCCCACCATTGGCGAGATGACGTTCGCCACGCCCTGTGCGATGAGTTCAACGTTGGGGTTGTGACGGTCGCCGCTCATGCGGTCGGCCACAACCGCCGACATCAGGGACTCAATCGCGCCCAGCATCGCCACCGTCACCGCCGGTGAAATCAGCTTGGTGATGAGCGTTGGATCGAATGCGGGAACCTGGAACTGCGGCAGGCCTGAGGGGATGGCGCCGAATCGCGATCCGATGGTTTCGATCGGAAGTCGAAGGGCCCACGCCGCGAACGTGCCCAGA
The DNA here is from genome assembly GCA_046597705.1 of Vicinamibacterales bacterium. Taxonomy (GTDB): domain Bacteria; phylum Acidobacteriota; class Vicinamibacteria; order Vicinamibacterales; family SCN-69-37; genus SYFT01. The sequence continues at coordinate 544 of JBKJJZ010000497.1, read as the reverse complement.
ATCAGGGCCACGATGGTGCCCGGTACCGCCCGCACGAAACGATTGACCAGCAGGATGATGGCCAATGCGCTGGCGCCCATCGAGACGGAGGCCATCGAGTACGTGTCGATGTGACGCCAGAGGGCCGTCATACGGTCCAGAAATTCACCGGTGTTTTCCGTGACGCCGACGCCGAGAAATTCCCTGATCTGTGTGCTCGCGATCAGTATGGCGATCCCGTTCGTGAAGCCGATGATGACCGGCCTCGGGATGAACTTCACCGCCGATCCGGTACCGGTGAGGCCCAGCAGGATCAGGATCACGCCGGCCATCATCGTGCACATGAAAAGGCCGGCCACGCCATGCTGGGCGATGATGCCGGCCACGACCACCACGAACGCGCCCGTCGGACCGCCGATCTGCGTGCGTGATCCGCCCAACGCGGAGATGATGAAGCCGGTCACGATCGCGCAGTAGATGCCGGATTGCGGCGGCAGGGCCGACGCAATCGCGAAGGGCATGCCTAGAGGACGCGCAACAAGGCCGACGGTCACGCCGGCGATCA
>JBKJJZ010000474.1:0-4742 GCA_046597705.1 Vicinamibacterales bacterium | reverse complement strand
AAATCGAGCCAGAAGCGGTTGCGGCCTGGTTTCAGACCGGCGTGCGCTCCATCGGTCAGCAGCCGAACTTCGGTGTCACCAACCAGAGTGGTTCGAACGACGATCCGATCCGATGGCGCCACAGGTGCATCGCCTCGTGCCCACCACCAGGAGCCAGCCGCCAGAAGAATCACAACCACACCGACCGCACTGAAAACACGCCGGGCGTTTGTCTGGTGGAAGGCATCCGGCGTCGTTTCTTCTTGCGGCAACTGGCGGGCGCGCAGCCAATAGAAGATTACCGGCGTCACCACCAGCACGTGAAGCAGCGATGACACCATCCCGCCCAGCACGGGTGCGGCCAACGGCTTCATGACTTCCGCGCCCGCACGCGTGCTCCACATGATCGGCACAAGACCGGCCACCACCGTTGACACCGTCATCACCTTCGGCCGCAGGCGCAGGAGCGCGCCCTCCATCACGGCCTCGCGCAAGGCCACACGCGTCAGCACCCCTCCAGCGGCGGCCGTCGCGCGCGCCACCGCATCCTCCAGGTACAAGACCATGACCATGCCGGTCTGTACTGCTGTTCCAAACAGCGCGATGAAACCCACCCACACGGCCACCGAGAAATTGTAGTCAAGGGCCCAAACGAGAAAGACGCCGCCTGTCAGCGCGAACGGCACCGCCAGCAGGACATGGGCCGCTTCCTGAGCCGAGTGGTACGTGAAGTACAGCAGGACAAAGATCACGCACAGGACGATCGGCACGACGACCAACAACCGCGCGCGCGCGTGTTCCTGATTCTCGTATCGACCGCTCCAACCGATGAAATACCCGGTTGGCATCGACACGCGCTGCGACACTACGCGGCGAGCCTCTGCGACAAAGCCTCCGACATCGCGCCCCTCGACATTGAGCAGCACCGTGGCCAGCACCAGGCCGTTCTCGGCCGCGATCATCGATGGTCCGCGCGCGGGTTCGATGGTAGCCACCGCCGCCAACGGCACCTGCTGCCCGGTTCCCGTCACGATCGGTGTGCGACCGATCGCTGACGCATCCGCCCTGAACTTCTCGGCCAGCCGCACGCGAATCGGATACCGCTCGCGCCCCTCAATCGTCGTCCCTACCGTCGTTTCGCCGATGGCGGACGCCACCACCTCCTGCACGTCGGCCACCGTGAGGCCGTAGCGGGCGGCGGCCTGGCGATCGACCCGGATGTTCAGGTACTGGCCGCTCGCGACAGGCTCGGGGTACACGTTCGCGGCGCCTGGCACCGTGCGGAGCGCGGTTGCCACTTCGCGTGCGAGCCGGTCGAGCACATCGAGATCTGCGCCGAAGATCTTGACGCCCACTTCGGAGCGGATGCCGGTAGACAGCATGTCGATCCGGTTCATGATCGGCATGGTCCAGATGCTGGTGACGCCAGGCAGCTGCACCGCCTTGCTCATTTCAGCGCGCAGCGACTCCGTCGTGACCCCAGCCCGCCACTCGTTGCGCGGCTTGAGCTGCACGATCGTCTCCGTCATATTCACGGGCGATGGGTCAGTGGATGTGTCTGCACGTCCGACCTTCGCGACGACACCCATTACCTCAGGCAGTTTCGCGATAGCCGCATTCTGGGTAGAGGCTATTCGCGATGCTTCGGCCAGCGAGATGCTGGGATCGCTGACCGGCATGAACATCAGGTCGCCTTCATCCAGAGCCGGCATGAATTCACTGCCGATACGCGTGGAGAGCGCCATCGCTGAGGCGAATATGGCCCCGGCCGTCAGCAGCGTCACCGCGCGATGCGCCAGGGCGAGACGAAGGACCGGCTCATAGATCCGCCGTAGAACACGCATCACCGGGTTGTGTCCCTCGGCGTGCACGCGGCCGCCGAGCAGCAGCGTGCACAGCACCGGCACGAGCGTCACGGCCATGATCGCCGAGGCAATCATGGCGAATGTTTTTGTGAACGCCAGGGGATGAAACAACTTCCCTTCCTGGCCAGTCAACGAAAACACCGGAATAAACGCCAGCACGATAATGGCCATCGAGAAGAACACCGGCCTTCCGACCAGCCGCGTCGACTCCCGCACCGCGGCGAATACCGCCGCGCGGTCCTTCGTATCAATCCCCTTCTGCTCGATTGACCTGAAGGCGTTCTCGGTAACGACGATGCCGGCGTCTACCAGGACGCCAATGGCAATCGCGATGCCAGAGAGACTCATCAGATTCGATGACTGCCCCGCGTACCGCATCGCCAGGAATGAGGCGAGTACGGCCAGAGGCAGTGGCAGGGTCACGATCACAATCGAGCGGAAGTGCATCAGGAACAACACGTGCGCCAGTGTCACCAGCGCCACTTCTTCGAGGAGCGCGGACCGCAGCGTATTGACGGCCCGGTCGATCAGGCTCGATCGGTCGTAGAACGGCACCAGCTTCACGCCACCCGGCAGGCCCGGTTCGATCTGGGCAATTCGGGCCTTGACGCCAGCAATGACGTCGCGTGCATTCGCTCCGGCCCGGGCCACTATGACGCCACCAACCGCCTCGTGCGTGCCCTTGATCAACGCGGCACTGCGGAAGGCTTCGCCGAGCTCCACATCTCCGAGCTGACGTACGAACACCGGAACGCCGTTACTGGTCTTGACAGCGATCTCTTCGACATCGCGAAGCGACTCGACCAGCCCGACGCCTCGCACGATCGACCACGCGCCATTGGCCTCGATGACACTGCCGCCCACGTTGGCGTTGCTGGCTGATGTGGCGCGAATCACGTCGCCAATCGACAGCCCGTATGTGCGCAGACGATCGGGGTCGAGGTTGATCTGGTATTGACGCACCCTGCCGCCTACCGACGCCACTTCCGCCACTCCTGGCACGGCGTTGAGCTGGAAGCGGATGAACCAGTCCTGCAGGCTTCGCAGTTCGGTCTGCGTCAGCCGATCGCTTTCCACCGTGTACCAGAAGACCTGGCCCACGCCTGTCGCATCGGGTCCCAGCGTCGGCACCACCCCGGTGGGCAGCAGCCGTGTCATCAGACTCAGTCGTTCCAGCACACGCGTGCGCGCAAAATACAATTCCACGTCATCTTCGAAAATGGCGTAGACCATCGAGAAACCGAACGCGGACTGTGACCGCACCACGCGCACGCCAGGCAGCCCCTGCAGGTTGGTCACCACGGGATACGTGACCTGGTCCTCAACTTCCTGTGCACTGTGGCCAGACCAGTCCGTGAACACGATGACCTGGTGATCGGAGAGGTCGGGAATGGCGTCCACCGTGCCCGTTCGCATGGCCCAGTAGCCCCACGCCCCCAGCAGGACGTACACGGTGAGGACCACACCGCGATTCCTTAACGACAGATCGATCAGCCGATTGACCATGACTCCACCCACTCGAACCACGCGAACCAACGTCACCGAGCCGGCAGGGTGCCGGAACGGTCAATGACGAGCGGGTTGAATCAGATCAGGAGGACGGACGTGCGAATGACGAGCGGGATGGGACCGGGAGTGACGCCAGTGCGGGGACGGGTCTTGATCCGCGGAGCCAGAGACTGACTCCAGGAAGGCGCAAGGAGCGGCACGGCGTGCGGCGCATTTGCACCCACCACCGTGGGCGTTCGCGCCGGCGCCTGCTCATTCGCGTTGCCGATGGCACAACATGGCGCAGGTGCGTCGGTGGAACGGCTGGCCGGAGCCTCTTCGCTCACCTTCTCCGGGCAGCACGCGTGATCATCGCCCTGGCCCGAAGACTCCACCAATGCGGCGGCCGCCACGGGCCCCACGCTGGTCACAATCAAGGCAACCAGCGTCCACGTGGCGAACAGGACGCGCAGGGGAGTTCGGACCATCGATGACTCTCTATGCACGGACCATACCATCAACCAGAACCCGCGGCGTGTGTTATGACGCACGCGGCCCGGCCAGGATATTGCCGCCTCTGCGGGAATTCACCCTCACAGTTGGGAATTCCGCAGACGCAGGGCCGACTGCGCTGCGCTCGCCCACCATGGAACGGATCGTCGGGAAAGGAAAAGCCGAAGACTCTGTGGCTTCGCGATTGGCGGCATCAGACGCTACTACCGTCATTCGTCGGCGGGCAGGTATCCGGCCAGGGCCGATACGGCCACGAGAGTGGTCGCAGGCCGCTCAGCGCCCGATCCCTGACGCTGCCGCCGCGCGGATCGCGCTGACGTCTGCCACAAACACGCTGCGTCCATGAGTACCGATCACGAGTTCGCTCTCGCGAGGATGCACCACCAGGTCGTACACCGGAATCGTCGGCATGTTCGCGCACAGCGAGTGCCACGTTCGGCCCCGGTCAACCGACGCAAACACGCCGGTGTCCGTGCCCACGTACAAGATGCGCGCGTCCTTAGGATCCTCGCCGATGACGTTGACCGACTCCGCCGGAAGATTGCCGGCCAGCGACACCCAGGCCTGGCCGTAGTCGCGCGACACGTAGAGAAACGTGGCGAACTCGTCGTAACGATATCCGGTCATGGAGACGAACACCGTGGCTTCATCGTGCCGTGAGGCGACGACGCGCGTGACCCAGCGCTCCGGCAACCGCTCGCCGATTCGCGTCCACGTCTTGCCTCCATCGCGCGTCGCATGCAACCGGCCGTCGTCAGCGCCGGTGTAGATCACGTCCGCGCGAAGCGGCGACTCGGACACACTCGTCAGGGTGCCCCAGGGCACGTTGCCCTGCGCCGCCGGCGCACTGGTGAGATCGGGACTGATCGCGGTCCAGGTGTCGCCGCGGTCCGGCGA
>JBKJJZ010000411.1:0-3192 GCA_046597705.1 Vicinamibacterales bacterium | reverse complement strand
CGCACACCGAGCGCGCGCGCCACCTCGTGCCCGATGATGAGCCCACCGAGGCCTTGCGCGATCTGAACGCCACGGTGGTGCTGTCGCCGGCCCTCGGTGGGCTCATCATCGGGCACGAGGTGGCGCGCGCGCTCGGTGTGCGCGCGATCTTCGCGGAGCGGCAGGAGAATGTGCTGAAGCTGCGCCGCGGGTTCTCGCTCTCAGCGGACGATCGCGTCGTGGTCATCGAAGACGTCGTCACCACCGGCGGCTCAACGCGCGAGACGATGGTGGTGGCGCGTGACGCGGGCGCGACGGTGGTGGGCGCGGGATCGATCATCGACCGCAGCGGGGGAGCGGCGACGCTCGACGTGCCGTTCCGGTCGCTTGTGGCACTGGCCCTGCCGACGTATGACCCGGCGTCGTGTCCGATGTGCGCTTCCGGCAAGCCGGTCACCAAACCGGGATCCAGAGGCTGAGGCCAGCCAAGAGATTCATGATTGGTGATTTACTATTTATTATTTTTCGGAAACGATCGTCGGAGGCCGGGTCTTCAGACCCGGCATGTCCGCCGGACCTGAAGGTCCGGCCTCCGACGATAGAAACCCTGAGAGACAAGCACGCTCTCAAATAGTAAATAATAAATCTCCAAATAATAAATTCATGCGCCACTCATGTCGCTAAAGGGTCAGAGATGAGAGTGTTGCGACTCCTCGTGGCGTACGACGGCACGCGGTTCTGCGGGTGGCAGCGGCAGGAGAACGGCCCCACGATTCAGGCGGCGCTCGAAGATGCGCTGCTGCCCTTTTCCGATCGAGAGGTTGACGGCCAGATCGTGCCGCCCACGATGTTCGGCGCGGGCCGCACCGATGCCGGCGTGCACGCGCTGGGACAGGTGGCCTCGGTGCAGATTGGAACGCCGCATCCTGTGGACGCGATTCAACGCGCCCTCAACGTGCAACTCGACCGTGACATCCGCGTCCTCCAAGTGAGTGACGCGCCCGAAGGTTTCAACGCGCGTTTCGACGCGATTGGCAAAACCTATCGATACCGCATCGTCACAGGCGATGTCGTTTCGCCGTTCGCGCATCGCTACGTCTGGCACCATCCACAGCCCCTGGATGTGGCGGCGATGCAAGCGGCGGTACCGGCGCTCATTGGCCGCCATGACTTTTCGGCGTTCATGTCCAGTGGATCGGACGTGCTCGACACCGTTCGCGCCGTGGACCGCGCTGACCTTCACGTGACTGGCGATGAGCTGGTTTTCGAGGTGCATGGTGACGGGTTCCTGCGGCACATGGTCCGCGCCATTGTCGGCACGCTGGTGGACGTGGGGACGGGCCGTCGTGACCCCAGGTCCATGGGGGTGCTCGTTGATTCACGCAACCGGGGCGACGCGGGTGATACCGCCCCCGCGCAGGGGCTCACGCTCGTGTCCGTGGACTATCGGTAGCCGGCTCAGAGCCGCACGCCCCTTTTGAAGGCTGTCGGGGCGCTCGACCCGCATGGCTGATAGTCTTGCGGAATACCACGGCTTCGAGCGCAGCATGACTGATCCCACTCCGCTCCAGTTCAACGCCGACGACATCGTCGACTCCATGCGGGAGCCGATGCTGATCCTGGGTGCCGACTTGCGCGTACGGCGGGTCAACCGCTCCTTCTGCAAGACCTTTCACGTCACGCCGGAGGAATCGCTTGGTCGACTGGTGTACGAACTGGGCAATTGGCAGTGGGACATCCCCGCCCTTCGCACGCTGCTCGAGATTGTCCTGCCGCAAAAGACGACGTTCGATGATTTTGAGATGGTCCACGACTTTCAGGGGATCGGGCGCAAGGTCATGGTGCTCAACGCCCGCCGTGTTGCACGTGAAGGGACGGACGGTCAGTTCATCCTCCTGGCTATCGAAGACATCACGGAGCGCCGCCGGCTTGAAGACGAGCGCCGGGACTCGATTTTCACCCTCGACACGAAGGCCGAGCAGCAGCTGCGTGTCCATGCCGAGTTGATGGACCACGTCGGTCAGGCAGTCATCGTCACTAATCTGGCAGGGACGATCACCCACTGGAACGCGTTTGCCGAACAGCTGTACGGCTGGTCGAAGGCCGAGGCGCTGGGTCGTAACATCCTTGATGTCACCGTCACCGCAGACGCTGTAGAGCCGGCCGCTGAGATCATGCATACGCTGCACAAGGGAGACAGCTGGTCTGGGGAGTTCACGGTCCGCCGACGCGATGGCACGACCTTTCCCGCTCACGTGACAACGACGCCGATGCTCAATGCCGCACATGAGGTGGTGGGCGTCGTGGGCGTCTCCAGCGATTTCAGTGAACGCAAGCGCGCTGAGGACGCCTTCCGGGAGAGCGAACAACGGTTTCGGGCGCTCATGGAGCAGGCGCCCTTCAGCATCCAGGTCTTCTCCCCCGATGGCCGCACCATCCGCGTGAATCGGGCGTGGGAAGACCTGTGGGGTGCGGCGCTGGAGCAGCTCGGTGATTACAACATCCTGAATGACACCCAGCTTGAGCAGAAGGGCGTGCTGGAATTTATCCGCCGCGGGTTCGCCGGGGAGAGCGCCCTCGTTCCCGCCATCCAATACGATCCCAATGAAACCCTTCCCGATCTCACGCGACAGGAGGACTCGTCGCGATGGGTCTCCGCGATCATTTACCCACTCAAGGACACCGCCGGGATCATTCGTGAGGTCGTGCTCGTGCATGATGACATCACTGCACGCATTCGCGCCGAAGATGCCCTGCATGCGACTCACCACGAGATGGAGCAGCGGATCGCCGAGCGTACGGCGGAGCATGCGCGCACGAACGAGTTTCTGCAGGCACTTCTGGAAAACGTCCAGGACGGCATCGTAGCGTGTGATGCCCAAGGAGTGCTGACGCTGTTTAATCACGTCACTCGTGAGTTACACGGTCTGCCGGCAGAGTCGATCCAGGCTGGAGAGTGGGCTGAACGCTACCGGCTCTATCGGCCAGACGGCCAGACCTTGATGGCAACACAGGATGTGCCGCTGTTCCGGGCACTTCAAGGCGAACGTGTTCGGGACGTTGAAATGGTGATTGTGCCCTACCATCTGGAGCCGCGCACGGTGTTAGCCAGTGGGCAGGCTTTTTATGACGCCGAAGGTGTAACGCTGGGGGCGGTCGTCTCGATGCACGACATCACGCAGCGCAAACTGGCCGAGGACGCGCTCCGACAGG
>JBKJJZ010000300.1:0-3894 GCA_046597705.1 Vicinamibacterales bacterium | reverse complement strand
CCTTCAGGGGCGCCGTGAATTGGCGCGGCTAAAGCCACGCCCTACGTACTACAGGCAAGTAAAAACTGCTCTAACGGCGGGTCCTTGTTATCCGCAGGCCGGTCAAGACCCGGCCTCCGAAGAACGGCTCATCTCACTCTCAAGGCCTGCGTCTGTCTTCCACCGGGCGCGAGCGTGATCTTGATCGCCGCGCCGATGATCGACTGCAGGAACGCCGGGTCGTACTGTTCGTCGCGCGAGACGTCGGTGACTGCGGCCAGGTAGTACTCGCCGGCTGGAAGCAGCGAAGGACCGGGCCCACCAAGTTTGAAGCGCCCGTCAGTGCCCGGCTGGGCCGTGACGATGCGCCGCGAGTTGTGCAGCCAGTAGGCCTCGTTCACCGGAAACATCATCACCACATAGTCACTGACACCGGCGCCCGTGGAATCGGTCAGCCGGCCGGATAATTCCTGCCACCGATCACCAAGAACCACTGACACGTCCTTGGGCATCGCGTCGGCCGCAATCGTGACGGGCAGGTCGGTCATGTCCTTGCCGTCCACCAACACGGACTCCACGCCCCACACCACACTCGCTGTGGATGCGCCGAAGAATGGCGCGTTGACGATCATGTAGCGGCCGGGCACCACGTTGCTGACGGTGAACTTTCCCGCGGGTGAAGTGGCTGACACCTGTGGCGCGGCGAAGCCCGTCACTCCCCGGGTGAGAGGTTGCATCTGGACGCGGAGGCCGCCGACCGGTGGAAGCGCGGCTGTGCCCTTGGCCGTCACCTGGCCTGAAAAGGCTAATGGTGGTTGCAGCGCCAGTTGCACCGCCGCAATGTCGCCGCCGGAAACGTCCACTTGCGCGAAGGCAAACGGTCCGGCCTGCGCGCCAATCGAGCGGGCCATGAGAGTGAATGAGCCGGGCGCGCTGCTCATGCCGAACCGCCCGTCGGGGCCCACTCTTACGGTTGAGACGGTCTGCATCGCATTCAAACCGCTGGTCGGCATGATGAACACGGTGATGGTGGGCAGAGGCTGGCCGTCCGTAGTCACAACCGTTCCGTTGATGACGCCCATCCTGACGCGTTCCAGCCGCAGGTCCACGTTCTGCCGGTCCTCACCGGTTCCCAGCAGCAACGGCTGCGCGTCGTTCACACGGGTGGTGCCCGGGTAATACACTGTCGCGAAGCTTGTGTTGGGCTCTGCTCCAGGAGGCGCGGGCGGCATGGGCGAGCCGCGAAGCGCTGCGTCCACGTCCGCGTCTGTCAGTGGGCGAGCGTTCGTGGCCTGGCGCGTTGGCGTTGCCGTCACCACGTACTCACCTGGGGCGAGGCCGTAGATCCGATAGGACCCTCGATCATCGGTCATCCCGCCGCCGACCGGGGACAAGATCCGGTCGCCATTCTGCATCCTGCGTTGCTGCACGCTGACAACCACACCTGGCGCCGGCTGGCCGCGTTCGTCATAGATGATCCCGGAGATGGCGCCGCTCATCGGCAGTCGAATCGAGACATCGGCCACAGTCGCGCCATTCCCCAGAACGATCGGCACACCTGGTCGCGCGGCCCGGCGCGCACCAGCGACGGCGCCCAGGTAAGGCAGTTTGCTGGCGCCTACGGTGTAACGATCCGCCGGCAACTTCGTGAATGAGAACTTGCCCGTCTGATCGGTGGACGTCACTTTCAAGACGCCCGTGCCCGCGCCGACGAGGACGACATACGCCAAGCGCACAGGCGCTCCCGACGCGTCGGCCACGACCGTGCCTGCCAGAGTGGCTGTGCCCTCAGGCGCAGGTGCTGCGCTCGTCGCTGGCGCGAGGGGCTTGCGTGTATCGCGCTGCGGAACCTGCTTGTCCGCGGTGAGTGCCGCGCCCGCAACGCAGATGCAGAGGAACACACGTAGTGCGGCCCCTTTCATCGCTTCACCTGCACACTCTTCTTGTCGCCTTCGACGAGAGTCACCGGTGTGGCGCCCTTCGCCAGTTCTTCAAGGGCCGACGCTTCGATCCAATCGGGTGGGATGCTGTGGCTCAACGCGAGCAGATAGTCGCCCGGTGGCAGACGGGGAGTGAAGGTCCGTTGCGACGACACTCTTGCGGCGACGAAGCGCCTGATAGTGCCAAACGGTTCCTTCCACAACCGCCTGTCCGCCGGAAACACCAACACGGCCCACTCCTCGGGAATCTCTCCCGCAGGCAGTTCCACGGTGCCTGTCAACGAAGGCGGTGGTGTATCCGTCATCGTGAGGACCATGTCTGGAATGTCACCATCGATAGTGAACGGCACGTCGAGCACATCCACGCCCTTCGCCGTAACCGAGCGGGTGTTCGTCCAGGGGGCAGCGAGGCCAGTCACTGGGATCACATATCGACCCGGAGGCACAGCGAAGATAAATGTGCCGTCGGGGTTGATTTGCGCGGTGTAGATCCCGGGCCGAATCGGCCGCACGTCCATCGCAGCTAATTGAACGCCTCCGCGTATCGCGTTGGCCTGAGGTGGCGCCGCGGTGCCCGCGAATTCAACCTTTCCGCGGACCGTCACCCCACGCTGAATAGCAACGACCAGGCCCGTCACATCCTCGTTCCCGACAACGATGGTTTCCGTCGCCCAGAGAATGTCGTCAGGAGCCGGTGCACTTCCTCGTCCTGATGGCGGAGGAGGCGGCGGAGGCGGCGGAGGTGCGGGGGTGCCGCGGCCTCCAAGAAACGCAAGTGCCGACCCGCTTGGGCTGCTGGAACCCCGGCCGACAACGGCGTTGACGTCCAGCACGTAGGTACCGGGAGGCACCCCGCTGAAATCAAAGCGCCCGTCCGGCTGAACCAGCATGGGCGGCAGTTGGGTGACTGCCGCGGCCTCAGGAACATCGCCGACCGCAGTGAGCCGCATCGCCCCGGCGAAGATGCTCGTCGGTGGCAAACCAACGATCTGCCCCGAGACGCGGACCGCTCGCACGGTGGCGACGGTGATGTCCACCGAGGTTCGTGTCTCACCCTTTTCGACCTTGACGCGTTCAGCGCGCGAAGCAAGCGGCGTATTCGGGTAGAACGTCGGCGCGTAGGTACGCAACGTGGTGTCAAGACTGGCCGCGTCGGAACCGGCTGCGGCGGCCCGGCGCGCGACTGACAACAGATCCAGGGGACGAGCCGCAAGCGTCGTGAGCAGTTGCCCGTCGAAGGGAATGACGTCGCGGGTGCACGCGCAGATGAAGTACTGACCGGCCTGCAGATTAGTCAACCGATACTCACCGCGATCGTCCGTTCGGCCTCGGGCGCGTTGCGACAGCGTTGGCGGCCGCCCCGAAGCCGCGGTCCGCATGAAGGCAATGACTTCAGTTCCCACCACCGGATCTCCCACATCGTCGCGCACCGTGCCGAGCACGGTGTTGAACTTGTTCATGCGGAAGTTGAAGTCGGTGACCTGGGCGCCCGCCGCGAGTTCCAGTGTTCGCTGCAGAATGCCCTGGGTGTAGCCATCCCGCTCAACGCCGCCGAAGTATGTGCCTGCCGCTAACGTTGAAAAAACGAACCGGCCCTGCGAGTCGGTCAGCACCGGCTGAAGACGCGCCTGTGCAACGCCCATCGAGGCCGCGCCGGGACGCGCGAGGAACATCGACACTGTCGCGCCCGCGATGCCCTGTCCGGAGTCGGCATCGACGACGCGTCCTGCCAGCATTCCGCTGCCCGTGGGCGGCGCGGCCGGTGGCGCCTGTTGGGCGTGCGCGATTGCGCTGAAAACAGCTCCCGCCACCACCAGACCCCGAAGGGCCGTGCTCACACCACCGAACCTGTTGGCCATGGGAAGAACTGTAGGAGGTCCAGAGTCCAGAGTCCAACACTCTTCGGAGGGCGGGACTTCAGTCCCGCCAAATTGCCGGGTGTAAAGACCCGGCCTCCGTCAAGACACTGTCGCCG
>JBKJJZ010000295.1:0-3700 GCA_046597705.1 Vicinamibacterales bacterium | reverse complement strand
TCGAAGATGGAAAATGGCCGGCGCAGCAGTGGATCCAGACCGGGAGCGGTCTTGACCATCACGAACTGCCCAGGCGCGGCGGTCGCCGCAACAGCGGGTGCGGCCAGAGAGAGAACGTTGTATTCGGACGTGAGCCGCGAGTTGCTGATTACGGCGGCCCGGACATCGACAGGCATCAACAAGAAAGTATATCCGGGACTAAAATCAGCGCTTAGGGCCAGGAAGAGGGCAAGGTAAACATCGTGGCTGCCGATGCATCCCGCCGGGCTACGTTGCTCCTCCCTCAAATACACCCGGTATTCTCGGTCGTCGCGCCTTGCCAGTCGGGCGCCTCGACCCCCACAATGTTTACCTTGTCCTCTTCCAGGCCCTAAATGCGATATCTGCGGATGCTGACCAACGCCATGTTCGGTGGCGTGCTCGGCGCGGCCTACCTGGCGGTTGTCGTGCTGCTGATCAATCCGCAGGTGCCGCTGATTTCGCGGACATCCGGCCAGTGGTTTCTTGCGCTGGTGTCGTTCTATGGACTGCCGCTCGGTGTCGGCGTCTACTTCGTGATCCTGGTGCGCGAGGTCCTGGCGTCGCGGCCGCTGCGGCCCGGCTGGCTGAGTGTGCGGCTGCTGGCGTGGCTCGGCGCAGCGTTCGCCGCAGGGACGGCGGCCATCACCTGGGGCAACCTGCAGGGCTTCAGGGCCGTGCTCGGCGAAGCCGCTGCCGCGCGCATGTTGACGGCGGCGATCGCCGAGACGGTGGCTGCAGTCGTGTTGGTGGGCGTGGTTGCGCTGCGGTATTCCTTCGGGCGCACGGGTACTCGCGCGGCCGGTGTCCTGCTGGCGTTGACGCTCATCGCGTCGGTGGCCGTTCCGCTGTGGGTTCGCGGTCCTGGCGACCTGCCCGTCCCATCGGTGCCGCGCGCAGGTTCGCCGCCGCGCAAACCGACGGTCATGGCTTCCATGGTGCCGCGTGTCCGGCTCATCCTGCTCGACGGTGCGTCCCTCAGTCTGGTGCGCGAGCGCGCAGCTGCCGGACGACTGCCGAATTTTGGCAAGATGCTCGACCGTGGCGCGGTCATGGATCTGGCCACCCTCAAACCCACTCAAGCCGAACCCGTGTGGGCCGCCGCAGCCACGGGTAAGTACTCGTCGAAGAACGGCGTTCGCTCGAACGCGGTCTTTCGTACCGATCCCGATGACGAGGACGCGGTTGATCTTCTGCCCGACTACTGCTTCGCATACGGACTGGTTCAGCAGGGCTACGTGACCGAAAGCGTGGCCACCGCCGAATCAGTGCGGGCACGCGCGTTCTGGGATATCGCAGGCGACTACGGCCTCGCTTCTGGCATTGTGCGATGGCCACTGACGTATCCGGCGAAGCTCGACCGGGGCTACATGATCTCGGATCAGTTTCACAAAGGTACGAGTTCGCCGCTTCGACTGGCTGATTCGCGAAACGGCGTACCGACCAGCGCGGTGGATGTGGCGCGGGAAGTCTTCGATGCCGAAGAATTCTCCGTCTGGCCCAATCCCGCGGATCTACCGGCGGAGACCGAGGTTGAGGGCGGGCCGGTGGCGCGTTGGGATCGGGTGTACCGGGACGTGGCTCGGCGGCTGGAGCCGCTGTTTTCCACGCGTGTGAGCGCCGTCCGCTATCAGAGACTCGACGCGTTGTCGCATAGCTACTGGCGGAGCGCGGAGCCGGGCCGATTCAATTCGCTCACCCCGGCTGCAGCTGCGGGCGTGGCCGCCCTCGATCTCCACTACAGGGAGATCGATGCCGACATCGGCCGCGTGATTGACGGGCAGGCGCCCGGAGACCTGCTGCTGGTCATCTCGGGATTCGGCATGGAGCGCCTCAGCCTGACCAAGCGCATTGCCGCCCGGCTGTTGAGGCAGGCGGACCGGACCGGCAGTCACGAAGGCGCGCCCGATGGTTTTCTCATCGCGTACGGATCACAGGTCGTTAAGGCCGAACTGCCGCGGGGCGCCATCGTCGATGTAGCGCCCACGGTCTTGTACTACCTGGGGTTGCCCGTGGGACGAGACATGGACGGCTTCGCGCGGTCCGACATCTTCGTGCGGGCCTATCGCCGCGAGCATCCGGTCACTTACATTTCCACGCATGAACGTTAGGAACTGGCGGAACTGGCGGAACTGGCGGAACTGGCGGAACTGACGGAACTGAACCCGCGAACCTGCGGACCCAGTCTTGTCTACTTCTTCATCATCCCAAACCAGTTGACGATGACGTGCGGCACTTCCTGCGGGCGTTCGTCGATTCGGAGCAGAAGGAAGCGTTGGCCATCGGCCGACACGTCGAACGCGCCATAGGAGTCCGGCGGCACTTCGAAGAGTGTTTGTTGGCGCGCGCCTTCGAATCCGGCCTTTGCGTCTGGCGCGATGGCGACCATCGATGCCCCCGCGGACGTCACCTGGCAGTTGCAACCGGCCCGATGCGATGTCTGGATACGGATGGACCCATCGTTGGCTGTGAACGAGCCAGCGGCCATCTGGCGACACTTGAGGCACTCCGGCGTTGGGCAGCAGCATGCGCGTCTCCGATGTGGAGAGATTCAGGACGAAAATGCCGTTGTTGCGTGTCCCAGACTGAGAGTAGAAGAGCTGCAGCCCATCCCGCGACACCGATGTTGCGGTCTGGCCCCCACCGCCTGCAACGGCCTCGACGTCCTGCGGCAGCAGTCGCTGAGCCTGACCGACGCCGTCGGCCCTCGTTCGAAACAAGTAGGCCAAACCTCCAAAGCCTCGCGGAGTCGATGAGAATACGAGGTCCGTGTTCGAGATCCAGGTGGGACCGTAGTTGAGGAGTGCCGGATTCCTGGTCAACGACATCAGACCGCTTGCGGAGAAATCCCAGATCAGGATGTCTGATTCTGCCGGTTGTCGCTTGACCAAAGCCAGGCGCCGGCCATCCGGGGAGAGCTTGACATTGCTGTAGGTGCCTGGCGGGATTGCAGTGGGAGTGAACTGTCCCTGCCGATCGGACCAGACGGGAGTCATCGTCGGCGGCCGGCGTCCCTCCGCGTAGACCAGCACGCCATTGTCGGAGACATCGAAATGGCCAGCGCCGCCGTTGTTGAATGCCACATCCGCGAGGACCGGCTCTGCGGGACCAGAGATGTCCATCAGCGACAGGTCAAAAGGCGCGGACATCAACGTGCCAGCGCGGAGGAAGACGAGCCGGCCCGTCGAGAGGTATTGCGGCGCAGTGCCAGTCGGCTCCAGGATGTGCACTTGTTTACTCTCGAGGTCGAGCACGCCGATTCGAGCGTCGTCCAATCCGGTGCGAAGTGACGAGAACAGCAGTCCGCGTCCGCCAGGCAACATCTTTGGAAACCGATGCGCGATCTCTCCGCCGGCCCGGTTCACCGTTGTCATCGCCTCGCGCGGCCCGCCTGAGGCCGGCACTCGGGAAATGCCAGATTCGCCACCGATGTAGACGAATCCATCGGCGGCCCACACCGCGCCTCGATCGAGGTTGGGATCAACCGGCCCGATGTGAACCGGCTTGTCGCCATCGAGAGGGACCCGCCACAGCCAGCTCTGTGCGAAGTACGCAAGTTCGCCACTATCGGACGAGAAAAACGGCGCGTAGGCGCCATCGGAGCCGGTGACTCGACGCGCGTTCGGCGCGTCGAGCGATCGAAGGAATACGCCTCGTCCCGTCCCGTCGCCTGCGACGAATG
>JBKJJZ010000233.1:0-10373 GCA_046597705.1 Vicinamibacterales bacterium | reverse complement strand
GCTCGATGAGGGGCGGCGGGCCGGTTTCTTCAGTCTGCTGGTCTATCCTCCGGCCGCGTTCGTCAGGAACTACGTGTTAAAGGCGGGCTTCCTGGATGGCACTCCGGGTCTCATCATCTCAGCGATGAACGCGCACTACGTGTTTCTGAAGTTCGCCAAACTGTGGGCGTTGCAGACCGCATCTTCGGAGGCCGGGTCTTCAGACCCGGCAGGAGTGCAAAAGGATTGACGTCTGTCCACCTTGACACCGCACGGACGTGGAGAGGCGGACAGCATCAGGTCTTCCTGACGGTGGCCGGACTCTGCGAGATCGGGCACCCAGCCGTACTCGTCGCGCAGGCAAGCGGCGAACTCGCCCGGCGCGCGAAGGAAGGACTGCGGACGATGGCGCTCAATCCCAGCGGCGAGTTCGACGTGCAGGCCGGGTGGCAGCTGCACCGCCTGCTTCGGTCAATCGTGCCGGATGTGGTCCACGTGCACGATCCGATGGGTGTAGCGCTCATGGCCATGGCGCTGAAGATGCAGCCGCGCCTCACCCCGCGCCCGCTCGTTGTCGCGTCGAGGCGAGTGGACTTTCACCTCAAGCAGAATGCCTTCTCCCGATGGAAGTATCGACACGTGGATGTGTTCATCGCGGTGTCGCGGATGATTGCGAGCATCATGGTGGAGGACGGCATCGCGGCAGACCGGATTGAAGTGGTGCATGACGGGGTTAACATCAGCGCCATCGACAAGACTCCGGCTCTGGACGTGCACAAGGAACTCTGGCTGCCGCACGGGTCACTGGTGGTTGGCAATGTGGCCGCACTCGTGCCTCACAAGGGGCAGAAATTCCTGATTGAGGCTGCGGCAATTGTGGTGCGACAGATGCCTGATGTGCGATTTGTGATTCTCGGCGAAGGCGAGTTGCGCACGGGGCTGGAACGGCAAGTGAAGGACCTGGGACTCGAGCGCCACGTCTTTCTGCCCGGCTTCAAGGCAGACGTCCTTGGCCTCCAGAAGTCATTCGATGTGTTTGCGATGAGCTCCCTCACCGAAGGCCTCGGCTCATCCATGCTCGACGCGATGGCGTGCGGAACAGCCGTCGTCGGCACCCGGGCCGGCGGTATTCCCGAAGCCATCGAGCACGAGCGCACAGGCTTGCTTGTGCGGCCCCACCATGCCGATGAACTGGCGGCGGCCATTGTCCAGCTGCTGCAAGACCCGCCGCTGCGCGCCCGGCTTGGCCGCGCCGCACGTGCTCATGTAGAGGCAGAGTTCAGCGTCGAGCGGATGGTTGAGGGAACGCTGGCCGTCTATCAGCACAGGCTCGCGGGCCGGACTCCGGTGCGACTCTGATGCGATTTATTATTTGAGGATTGACTATTTGTTATTTCCGGACAGTTCTCTTCGGAGGCCGGGTCTTTAGGCCCGGCTGACGGCCTTGCGTTATAAAGGCATGATGCCTATAATCGGCCGGCAGGCCGTTGTAGACACCTCATGCCCCCTACAAAGCTTTCCTTCGCCGAAGGGCCGCTACCGTCCACTGCGTTCCTGATTCTCGTCAGCCTGGCTGACAACAAGGCTCATGGCTACCAGCTTCGTAAGGAGCTGATGGAACGCTCTAACGGTTCGATCGACCTCGACCCCGGTTCTCTCTATCGACTGATCTTCCGTCTTCACGAGGACGGCCTGATAGAAGACAGCGGCGGCGAGGATTCGCGCCGCCGGTCGTACCGCATCACCGCGCTGGGAAGACGTGTCCTCCGGGCGGAGACGGATCGCATGTCCGGTCTCGTCGCGCAGGCGCAGTCCGTACGAGCAGTGCGCGCGCGGAAGGCATGATGTTCCTCGCGCTCTATCGCCTGGCGCTTCGACTTGGGCCTCGCGCCCTTCGTCAGCGTCATGCAGACGAGCAACTCGAGTTGATTCGTCGCATGCTGGATGAGGAGGCGCCACGCGGACTCCTCTCAGGCACCACGTGGAAGTTTTCGCGGCTGGCCAGAGCCACCGGGGCCAGCTTTGCGGCACGCATCGATTCATGGGGCGGCCTCCGGAGTCCCGCAACGGCTTTGAGCGGAAGTGCCGGAGACATTCGTCTCGCCCTCCGATCTCTCCGGCGCTCGCCCTGGTATGCGGGCAGCACGGTGGTGGTCCTCGCCGTTGGTCTCGCGTTATCCGCAGTCGTGTTTGCGCTTGTCGATGGCGTGCTGTTCAAACCGCTGCCGTATCTCAATGCCGATCGGTTGTTTGTGATCGATGCCCGCGTCACATCGCAGCCCTCCAGCAAGCTGACTGCGGTCTCGTTGGTGGAGACCGGAATATGGACCGCCGCGGTTCCCGAGATGACGATGACGACGGTCGGCGCGATGGCTGGTCCATTCAATCGTAAGGATGGTGTCGAACAGTTGATGAGGACCGTCGATGAGCACTTCTTTGATGTCGTCGGCATCCGTCCGGAGTTCGGCTCGTTTCTTCCCGAGGACTTCGACTGGCGAGATCGGGCCAGCCGTTCAACCGGCATGGCACCGAGAGAAACGTACTGGCCCATCGTTATCAGCTATGCGCTCTGGCGAAGTGATTACGGCATGGACCCCTCTATCATCGGCCGGCGGATCACGAGGTCCGAGCGGGGCGGAGACAAGTTTGGTCACGTCATCCGAGGCGTACTGCCGGCGGACTTTGTATTCCCACTCGATCTTGGCGGACGACAACCGGACGTCCTGTCTCCGGAAGGCAACTCTCTCGCGGAGCGGCAGACAAATGCCCGCCGGAACTACTACGTGTTGGCCAGAGTCAGCGCCGACGCACCGGTAGCGGCGATCGAAACGCGCCTGCAGGAAGTCACGCGGCGAGAGTCACGACAGCGGCCCTCCACAAACAATGCGCCGCACGGGGCCGTCGCTCAGCAACCATTTGACGCACTGACCCTTGTTCCCGTCGCCGAGCATCTCGGCGCATCTGCGCGTCCGGCGCTGCAGCTGATTGCGGGCGGCGCTGCCATGCTGCTGCTCATCATCTGCCTCAATGTCACAGGACTGGCCTCCGCCCGAAGCGTCGACCGCGCAGCCGATTTCGCCACTAGGCGGGCACTTGGCGCCTCGTCGTGGCGCCTCGCCAGGCTCGTCGGTGTCGAAGTGGTGACGCTGGCGTTCGCGGGCGTGGTTCTGAGTTTGTGGCTGGCGGCGCCATTGCTTCGCATCACGGTGAGACTCCTCCCCGATTCGCTGGTCCTGCTCAAGTCGCCGGCCATCGACATGAGAGTTGTGTGCGCGATGGCGATCGCCACGATTGCCTGCGGCGGACTCATCGCCATCCTGCCCGCGCTAAGCGCATCACGCGTCAAACCTGGCCGCAGCAATCGAGCGGTGAGGAAGGGCGGGCTGGTTCTCATTGGCGCTCAGGCCGCGCTCGGATTCGTCCTCGTCACTGCCGGCGCCTTGACCATGGCGAGCCTGGCGCAGGCGTGGGCCAACGACACTGGATTCGCCGCCGATCGCACGGTGATGCTGGAGGCTTACCTTTCGAACTACGCCAACAGCCAGGACTCTTTCACCAAACTCACGGACGCAAGGTCCAGACTCGCGCAGGTCCGCGGCACGGCTGGCGTGGCGGCGACAAACATTCACATGTTCAGCGGGATGTTTCCGCCAGGGTGGGCGCCACTGGGGTCAGGCCCACCCAAGGGCACGGCGGATCATCAGGTGGAGCACACGTTTTTTGACGTCATGGGCCTGCACGCAATTGAGGGGCGGCTGCCCGACCAGAGAGAGTGGCCGCCGGACGGCCCCTTCGTGGTCATCAGCGAGACGACCGCACGACTCTGGTGGCCCGGGGAGACGGCGGTCGGCCGGCGGATCCGTTCCGCGCGAAAGATCACGAACCCGGAACGCACCGTGGTGGCAGTCGTGCAGGACATTCGATACGAGTCGCTTGATCGTGACTTGCTTGGCGCCGTCTATTTCCCGATCGACTTCGAGGACCGGTACGGCGCGGTCCTCTTCGTCCGCACCGATCGTGATCCCGCTGAGGTGATCCCGGGCTTGCTGGCCGTGGCCAAAGATACGGGGCTGCGACTTGAGAACGCAGTACCGCTCGATGAGGCGTTCTTCGTTGCCACGGTCCATCGGGCGCTTCCGGCATGGCTTTTCGGATCCCTTGGTACGGTCGGTCTCGTGGTGCTGGCCGTGGGCACGTTCGGCCTGCTGGCGATGGCCGCAGCCCAGCGCACCAGGGAACTCGTGATTCGGGTTGCGCTTGGTGCGATCGTGATCGGCCTCGGCGTGGGCGCCGCTGTCAGCTACTGGACGGTCGCCTTGTTGGAGTCACAGCTCTACCGCGTCAGCCCGTTCTCTCTTCCTGTCTGGATCTTTTCGGCCGCATTGCTTCTTGGGGTGGCGCTGGTCGCGACGCTTCTTCCTTCGATCGGGAGAAGCCGAGTGAACCCCGCCGAAGCGCTACGGGCAGAGTAATGACAATAGTTACTTAGGGCTTGGCTATTTGTTATTCCCGGAAATAACAAATAATAAATAACCAATAGCAAATAACTCGTGTGGTCGTCAGCGGGGCCGGCAAGACCCTTTCAAGGGGCACTGAGAGTCGGCCTGTTTCGTCCTGTATCCACACGCGCCCATCATGCTGAGGTGGCAGATGGCAAAGTCGTAGCGTACGGGATCGGCCGCGTCCATTGCGCGCAAGGATGCCGTGATGTCGGCCGCCATCTTCCAACCCGGTGAAACGCGCTTTGTCAGACGCAGGCAACGACCTGCGCGAATCGTGTGCGTGTCCAGTGGGATGACCAGTTGCGACGCGTGCGGCGTCTGCCACCCACCCAGGTCCACGCCATCCTCGCGCACCATCCAGCGCAGGAAGAGGTTCAACCGTTTGCACGCGCCACCGCTCGACGGGCGGCTGAAGAAGAAATAGACACCTGGCGCCTGCCCCGCCGTAGCCGCACGGCGGAGGCGGGCGTTCGGGACCTTTCCGTACGCCGGCCTCAGATCGAGCGTACGCGCGCGTGTGGAGAATGATTCGAGCGCGTCCGAGACATCCGCCGCGCCGCTGGAACACCCTTTCGCGAAGTAGGCCTCGAGTGAACCGGCCTCGTCGATCATCTGCCGAAGCATCCACAGGAGCGCCACCAAATCGCGGCCCTTGATCCAGCGATGCACGAGCGGCAGCAGCGCCGCTCCATCGCGGGCCGGATCAAACCTTCGAACGGAGGCCGCCGGCGAAGGCCCCAGCACCGCGCACACGGCTTCAATGGAGTTGATGATGGACGCGACACGGCCGAAGGCAAGCCCGGCGGCGATGAAGGCGATGATCTCGCGATCGTCGAGCCGATCGTACCGGCGTACTACTTGAATCGGATCGAACGCCGACTCAGGATGATTGAAGTCCGCGTAGAGCTGATTGAGGCGAGTACGGAGCTCGACGGAGTTTCTGGACATAACAATTGGCGCCCCTGAAGGGACGCCCTACGAACTGGACATAACAATCGGCGCCCCTGAAGGGACGCCCTACGGACCTCGAACCTCGAACCCCGAACCTCGAACCTCAGAAAGCGGCCACCGGTGTACCCGCTTTGCAGAGCGGACAATTGGCCGCTGGGTAGTTTTCCGGGGCGGCGTATTCCGCCAACGCGATGTTCGGCACGCCAAGGTCCACCATCGCCTCGCAGCGATCGCAAATCTGGACCGTTGCGATGACTTTGCCACCCGCTTCTTCGATGAGAGCCTTCCCCCGCTCGAATGTCTTCCCTGTGTTCCGCACATCGTCCACCAGCAGGACGCGCTTGCCTCGAACCACATCGCGGTAGAACTTGCGCAGGACCATGGCTCCTGTGTCATCCACCGAGAGCGGTGCGAAAAGACAGGCTGGATGACTGAGCGGCCGTTTGCCATCCATCAGGCCGGCGATGGTGTGCGCCAGCAACGCGCCGCCCATCACAGGGCCCGAGACCACTTCGGTGGCTGTCACCAGGTCAGCCGGCATGCGCGCGATCAAATCCTGCGCGAACCGCCAGATTGTTCCCGGCTGCTGAAATAACCCATGCGGATTGCAATACATGGTGCCGTGGTAGCCGTTGCCATAGTCGAAATGGCTGTCCACCATCAGCACGCCAAGAGACTTCAGTTCATCAAGCGAATCAGGCATTTACTTATTTCCACACGTCACTTCCACACTTCGGGGTTCTTGTAGAGGAGTTTGCCGCCCACAACAGTGCCGGCGGTCGCGCCGCGCAGCGTCCATCCGTCGAAAGGCGAGTTCTTTGATTTTGACACCAATGCGGCCGTACGAATCGTGACGTTCGCGTCGGGCGCAAGCACCGTCAGATCCGCCGGCGCTCCGACGGCAATCGTTCCGCCAGGAATGCGCAGCAGAGCCGCCGGACTGGCCGACAGCAACTCCACCAGCCGCGGCAGCGAAATCACTCCGCTATGCACGAGCCGGTCAAGGCACAGCGGCACGCATGTCTCGAGTCCGACGATGCCGAAGGGCGCGCGATCGAATTCCAGAGCCTTCTCGTCCGCATGGTGCGGCGCGTGGTCGGTGGAAATCACATCGACCGAACCGTCCCGAATGCCTTCGAGCATCGCCAGGCGATCGGCCTCCTCTCGCAGTGGAGGATTCATCTTGAGGTTGGTGTTGTAGCCGGCGCCCTCTCTCAGTGCGTCATCGGTCAGCGTGAAGTGATGCGGCGCTACTTCGCAGGTCACCTTCACTCCGCGGGACTTGCCGTCACGCACCGCTCTCATCGTCTGCCTGGCGCTCATGTGCGCGATGTGGATGCGTCCGCCGGTCAGCTCAGCCAGGCTGATGTCCCGGTCAGCCATGATCGACTCGGCCACGCCGGGAATGCCGCGTAGCCCGAGCATGGCGGCCACTGCGCCTTCATGCGCCACGCCGTCGCCCTTGAGGGATGGATCTTCGCAGTGCTCGATGATCGGCGCATCGAACATGGAGGCGTACTCGAGGGCTCGTCGCATCAGGAGAGCCGTTGACACAGGCCTTCCGTCATCCGTGAATGCGACACAGCCGGCGCGGCTCAGGTCGCCCATCTCGGTCATCTGCTCGCCCTTGGAGCCCACTGACACGGCGCCGATGGGATAGACGCGAGCGAAGCCGGCCTCGTCAGCGCGCTTGAGGATGAATTGCGTGACCGATGCCGAGTCATTCACGGGTTCGGTGTTCGGCATACAGGCGACGCCGGTGAACCCGCCCACCACGGCTGACCACGTGCCGGTGGCGATGGTCTCTTTGTGCTCCTGACCGGGTTCACGTAGATGCACGTGCATGTCGATGAGGCCTGGCGTAATGACGAAGCCCGCGGGCACGTCCACGACCCTGGCCCCCCCGATGGGCAGGTCCTTGCCGATCGCCGCGACGCGGCCATCCTCGATGCGGATATCGAAGTGCCCGTCGCGATTCGCCTTCGGGTCAACAACGCGACCGCCTTTAAGCAGCCACGCCTCTTCTTCCATCTTCCTGTCTGGAGCCATCACGCTACGTCCTCTCCGGACTCACCTGCCAGCAAATACAACACGGCCATCCGCACGGCCACGCCGTTGGCGACCTGGTCAAGAATGACCGACCACGGCCCATCGGCCACCGCCGAATCGATTTCCACGCCCCGGTTCATCGGACCGGGGTGCATCACGATGACATCAGACGCCGCGTGTTCCAGCCGCGCGGGCGTAAGTCCGAACAGGGTGAAGTACTCGCGCAGCGACGGCAGGAAGAGCCCGTGCATGCGCTCGTGCTGCACGCGCAGCATCATCACGACGTCGGCATCCTTCACCGCTTCGTCAATGGACGTGGTGACGTGCACGCCCAGCGGCTTCAACCCCATCGGAATCAGGGTTGGCGGACCGCATGCGCGCACTTCCGCGCCCATCTTGGTGAGGAGCAGCACATTCGATCGCAGAACTCTGCTGTGCAGCAGGTCTCCGATGATTGCGACCTTGAGGCCCGCCAGCCTCCCCTTCCGCTCCCTCATCGTCAACGCATCGAGCAGGGCCTGGGTGGGATGTTCATGCGTGCCATCACCGGCATTCACGATCCCTGCTTTGCAGATGGTGGAGAGCAGATGCGGCGCTCCGGACGAGGCGTGGCGGATAACGATCAGGTCGGGCGACATCGCTTCGAGCGTTCGAGCGGTATCGGCCAGGGTCTCCCCCTTCGTCACACTGGACCCACTCGCAGTGATGCCCATCGTGTCCGCGCTCAAGCGTTTTTCCGCGAGTTCGAACGACAACCGCGTGCGAGTACTGGCTTCAAAGAACAGGTTCACGACCGTGCGTCCACGCAGGGCCGGTACTTTTTTGATCGTGCGGGTGCCGATCTCCTTCATTTCAACTGCGGTTTCAAGAATCAGATCGATCTCGGAAGGGTCGAGGTCGGCAATTCCCAGCAGGTTGCGGCTGCGAAGCCGCGTGGCGCTTGTCATGACGCTGCCTCGTCTGGCCGCGGGTGCGGGTCGTCGTCCACTTCCACTTCATCGCGTCCATCGATCTCGAGGAGGCGCACCTGCACGCTCTGGTGCCGCGATGTGGGCACGTTGCGCCCGACATAGTCGGCACGAATCGGTAACTCGCGGTGGCCGCGGTCGACGAGGACCACGAGTTGAATGGCGGTCGGCCGGCCGAAGTCGGTGAGCGCATCAAGCGCGCCCCGAATCGTCCGTCCGGTGTACAGCACATCGTCAACAAGGATGATCGTCTTGTCGTCGATGGAGAACGGGATGTCGGTGCGTCGGATGATCGGCCGCGGCCCCACCTGGCTGCGCATCAAATCATCGCGGTACAGGGTGATGTCGAGCGAGCCCGTGGGCACATCGGGTCCACCGGCGGCTTTGATGTTGGCGGCCAGGCGCTCGGCAATCGGCACACCACGGGCACGGATGCCGATGAGGGCAAGGTTGTCAGCGCCGCGGTTACGTTCGAGAATCTCGTGCGCGATGCGCATCAGGCTTCGCCCGACGCGGTCGGCATCCATCACGACAGGCATGCTCACCTCTTTGCGGCCTCGCGGGACCGCGTTAAAGAGCAAGGACAGTCTAACAGGTTCGAGGTTCGAGGTTCGAGGTTCGAGGTTCGAGGTTCGAGGTTCGAGGTTCGAGGTCCGAGGTTCGTTGAGCGCGCTTCGCGCGTGCTTTCTTTACTAACCAGGCCCTGCGCCAACGCGCAGGCTCCTTGAACTTTCTGACCCACGGACCTGGGACCTGCGGACCTATAATCCGGCTACCCAATGAGCCTCGTAACCGGCGCCCATCTCGGTCCCTATGAAATCGTCGTGGCGCTTGGCGCCGGCGGAATGGGCGAGGTCTATCGTGCGCGCGACACGCGGCTCGATCGCGACGCCGCCATCAAGATCCTGCCCGCGGCGTTCGCGGCCGACGCGGAACGCGTGGCGCGATTTCAGCGGGAGGCCCGAACGCTCGCCTCCCTCAATCACACGAACATCGCGCAGATCTTCGGCCTCGAGCCTCTCAATGGCGGATACGCGCTCGCGATGGAACTTGTGCCCGGAGAAGATCTCTCTCAGCGAATCGCGCGCGGGCCTGTGGCCATCGACGAAGCCGTTGAAATTGCGAAGCAGGTGGCTGAAGCGCTCGAAGCCGCGCATGAGCAGGGCATCATCCATCGCGATCTGAAACCGGCAAACATCCAGGTGCGGCCCGACGGCGTCGTCAAAGTTCTGGACTTCGGCCTGGCAAAGGCACTGGACCCCGGCGGCGGATCGTCGGATACCGGGATGGCGATGACCGTGACGTCACCGGCCATGACGGAGCAGGGCGTGATTCTCGGAACAGCCGCGTACATGTCGCCCGAACAGGCGCGCGGCAAGCCGCTCGATCGACGCGCCGACGTGTGGGCGTTTGGCTGCGTGCTGTTCGAAATGTTGTCGAGCCGCCGGGCGTTTCCCGGCGAGACGGTCAGCGACACACTCGCGGCAGTACTGCGTGGCGAACCTGACTGGACGACGTTGCCCGCAGACACGCCGGCCGTGCTTCGTAGACTCCTGCGACGATGCCTCGCGAAAGATCGCCGGCAGCGAGTGGGCGACATGTCGAGTATGCGACTCGATCTCGATGAGATCGTCGGGGCGTCCGCCTCGGCTGACGTTGGTGCAGCGCTGGCCGGGCGCGGAGCGTCCATGGCGAAGCACGGCGCGCCTCGGGCCAGACTGGCCGCCCTTGCGGCGGCACTCCTCGCAGGCGGGCTGCTGGCAGGGACGGCCGCCTTTCTGCTGTGGCCCCAGCGAACGCCCGCGCCGGCAACGCACTTTACGTTCGAAATGCCCGCGGGTCTGGTGTGGCACAGTTCGAGCGGGTCAGGACTCGCGATTTCGCCTGATGGCCGGACCCTCGCATTCGTCGCAGGCGACGGGAC
>JBKJJZ010000156.1:0-4881 GCA_046597705.1 Vicinamibacterales bacterium | reverse complement strand
AGGGCGTCCCTTCAGGGGCGCCAATTACGTGTTCGTGTACTGGGCGGTGCGTACGTAAAGCGTCCCTTCAGGGGCGCCAACTACTTGTTCTTGTACTGCGCAATCAGCGCGGCGATGGTTCCATCCGCTTTGTATTTCGCAATCGCCTTGTTGATGTCGTCGAGGTAGATGACGAACGGCGACTTCTTCGAAATCGTGATGTAGAAGTTTTCATCAGCGACGAATTTGGGCAGGCTCTCGAACTTGGCAACCGTCCCCGCCTTCTTCAGGAAGTCATCACCCGCATACAGCGAGTAGAGGAAGTAGTCGGCCTGGCCGTTTGCGATCAGGTCGAACGCCTGCGTGGCAGTGGTGGCTCGCGTCAACTGCAGGCTGGCGGCGGCGAAATCATCGAACTGCTGGCCGTAGCTATCGCCCACCATGGCGACGCCCTTCTTGCCGATCAACACGTTCCAGTTGTCGAACGCGAATCCTTTGCCCTTGCCCACAAAGAGCGCCACCGGGTCGGTGGTGTAGGGATCGGAATACAGCATGTAGTCCAGGCGTGCGGTGGTCTTGTACGCCGCGACGAGCACATCGACCTCTCCCGTTCGCGCCTTGGCCTGCACTTGATCCCACGTCCCCGAGTAGGGGAATGCCGTCCGGAGCTGGAGGTCGTCGAAGATCTTCTTCACGAGTGCCGGTCCCGCACCGTCAATGACTGCACCGCTGCGATACATGATCGGCGGCCATTCGGGATGTCCCGAAATCATGATGGACACCAGTGGGCCTGGATCGACGGGACTCTTGCTGCTGCAACCCGACAGTGTGATGAGGAAAGCGGCAATCCATGCGGCCTTGATACCCGGTTTGTTCATGGCGTTCATCTTAACCTGAGGCTCCAGTGGCCGGCTCCTGCTCGGCTTGATTCCATCGCGCGACCAGCGCACTCGAGTCGGCCAGATGACGCAGCAGCAGATCGGCACGGCCGGGATCAGCCGTGTGTCTCAGCAGCGCGGCCGCGGTTTCCACAGACCGAAACCATGTGCGCAGCCCTTCACCCTGATACGCGGTCCAGTTGGCGAACGCGTGCGCCGTCAGGAATCTGCGAGTGACGCGGTCATCGACGCACCCGGTGGCTGGTGCGGAGATCGCATCCGCGGCGATCTCCTGCCAGTCATCCGAAACCGCCGCGAGCACATCGGCAGTTCGCCCGGCGATCCGTGCCCCGGACAGTTCAGACCGGGACACGGTGGCGTTTCGCGCACGCGTAAACGCATCGTGGATATGCGCCGGGAGCGGACGGCTGCCAACCGTCCACTCGCGCGCGAACTCGACGGCCAGCGCCAGACGCGAGAGAGGTTCGTTCACCTGGCTGAGCAGTGCGACGCTCAGTGCCTCAAACAGCCACCAGCTTTCCCAGTCCATCGCCATTCGAGAGTGGAGCAAGGGCGGCAATCCGCTGTCCGCACTCAGGCCGACGTATTCAGCCGCCGCTGGAAACTCCGGCGCGTTGTCCACGATGGCGACGGGTTCGGTGGCGCTCAGAAGCAGGTCGTTTGCAGTGGGGCAGTAGTGCGACAGCGTGACTGACACACCGCGCGGATCGCGCACGGACTGCCGCGGAAACTGGCGGCAGGCCAGGGGCAGCGCCGAGTGCCCGAGGGCGCGATGAATCCGGCAGCCACCATCCGCGTTGTCGTCATGAAACGCACATCGGCCATGTGAAGAGGCGAGCAGGGCGGGACCAGTTGGGTCGGCATCTGCGGAGTGGAACGCGCGATCGCGTTGTTCGGGACCGCGCCGCGACATCAGGAGGCCGGCGTCGATCGCCTGCTGGACCCGGGTGCGTTCAGGGCCGTCGATGACAATCGGCCAGCCCGACGAGCAGCATCGGCCCCGATGCTTGCAGCGGTAGTTCGCGTGAAAAGAGAGAACCCGGACGACTGGCTACCTCCCGCCCGTGATCGGTGCGAGGAGTGTCTTCAGCAGCTCGAGCCGCCAACTCCCATTGTCCGGGTTGTGATATTTGAACGGCAGCTCCTGAGCAAGCAGAGCCGCGCGTGACTTGGCCGGCTCGAACGATGTGCCCTCGTACCATTCGTTGAACGTCGTCACGTACGTGAGGAAGAACCCCTTCGCCCAATTGCCGCGGGTTGGGTCGGCCTGGAGCGCCAGCGTTGTGTCGAGACTCTCGATGATCCGCGCGCGAGACGCGTTCTCCGCGGACTTGCGGGAAGCGGCCGACGTCCAGTCGATCGGGCCCACCGGCGGCTCGAACGCCAGCGGCACATCACAGATGCCGGCCGGCGTCGACGGGAAGTACCCGTCGAAACCGCAGTTGATCGCAAACGAATAGAGCAGGTTGTTGCCGCCGAAATCAGAGGCCGCCTGCGGCCACGTCGCCGGCCGCACGTAGCTGTCGTAGATCGCGATGCCGTCAAAGCCACCGGCCTTGGTGCGCCCGACATCCAGCGAGTCAGCCAGAAGTACGACGCGGCTGAACAGCGGCTTCGCGTTCTCTCGCACCGCATCCGTCTGCCTCCGCCACACATCGTCTGTCACATAGTCCGGCACGGTTTGCACGATGCCCTGGCAGTCAACCACCGTCCGCGGGAGGATCGTGCGGAAGCTCTTGAAGACAGGCGTGCTGGTACCGTCGGCCTGTTCGAGCAGCAGGAAGTTATCCCAGCGCCGCTTCTCGCCGTACTCCCGGAGCAGGTAGTTGATATCGGCCGCATACGATGTGGCGCGGTTGGGCCCGTACGGCTCCAGGTGAAACGTCACGTGAATGTCATGCGCCTTCATCACATCCATGATGAGCGGCGTGGCGCGGTTGGTATTCGAGTCCGGTCCCCACCAGCTGATGGCGATGGCGCCGACACCGGAATCGGCCATCCAACGCGCGTGTTGCTCGACGACCTTGGCGTCCATCGAATGATAGGGACCGAGTGCGGGCATCAGGTTGGATGCGATTTGATACGGCGGCGCAAGGTCTTTGCCTGCCCATTGGAAATAAGGGTTTGTCTCGTACCAGGCGTAGTACTCGAAGACGAAGTGGCGGCGCAGATGCGGAAATCTCGCACGCAGGGCGGCGATGGGTTCCGGTGAGTGCACCCGCGCAAATCCCTCGGGCACATTCCGCTCGCCAGTTCTGGGATCAAATCGGGGAATGCTCTGGGGCGGCAGGCGCAGCGCTTGCTCAACCGCGCTCAGAGTGCTGCCCTGCGGGATCTTCCCGGATCGAAGTGCCGCTCCTACTGACGAATCGCCATGTCGCTGAAGCGCCGGCACGGGGAAGCCGTGCGAGCCCTGCGCCGACGCCTGGTCGGCCATCCACGCGTTTTCAGGATCGAGACCGAAGCGTGACAACGCGACGCCCGGCACGGCGGCAAGGCCCGCCTTCAACAGCTCACGACGGGTTGGCGATGACACCCACTGATTGTAATTCCTAGAGCGGTTTTCACGTGCCTGTAGTACGTAGGGCGTGGCTTTAGCCGCGCCAATTAGCGGCGCCCCTAAAGGGACGCCCTTGTATCGCACCTTCTGGCGCTACACACATCTGGAAATGGCCCTATCGCGCCAGCTCCTGCCGAATCCACCAATCGATATGGCGTTCGAGGACGAACAGCGGCATCGACCCCACCGACAGAACCGCGTCGTGGAATCGGCGGATATCGAACCGCGTTCCCAGTTGGGCCGTGGCCTTCTCGCGCAGTCGCACGAACGTCTGCCGACCCATGCGATATGCCAATGCCTGGGCGGGCTGGCGGATGGAATACCGGATCGTCTCAGAGTCGATCTGTACGTCGGACTCGAGCGTGTGTTCACGCATGTAGAGCATGGCCTTGGCGCGCGACCAGCCATAAAAGTTCATGCCGGTATCCACCACGAGCCGCACGTTGAAAAAATTGTCGAAGACCAGACGCCCATACAGGTCGTAAGGGTCCTGATACATGCCCATCTCGCGCGCGACAACGGACGATGAGTATTCGCCCCAGCCTTCCGTGTAGCCCGTGGACATGCTGGACCGCCGGAACGCCGGCAGTTCGGTGTTTTCGAGTTGAAGGTTGATTTGGAAGTGATGCCCCGGCACCAGTTCGTGGAAAATCAGCGCGGCTCCCGCCAGGAGCGAGCGATCCTCAAGCGTGCTGCCATTGAAGTTATAGAGCCCTCGTGGCTCTGCTGGCGTAGGGATGGAATAGAAGCCGTACGTCTGCGATGGTTCCAGCGTGGGATTGAGCCGGGCCACCCCGTAGATGGCTTCCGGCGATCGCGTGAAGAACTCACTGACACGAGGCTCGATGCGCCGGATGTGACTCATGAGTACCGCGCCCACTTCCTCCGGTGTCTTCACGTAGAAGCGCTGATCGCGCCGGAGCTGCTCATGAAACTCGCTCTTGGTCCCCTTGAAGCCGATCTTCGTGCGCAACTCGGACATCTGCCTCTCGGTGTCCTCCACAAATTCGAGGCCGATCCGATGGACCTCCTCAGGTGTCACGTCCAGCGTCGTCATCTGCCGAGTCGCAAGGCGATAGGCCTCTTTGCCGCCAGGGTAGAGTCCCCATCCGACGGCGTTCGGCGCTTTCGGCGCGAGGCTCACCAGCAGGTCTCGCAGTGCCTGGCCGGCTGGGGCAACGCGTGTGTCGATGCGACTGGCAACGCTGGCTCGAAAGGTCGAAGCCGAGTTGGGTGTGATGGCCTTCAGCCGGTCCGCACCGACCGCGAACGGACTGGTCGCCGAGGTGGCTGCAAAGGGTTCGAGATACGTGAGGACGCGATCGATTTGTTCGTCAGGAAGGATGATGCCGCGGTTCGCGCGCTCACGCTCCTTCGCCTGAGCGACACCCATTGTCTCTACCAGACGATCCAGGTCGGCGAGGTAGGCGGAGAGGTCGGAAT
>JBKJJZ010000138.1:0-10467 GCA_046597705.1 Vicinamibacterales bacterium | reverse complement strand
GACAAGCAGATCGATCGCCTCGACAAGCATCGACTTGCCCGCCCCGGTTTCGCCTGTGAGCACAGTGAGACCAGGGACGAACTCAACCTCGAGGTGATCGATCACCGCGAGATGTCGAATCGCAAGGAAGCGCAGCATGGGGAACGAACGAAGTCCAATCGTATCAAACCTTTGACAGCCCTTCCGTCGGGTGGTACGCTCAAATCCGTTCGCGCTGTCCCAGCGGCGCCTCAATCGAAGTTAGCGGAGGTTTTGTTGAGCACGCTAGGCACACTGATCCTGGCATTCCAGGGTCTGTCTGGAGACACGGCCGCCACCAGCGCGGACACCGATATCATTTCGCTGCTGAAAGATGCCACGCCCCTGTCATGGGCCGTGCTCATTATTCTGCTGCTCTTCTCCGCTGGCTCATGGGGCATCATCGTCCACAAGCGCAGTCAGTTGAGCAAAGCGCATCGGCAGACAGCGACGTTTCTCGACATTTTCCGCAAGAGCAGCCGCTTCTCCGAGGTGCACTCGGCGTGCGGTCATCTGAGCGCCAGTCCATTGGTCGGACTCTTTCAGATGGGCTACGCCGAACTCAACACGCAGCTTCGAGCCGCGGGTGAGGCGCAGCCAGGCAACGCCGCGCCACGTCCAACCATGCGGAGCCTCGAAAGCCTGGACCGGGCATTGCTGAGGGCCACCACCGTGGAGGTCACTCGTTTGGAATCGCGGATTGGTTTTCTGGCGACAACCGCATCGATTACGCCTTACATCGGGCTGTTCGGCACGGTCGTCGGCATCATGGCGTCGTTTCAAGGCATTGGCCAGACGGGATCCACGAGTCTCGCCGTCGTAGCGCCCGGTATCGCTGAAGCACTGGTCGCCACGGCCGCCGGGTTGTTCGCCGCGATTCCGGCGGTGTACTTCTATAACGACCTCACGTACCAGGTGAAGGGTTTTGCGGCCGCGATGGATGACTTCTCGATGGAGTTCCTGAACATCGCCGAGCGGAATTTCTCGTAAGGGAGGGCCGACCTGCATGCCGAAAGTTGAACAAGTCTCGGTGGCCGGCCGCGGCCGGCGCGGACGCGGTCAGCGTGTCTCCACTTCCCTCGCGGAGATTAACGTGGTGCCGCTCGTGGACGTCATGCTTGTGCTGCTCATCATCTTCATGGTGAGCGCGCCGATGATGCAGCAGGGATTTGGCGTGAGGCTGCCACAGTCGCGCGTCCCGCAGCCTATCGCAGCCGAACCCGTCTACGTGACGGTGCCCCTGGGCTTTTCCCGGGACAAGGTCGTACTGCTCGGCCAGCAACGCATCGGCATTCGATTCCTCGCCGATCGCGTGTCCCAGGAACTTCAGGGCCGGCCGACTCGAGACGTGTATGTCGGGGGCGACGGGCAAATCACGCTGCAGGAACTGATCACCGTGATGGACACCTTGAAGACCGGTGGTGTCGATCGCGTGATGATTGCCACGGCGCCACCCGACGGGAGACAGGCGCCGTGAGAGGGGCCATCACCGACGTCATCGCCGCGCGCGCGAAAGACGACGGCGGACTGGGACGCCGCTTTGGCTACTCGCTGGC
This sequence comes from Vicinamibacterales bacterium, assembly GCA_046597705.1. Taxonomy (GTDB): domain Bacteria; phylum Acidobacteriota; class Vicinamibacteria; order Vicinamibacterales; family SCN-69-37; genus SYFT01. The sequence continues at coordinate 8,893 of JBKJJZ010000138.1, read as the reverse complement.
GGCGCACATCGTGGTCGGCCTTGCGATGATCCTGATTTCGTCCAACTTCCTTTCCGGCAAACAGGCCAAGCCGAATGTGATCGAGGTCAGCCTCGCCGGTTCGATGGGCGCCAAGACTTCTGGCGTGGCCCCCATCGCGGGCCGCCGCGTGGACCAGGAAGTGCCGGAACAGAAGCGTCCGGCACCGGTTCTACCTGCGGCTCCGCCCAAACCAGACTCGATGCCGGCTCCTACAAAGACCGTGACGCCACCCAAGGCGCCGGAGAAGGCCCCCGAGAAGCCCCCGACACCAACCCCCGCGGCCTCCCCGAAGCCTGCAACCGGTCAGCAAGTGCAAGCCGGTACAGCGGCCGTCGAAACGGGTGCGACAGGATTGGGTCAGGGATTGACGCAGGCGGGCGGGGGCGGGACCGGCGGCACTGTTGATTTGAATACGTTCGATCCGGTCTGGACCAGGGGCATGCAGGACGCAATCAGAAAACAGTGGAACAACCTGCAGCCCGAAACGGGTTGGGTCGAGATTCTGATCATCCTCAACAGGGAAGGCAAAGTGATCACCCGAGACCCTGTGGCATCAAGCGGCAGTTTCCTCCTGAACCAGGAGGCCCAGCGGGCTGTCGGCATGGCGATTATTCCGCCTCTGCCGCGTGACTACAAGGAACCGACATTGCGCGTACGTCTGCGATTCGAGTACGGGATCAAGTAGCGATGCGAGCCACATTCCTGATTGCGAGCGCCTTGCTGGGCGCCGCCCTCGCGGCCTCAACACCCGCGGGCCCGTCGGCAGACGTCACGTCCGCGCAACTTGAACCGCAACAGACTGAGGTTCGGGCCACGCTCGGCGGTGCCAGCGGACGCCAGCCTCGCCTGGCCATTCCCACGTTCCTCGTCAGTGGGCCGGATGCACAGGACGCGGCCAAGGCGATTGCGGACGTCCTGTGGAACGACCTTGAATTCGAACGCGAGTACCAGATGATCAGCCAGTCGGGCGCAGCCCAGATTGAGCCAGTGCCGGCAGCGGCGCTGGTCTACGACAGCTGGACCCAGCTTGGCGCCGACGACGTGCTTGTCGGAGGTGTGTGGAAGACCGACTCCGGACTGCGAGTGGAAGTGCGCGTCATGAGTGTGGAGCGCAAAGTCAGCACGTTCGCAAAACAATATACCTGCGCTGTCCGTACCGTCCGGCTGTGCGCCCACACCATCGCCGACGAACTGCACAAAGAACGTTTCGGTCTGGACGGCGTCGCCCGCACGAGGTTTGCGTTCGTGTCGGATCGGGCTGGCGAACGAATCAAGGGCTGGCCCGACAACCGCTCCGTCAAAGAAATTTACACCGCGGACTATGACGGCGAAGGCGTCACGAGAGCAACCAATCGCGGCTCACTCAACGTGGGCCCCGCCTGGGCTCCGGACGGTCGCGCGATTGTGTATCAGGGCTACCCGACGGGTTTCTCTGACATCTACATTCACAAGCTCTTCGAGACGCAGGTGCAGCCCGCGCGCCCCGCGAGGGGCTCCGAACGCGCGCAGAACTTTCTGCCCTCGTGGTCGCCAGACGGGACCAGGATCGCATTTCAATCCAATCGCGACGGTCCCTATGACATCTACACCGTGAAGCCCGATGGCTCGGACCTTCGACGCCTGACGTCGGACCGCGCGTGGGACGGCGCGCCGACCTGGTCTCCGAACGGAACGCAGATCGCCTTCACATCCGACCGCGGTGGCAGCAACCAGGTTTACTTCATGAGTGCGGACGGTGGGCCCGCGACCAAGTTGACGAGCGAGCCGGTCAAAGCCGACCGTCCCACGTGGGCTCTCGACTACATTGCGTACAGCGCCGAGGTGCCCGGCAGCGGCGTCCAGCTCAAGAAGATTGTGATCGGCACGCGCCAAATCGTGCAGCTGACTGACGGTCCTGGTTCGAATGAGAGTCCAACAGTGGCGCCCAACGGACGCCACATCGCATTCGTGACCAGACGTGGCGGCAAAGAGCAGATCGCAATCATGGACACGGACGGCAAGAACGTCAGGGTGATCACGTCTGTTGGCAACAACAGATACCCCGCCTGGTCGCCAGGGCCTCAGGGCAAGTAGCTGACGATGAGAATTGGGGTCATGGTCGCCGGCATGTTGTTTGGTGTCGCAGTTGCGGCATCAGGACCGGCACCGGGGCCGGCGGATGTGACATCGCAGCCGCTCGATCTCCAGCAGCAGGAACTGCGCGCGACCATTCGCGACAAGAGTGGCCGCCCTCCGCGCCTCGCGATCCAGGCGTTTCTTGTGTCCGCCAACGACTCCGGGTTACAGGATGGGGGAAAGACGATCGCGGAGGTTCTGTGGAAGGACCTGGAGTTCGAACGCGAGTTCGAGATGATCGGGCAGCTTGCCGCGGCGGAGATCGCACCGGCGGCAGCAAACGCGCTGAACTATGAACACTGGGGGCAGGCCGGGGCCGACGATGTCCTGGTTGGGAGCCTCGCAAAGACCGATGCGACGTTGCAACTGGACGTACGCGTGATGAGCGTGGATCGCCGGATGAGCACGTTTGCCCGGCATTACTCCTGCCCTGTTGGAAGTCTTCGGCTCTGTGCGCACACCATCGCCGATGAGCTGCACAAGGAGCGATTCGGCCTCGACGGCGTCGCTCGCACGAAATTGGCGTTCACCTCGGACCGGGATTCGGAGCGGCTGGACAAGGAGATCTACATCGCCGACTACGACGGTGAACGTCCCAGCCGCGTGACCACTCGCGGTTCGCTCAACCTCGGGCCGGCATGGTCGCCTGACAGCCGCGCATTTGCGTATCAGTCGTATCAGACCGGGTTCGCCGACATCTTTGTCCAGAAACTCTACGACGAGCAGGCGCCACTGCTCCGCCCGGCGCAGGGCACGGACCGCGCGCAGAACTATCTGCCGGCCTGGTCACCCGATGGCGGCCGGATCGCCTTCGCATCGAGCCGCGACGGCGATTGGGAAATCTACGTCGTGAACGTGGATGGCACCGAGCGGCGCCGGCTCACATCCAACCCGTCCGATGATGGTGCGCCCACGTGGTCGCCCTCAGGCAACCAGCTCGCGTTCACCTCGGACCGGGGCGGCAGCAATCAGATCTACATCATGAGTGCGGACGGTGGACCGGCCGAAAAGCTGACAGACGAACCGATGGGTGTCGATCGCCCCACCTGGTCACGCCATAACCTGATCGCCTACACGGTAAAGACAGTGGATGGAACCGAGATCCGAACCATCGACCTGGGCACGAGAGAGATCGTGCAGCTGACCAATGGCCCCGGCACCAGTGAGAGTCCGACCTTCGCACCCAATGGACGACACCTCGCGTTCGTCACCACACGCTGGGGCAAGCAACACATCGGCGTCATGGACATAGCCGGTCAGAACGTCAGGCAAATCACATTCGCCGGCAACAATAAGTTTCCCACGTGGTCCGCGGGACCTCGGGAGAAGTAACCTGAGATCAAGCATGCGTATTACCACCCTTGTCGCGAGCGTTCTGTTTGGTGCCGCCATGGCAGCATCAGCACCCGCGCCGCAGCAGACTGAGATTCGAACCACGATCGGCGGAGCCAGCGGCCGGCTGCCAAAGCTGGCGATTCCTCCCTTCTCGGTTGCCGCAACCGCCGACGCGGAGTTGAAGGACGCGGGCAAGACAATCACGGACGTTCTCTGGAAGGATCTGGAGTTCGAGCGCGAGTTCCAGATGATCTCCCAATCCGGCGCCGCGCAGATCGCGCCCGCGCCCGCGGATGCGCTGGTCTACGACACCTGGAGCCAGCTCGGCGCCGACGACGTGCTGGTCGGCAGCGTGCAGAAGACCGACACGAGCCTGCAGGTGGATGTGCGAGTCATGAACGTGGAGCGCAAGGTCAGCACGTTCGCAAAGCGCTATACGTGCTCTATGCGCGGTGCGCGCCAGTGTGCGCATACGATCGCCGACGAGCTTCACAAGGAACGCTTCGGCCTTGATGGTGTGGCTCGAACGAAGCTGGCCTTCACGTCCGACCGCGACGGGGAACGTCTGGGCGGCACGATCGAACAGCGCTCGATCAAGGAAATCTATATCTCCGACTACGATGGCCAGCGCGCGAACCGCGTGACCATTCGCGGTTCGCTCAATATCGCGCCAGCGTGGGCGCCTGACGGCCGCTCCATTGCCTACCAGTCGTATCAAACCGGGTTCGTCGATATTTACATCCAGAAACTATACGAGGTGCAGGTGCAGTTGGCCCGCCCTGGTCGAGGCACCGATCGGTCTCAGAACTTCCTCCCGGCGTGGTCCCCGGACGGAACCCGTGTGGCGTTCGCCTCGAGTCGCGATGGCAACTTCGAGATCTACACCGTCAAGGCCGACGGCACGGACTTGAGGCGACTGACGTCGCATGCCGCCGACGACAGCGCCCCCACCTGGTCTCCCAATGGATCGCAGATCGCCTTCACGTCGGCCCGGGGCGGCAGCAACCAGATCTACATCATGAGCGCGGATGGCGGCCCGGTCACCAAGTTGACGAGCGAGCCGAACAAGGCGGATCGCCCGACGTGGGCGCTGGACTTCATCGCCTATAGTGCCGAGGTGCCCGGCGCCGGCGTCCAGATCAAGAAGATCAACGTCGGCACGCGCCAGGAAGTGCACCTCACGAACGGGCCCGGAAACAACGAGAGCCCGACCGTGGCTCCGAATGGCCGCCACATTGCGTTTGTCACCACGCGGTGGGGCAAGGAGCAGATCGCCATCATGGATGCCGATGGCCTCAACGTTCGGCAAATCACTTTCAGCGGCAACAATCGATACCCAAGCTGGTCTAATCGTTAGTCGGGTCTAAAGGACACATACACCTATGTCACGTTCTTCCTTCTCTTCCATCGTCATCGTCGGACTTCTGACGGTTTTCGCAGCGTGCGGCGGCAAGAAGCCGCCCGTCACAAGCCCCACGCCTCCCCCGTCTACGTCGCAGCCGCAAGGCCAGTTTCCGGGCTCGGTGCAGCCACCCAGGCCGGCGACGCCGCCCGAGCCGCCGCCGGTGATACCGAGCGATCCCCCGGTGGTTTCGTCCGACCCTCTGGCTGGCGTCGATACCGACACGATCAACAGGCAAGGCATTCTGGCCCCTGTTTTCTTCGGCTACGACAGCGATGCGATCGACGAAGCCGGGCAGAAGGTACTGATGGCGAACGCCGACGTGCTCAAGAAATATCCGACGTGGGCCGTGACCATCGAGGGGCACAGTGACGAGCGAGGCACAGCGGAATACAATTTAGCTCTGGGTGAGCGGCGTGCGCTTTCGGCGAAGAGCTACCTGCTCTCGCTGGGCGTTTCAGCCGATCGGCTTCGCACCGTCAGCTACGGCAAGGAATTCCCCTTCGACCCTGGTCACGATGAATCGGCATACGCCAACAATCGGCGTGGCCACTTCGTGGTCACGGCGAAGTAGCTACAGATGCACAGGTCCAAGGAGGTGAGCCTATGAGCTTTCGCGCACTCACTCGCTTCTACTTCAGCGCGGCGGTCGTGACGATGGTGTTGTGGCCGGCGCCCAGTGTGGCCCAGAACCGCGAACACCAGCAGCTGTTTGCCGACCTGCGCATGCTGCAGGAACAGACCCAGCAGCTTCGCCTGGCGGTGGCGTCGCTGGCCGAAGCCATCGCTAAAGTTGGCGCGCGCGTGGACGATCAGAGCAATGTGACCCGCAAGCTGTTTGCGGATCAGGGGCTGGTCATCGGCGCCCTGACCGATAATGCCCGCATCCTGCGCGAGAAGCTGGATGCCACGAACGTGAGTATGTCGAAAGATGCGCACGAGCTTGAAACGATGCGCCAGGAACTCACGGCACAGCGAACGCTGCTCACGCAGATCATCGCGCTCGTGACTCCTGCTCCTGTCGTCATCGATCCATCGGCGCCGGCTCCGCCTCCGGGCACAAAGCCAGCCTCGGGCCTGGCCCAGACACCGGCCGTTGCCGCGGCTCCCCCACCCACAGTTCCGCCGCCGCCCCAGAATCCTCAACGCGCATTTGACGCGGCCTTCGGCGACTATGCCAGGGGCGACTTCGACATGGCGATCGCGGGTTTCGAGTACTACATCAAGACGTTCCCCAGTTCACCCGACGCGGCGAAAGCGCGGTTTCACATCGCCGAGTCGCTGTATGGCAAAGGTTCCTTCAAAGAAGCAGTCACCGCGTACGAACAAGTGATTACAATTCACAAGGAGACGGACTGGGAACCACAGGCGCTCTACAAGCAGGGCCTGGCGTACGAACAGCTCGGACAGACTGACCGTGCCAGAGCCAACTGGGAGCGGGTTCGAAAGTCCTTCCCCAACAGCAGCGCGTTCATGCTGGCCACGCAGGGCCTGGCGCGCATCAACAAGTAGCAACACCCACGCGCGGGGCTTCGCGCGAGAGAGACAAGGGACGAACTATGGGAAGCGTGAATAAAGCCATTCTGGTCGGCAACCTCGGACGCGATGCGGAGATGCGATTTACCACGGGCGGCACAGCCGTCGCGTCGGTCAGTATCGCGACCACCGATCACTTCACCGACCGTGACGGCCAGAAGCGGGAAGACACCCAGTGGCATCGCATCGTCATCTGGGGCAAGACGGCGGAATCCATTCAGCCTTATCTCACCAAGGGCAAACAGATTTACGTTGAAGGCAAGATTCAGACGCGCGAGTGGACCGATAAGGAAGGCAAGCAGGTCAAGACGACCGAGATTCGTGCCGACCGGGTGGTGCTGCTGGGCGGCGGTGGCGGCGGAGCCGGCGGCGGCGAGCGAGCCGCACGGCCTCAGCGCGATAGGTTCGCAACTGCCGGAGCAAGTTCCGGTGGCGGTGGCGGCGACATGCACGACGACATGGGCCCCATCGACGCGCCGAACGACGACGACATACCGTTCTGATACGCGTAGCTGAAATGCACGTAGGGCGTGGCTTCAGCCGCGCCAATTCGGCGCCCCTAAAGGGACGCCCTACGTGTGTTCGCGACCGTACAGATCTTTCAATCGGACGACATCATCCAGCTCCGGTGTTGAGACTTCCATGATGTCGGAGTCCTCGATGGCCGTCATGCGGTGAACCGTGGGCGGCGTCACGTGGACTGACTCGCCCGGCAGCATTTCGCGCGCGACGAGCTGGCCGTTCTCCTCGATCTCAAAAAGAATCTTGCCGGACCACAGGAAGATCGTCTCGTCCTTGACCTTGTGGTACTGCAGGCTCAGTGCGTGGCCCTTGTTCACGTGGATGACCTTGCCCACGTAGCGATCCGTCTTGGCCCAGTGCAATTCGTAGCCCCAGGGCTTTTCCACCCGCGTCACGTTCTCCACTGTCTCGACTCCTTTTCGTCTATCCCACCGCGACCGCAGCATGCATCACGTCTGCCAGCGGTGCGAGCAACCGGTGCACGTCCTCCGCCGCTTCGGCCCGGATCGCCTGCCTCGCGCACGCTTCAGCCAGCCGGCTGTCCACGGCGCGCAGGCTGCGCTTGACGACCGGCAGCGCCGCGGGCGTCATGCTGAATGCGCGAAAGCCCAGCCCGACAAGCAATGCCACCAGCAGCGGGTCCGCCGCCATCTCACCACAAACCGACAGATCCCGGCCCGTCCTTCGCCCGGCCAACGACACCATCCTGAGCAGCCGCAGCACCGCAGGTTCGCGCGGTTCGTAGTGCCCGGACATCCGTTCATCGGTCCGATCGATGGCCAGAGTGTACTGGATCAGGTCGTTGGTACCGACGCTCAGGAAATCCGCGTCCCTGGCCAGGCGATCCGCCGTTAACGCGGCCGCCGGCACTTCAATCATCGCCCCGATGGGCACGGCGTCGGAGCCGGGAAAGCCCCGGGCGATCTCCGCGATGATTGCGCGCGCTTGACGAAACTCCACCGAAGACGTCACAAACGGCAGCAGGATGCGGAGCCTGCCGCTGGGAGCGGCCCGCAACAGCGCCCGGATCTGCACGCGGAACCTGGCGTCGTGCTGCAGGGCAGCGCGCACACCCCGAAGGCCGAAGCGCTCACGATGGCCCTGCCCGCCCGCGTGGCGCTCCCAGCGTTCCTCGCCGGCGTCGAACGTTCGGATTGTCACCGGCCGGGGTGACATGGCTTCCAACAGCCGGCTGTACGTTTCGACCTGTGTGTCCTCGTCGAGCCCGCCGGTTGCCGGTGCGCGGTCGAGCAGAAACTCCGAACGATACAGCCCGATTCCCTCGGCGCCCACTTCGATCACTCGCGCCACCTCCTCCGCGATCTCGAGGTTGGCGTCCAGTCGTACGCGAAGACCATCGGCCGTCGTCGCCGGCACCTCCCGCCATTCACCCAGCCGCTGGAGGGCGGCGGTGGCGACCTGCGCGCGCTGTGTCCACCGCTCCAGGGCGGCCTGGTCGGGCTCCACCACGACCTCGCCGGTGGCGCCGTCGATCGCAAGCTTCTGTCCCGGAAGGATGACGTGGGTTGCGCTCCCGAGTCCCACCACCGTCGGAATCCCGAGCGACCGCATCAGGATGACGGTGTGGTGCGTCGGGCTGCCGACATCACATACCAAACCACGCACCTTCGACCAATCGAGCTGAGCCGCGATCGAAGGCGACACTTCGTCGGCGACGACGATGAGCGGGCCTTCGAGTTCCTGGACAAGCGCGACGAGGGGATCCCGGCCCGGCCGCAGGTTGCGCTGCAGCCGCCCGCCAACGTCGGCAAGATCCCCGACGCGTTCGCGCAGCCAGGCGTCACCCTCACGCGCGAAGACCGCGTGCAACTCGCCAATCGCCCGCTCCAGCGCCCAGTCCGCGTTGATGCGCTCGGTGCGAATCAATTCGTCCACGCGCGATACCAGCATCGGATCATCGAGCATCAGCAGCTGCGCCGCGAAGATCGCCGCCTGCGCCTG
>JBKJJZ010000042.1:0-3346 GCA_046597705.1 Vicinamibacterales bacterium | reverse complement strand
CTCGAACCTCGAACCTCGAACCTCGAACCTCGAACCTCGAACCTTACATGTGTATCGCTGTCCCATGCACCGCGTGCGCCGCCTCCCCCACCGCCTCCGACATTGTCGGATGCGCGTGAATGGTGCGGATCAGCTCTTCCACCGTGCACTCGAGCCGCAGCGCCACGGCCGCTTCGGCCACCAACTCCGTGGCCCGCGGTCCGATCATGTGGACGCCAAGAATCTCGTCGTACTTCTTGTCGGCCACGATCTTCACGAAGCCTTCGGTCTCATTTGCGATCTTCGCGCGGCCGAGCACGCCAAATGGGAACGTGCCCACGCGCACCTCGTAGCCTCGCGCGATGGCTTCGCCTTCCGTCAGGCCGATGCTGCCAATCTCGGGATCGCAGTAGGTGCAACCCGGGACATGGTCGTAATTGATCGGCCTCACATCGTGGCCGGCGATGCGCTCGGCGAGCACGATCCCTTCGGCCGACGACAGGTGTGCCAGTTGCGGATGCACACCCGTGCCCATGGTGATCACATCTCCGACGGCTGAAATGCCGGGAACATTGGTGCGAAAGAGCGGGTCCACTCTGATGTAGCCGCGCTCCATTTCCAGGCCCACGTCTTCAGCGCCCAGGCCATCGGACACTGGACCACGACCGGTCGCCACGAGCAACGTCTGCACGGTGATGGACTCGACCGTGCCGCTGGGCCCCTGCATGTCAATCGTGACCTGGCCATCCTTCACGACAGCCGAGGTGACTCTGGTTCCGGTCTTGACCGCGATGCCGCGTTTCTTGAAAGCCTTCTCGAGTTCAGCCGACACCGCCTCGTCTTCGTTGGGCACCAGCCTGGGCAGGAGTTCGATCACGGTCACCTCACTGCCGAAGCGGCGATAGATCGACGCGAACTCAACCCCCACCGCGCCGCTGCCCATGATCGCAAGCGAAGAGGGCACTGCGGTCAGAGCGATTGCCTGGTCGCTGGTGATGATGCGCGTGCCGTCGAGTTCAATGCCGGGAACGCTGCGCGCGTAGGAGCCGGTGGCGACAATGATTTGCTTCGCCTGCAGCGTTTGTGGGTCGGTGCCTGGCGAGGTCACCTGCACCTGCCCGTTGCCGGCAAGGCGCCCGCTGCCCTTGATCCAGTCAATCTTGTTTTTCTTGAAGAGGAACTCAACGCCCTTGGTCAGCCCGGTGACCACCTTGGTGCGCCGCGCGTTCACGCGCGCCATGTCGATGGATGGCTTGACGTCGCCCAGAATCAGGCCCCACTCCTTCGCGTTCTGCGCAATCTTCAGCGCATGGGCGTGTTCGAGCAGCGCCTTCGTCGGGATGCATCCCCAATTCAGGCAGGTCCCGCCAAGTGACGGCTGGCGCTCCACGACGGCTGTCTTGAGCCCCAGCTGCGCGGCCCGGATGGCCGCCACATATCCGCCGGTGCCCGAGCCAATCACCACCACGTCGTATTCGTGTGCCATAACCGAGGTACGTTAACAAAAAAAGACACCCGTGGGCCAGCGTGACGCCAGTCCACGGGTGTCAACTCCTCTGCCGGTCAGGGCCGCCGGCTCTGCCAGGCGCGGCCGAAGCCACACCCTACGGTTCAAGGCCCTACTTGCGCGGAAGGACGGCGTCCTTCAACTGCTTCGCGATTCGCGCCTTGACCACGGTCTTGGCGGGAATCTTGATCGTTTCGCCGGTCGCCGGGTTGCGGCCATCACGCGCCAGCCGGTGCTGCACCACCAGCTTGCACATGCCGGGCACGGAAAACTCCCCTGTCCGCTTGAGTTCCTTCTCGGACAGCACCAGTAGTTCTTCAAAGAGGTCCCGCACCACGGTTCGCTTCAAATCAAACTTGTCTGCGAAATGCGCGAACAACTCCATTTTGCCCATGCGCCTGGCGTCTGCCATTGAGTGCTCCATTCCTATATCCAAGAAAGTTGGATGGTTCGTTGACGAGCGAGCGGCCGGTATCGTAGCTCCGGTCCCCCGGTCAGTGTCAATCCTGCCGTCTACAATACCAGCATGGCCGCACCACTCGACACTTTCCCGAACCCTCGCCCGGACCGCGACTACGACATTGACATCCGCTGCCCGGAATTCACGTCGATGTGCCCCAAGACCGGACTGCCCGATTTTGGCGAGATCCGGATCCAGTACGTCCCAGACCAGACCTGCCTGGAACTCAAGGCTTTGAAGTACTACCTTCTCGATTACCGGAACCAGGGCATCTTCTACGAGGCGGCCACCAACAAGATTCTCGACGACCTGGTGTCGGCCTGCCAGCCCCGCCGGATGACCGTGACCGGGGCCTTCACCGCCCGCGGCGGAATCACCACCACGGTGGTCGCGACTCACGCAGGCACCTAGCCGATTCAGTTCCGGCAGTTCCGGCAGTTCCTCAGTTCCGCCATTCGACATCTGGCCCCGTCCTTGCTTCCTTAGAGGCGTAGTGCGCCGCTCCGGCCCCAATAACGGGGGCGAGGTGGCAGTTTGTGCAATGTCCCGCGCCTCGGGAGTGGAAGAAGGTGCGAGACGACCAGCCCCGCATGCCCGTTGCGGGCGACCTGATTTGGATCCGCCGCCGGCAATGGCGCGTGGCAAGTACCCACGCCGGGCGAGCAATTACACGCGTCGTTGTTGAGGGCTGGGGCGACGGCCATTCCCCGGCAGAAAGGCGGAGCTTCCTGCTGCCGTGCGAGTCCTGGTCGCAGGACGCCGCGCGCCGGAGCCGGCTCGTCTCGCCCAACCGGGCACTGGCATCGCTGGCTGCGTGCGCCGCACGCGCTGTTCCCGCGTTCACGCCTGGCTCGATAATTACCAGCCAGACATCACTCCTCGCGTACCAGCTGGAGCCTGCCCTGGCCATTCTGGCCGGCAAGCGCCGCGTTCTTGTTGCAGACACGGTCGGACTGGGCAAGACGATTCAAGCGGCGTTGATCGTTGCCGAGACTCTTCGCCGACACGCGGAGGCGCGCGTCCTGGTGATGGCTCCCGCATCGGTGCTGACGCAATGGCAGGGCGAACTGCTGGAACGATTCGGCGTCCCCGCCCACACGGCAGACGCAGGCAGTTTCGCTCGACTGCGATCAGATCGCCGGTACCTCAGCAACCCCTGGCAGGGCCCGGGCGTGTGGCTGGCGTCACCCGATTATCTGAAACAACCGCATGTGATCGACGGCATGCCTCAAATGCCATTCGACCTGATGGTGATCGATGAGGCGCACATCATGGCGGGCAACTCTCAACGGCACTCGGCCGCCGGCGCCATCGCCCGGGCGGCTCGACACCTGGTCCTGTTGACAGCCACGCCGCACGACGGCGACAACACGCGATTCCGACGGCTCGTCTCGCTGGGG
>JBKJJZ010000617.1:0-8992 GCA_046597705.1 Vicinamibacterales bacterium | reverse complement strand
CGACTTGGCACCGATGCTGATGATGACTACGGCCGTCGGAGCCACGAATTGCTTCAGCGGGCTCACGTGCTCCAGGCAGAACTCCTGACCCCGCGTACGGCTCCTGCCGGAGCTGATACCGCGGTGGTCCTGCGATTCCAAGACGCAGAGCGCGAGATTCCGGCACAGGTTGACTTGGCACTCGCGCCAGCATTCCCTGACCTTCAGGCCGAACGTGTCGAGCTCGAGGTGGTTCGCGCTGAACTAGGCACGGCCTTCGAATCGACGGCGCTGGCCTTGACTGCGGTTGTGCACTCAGGCAATCCCATCGCTCCGGCTGTAGTGGCGGTCTGATGCTTGGATTCCTCGAGGCGGTAGACGCTGGGTTGTTCCACGTGGAGCGGCCTGGTGCTGGCGTGGGGCCGGTGCAGCTCTACCCCTTACAGCGTCAGTTCGGCGCGGCCGTGTGGGATGCGAGGACTCCTGACGGCCGTCGTCCGTATCGGCGCGCGGTGTTCTCGATGCCGAAGAAGGCCGGCAAGAGCACGTTCTCTGCCGTGCAGGCGCTGTTCCACCTGTTGTTCGACCATGTTGAACCTGACCGGGAGATCTACTCGCTCGCTGGCGACATGGACCAAGCCTGCATCACGCTGAATCTGGGGAAGCGGATCGTACAGCGCTCACCGGGCCTGCAGAACCTGAACATTAAGGCTTACGCGCGTGAGCTCGTCTACATCGACGACGAAGGCGCGGAACACAGGTGGAAGGCCTTGGCGTCTGACTCCCCCACTGGGCACGGACTGAACCCGTCGCTGGTTGTGATCGATGAGGGCTGGCAGTTCACGAATTACGACCTACTCGAGGCGATCTCACTTGGCCCGCAACGCCTCAGTCCTATGCAGTTGTGGTGCACGTACGCCGGCTTGCGCGGCAGCATGATGCCAGGCCAACCGCTGTACGACCTGTACCAAGCGGGAATGGAGCACTCCGATTCGGCGTTGTACTTCTGCTGGCGATCGGGTCTCCAGGCGTATGAGGAATTGCCCGAAGGATTCATCCGTCCAGGCTATCTGGACGAACAACGCCGGATGTTGCCGGCGAATCGGTTCGCGCGGTTGCACTTGAACGAGTGGGCCAGTCGCGACGTGGGCTTCATCACTGACGAGGAGCTGCGCACCGCGACGACGCTCAAGGCGCCGGTCGTGACGACAAGTCGAGACGTGCACGTCTTAGCAGTGGACTACGGCCGCTCGAACGATCACACCGCGCTGGTTGCCGTCAGGCGTGGCGCTGATGGTGCGGTCACGGTCTCGGATGCCCGGGTGTTCCAAGGCACCAAGGAATCACCGGTCCCGCTCGAACTGGTCGAAACCAACGTGGCGCAGATGGTTCGCGCCCTGAATGTTCACCGGCTGCTGATTGACCCGTACCAGATGTTGGGAAGCGCGGAACGCCTGGCGAAGCGCCTCGGTTGGCCGATGCTCGACACGGCTGGGGCTGAAAAGCATCAACAGCGCAAAGCCATTGTGATGCGCCCCATCGGCGCCCAGTACCTGAACCGCATGACGATGGGCCTACTCTCGCTCTTCAGGTCCCCGGGGGCGATTCAAATTCCCGCGGCGCTCACCGACTTGATCGCGCAGCTGGGGTCCGTGATTTCTGTGGAAACGTTCTACGGCACGCGCATTGACAGCGGCCGTGGCGCCGGTGTTCGGGGGCACGACGATCTCGTCGTGGCGCTCGGCATGGCGGCGTTGGAATTGACGGGCCGCACGGTGCTGGTCGAGATGCCCCACTACAACTGTCGCATCTCGAACGCGGACTGGTCCGTCTGCGAGCTCTCGGGCGGCGGGGCGCGCAAGTGGGAATACCACTCAACCTGCCAACTCTGCGAGGGGCTGAAGTTCGTGAAGGCAGGCGCCCTTGCCCACCAGATGCCGCTAAACGAGTTTCTCGACACCAAAGTGAAGCGCTACATGCATAGCGCCGTGCTGGATATCCGAATTGGGAACCTGATGCTATGACCACAACATTTGACGGCGAATCAAGCGAGCGCTGGGAGTCTGGCACGGTGGTGGATTGGACCTCGCGAGGCTTCGGTTTTGTTCGGCCAGACGGTGGCCAGGTCATGGGACGCGATCTCTTCGTGCATTGGCGGCAGGTCCCACGGGAGCCGCGTGAACTGACGAAGGGCGAACGGATCCGGTACGTAGCGCGGAAAGACGATCAGGGGCGTCTGCAGGCGTATGACGTCGTGATTCTCGAACCGAGGAGCGAACAATGAGCGGCTTGGGGAAGCGTGAGCGCCGTCGGCTCGCACAGGAGGCCGTTCTGGGCGCTGAGCTGCGCGCCGCACGCGATCGAGTCATGCAGAAGAAGCCGGACGGCCACGACCATTACGTCTTCGATTTTCGTTGGCCGGAGGGCGCGCCTGGCGGCGCGGAGGTCGAAGAGGCGCTGAGCGGCACGTTCAGTTCTTCGTATGGGTATCAGTTTGTCAGACGGCTTAACCCCGCACTTGAAGGAGAACCGGCGGCGAGTGTCGGGGTCCAATTCCCGGTGCCGTTTCAAGACCTGTCGATCTGGGCTGGCGACGAGTTGACACTCGACCAGGCGGCGCGTTTGCTCGAGGCGGTTCGTTCGATTCATGCAGGCCGGCTGTTGCAGTAGGAGAGATCACAATGGCGAGAGACATCAACACGATCAGCATTCGCATTGAGGGCGACAACAGCGACGCGAAGGCAAAGCTTGCCGACACCGATCGTGATATCGCGCGACTGGGTGCTAGCGCGAAGGCCCTTGGCGATCGGTTCACCGGCTGGGGCAAGGCTTTGCTCCCAGTCTCGGCAACCATCAGCGCGATCGGCGTAGGCATCATCGCCCTGGGGAAACGTGGCGCCGAGATCAGTGATGTCGCGGAGCAATTCAACCTCCTCAGCAAGCGCGCGAACGAAACCGCCGGCACGATGCTGGGCGCGCTTCGCGATGGCACGCTCGGTACGATCGCCAACTTCGACCTGATGAAAATTACCAACAGGGCGATGGGCGACGGCTTGCGAATCAGCGCGGCCGACATGAAGACGACGGCCCAGGGCGCGAAACTCCTGGCGGACCGCGTGGGCGGCGATACCGTCGATGCGCTCGGTACCCTGACGTTAGCCATGGCGACGGGTCGCACGCAGGGCCTGAAGACACTCGGTCTCTATGTCGATCAAGAGGCCGCGATCGGGAAGTACGCCCAAGGGCTCGGAGTCGCCTCTAACAAACTCAACGACCAGCAGAAGATCGCAGCGATTCAGGGTGCCACGCTCGCTGAACTCGGAAAACAGATCAAAGAGGCCGGCGGTGTATCGGCCGACTTCGCAGACAAGCTCGCCGGCATCGGGGTTCGCGCGGGCAACATGAAGGATCGGCTCGCGGAGTCAATCGCGAACAGCAAGACGTTCCGGGAAGTGGTGGACCTGGCCGTCGGCGCCGCCAACCGTCTCATCGATGGGCTCGAAGGGATGTTCGAGTGGGGCGGCAAAGTCATCAAGGTGTTCGAAGATCTCCCGGCGCCCGTGCGTATCGCTGTCGAAGTGGCCGCAGGCATCGCGGCGATCTCGGCGCCGACGCTGCTCGCGATCGGATTTGGCTATCAAGCCGTAGCGGCCGGCATTGCCGCTGTTGGCGTCGCGTCCGCCGGAACAAAGATCGGGCTTGCCGCGGTCGTTGGGTCACTCAGCGGGCCCGTGGCGATCGCGCTCGCTGGCGTCGGCGCCGCGTTCGTGGCAGCCAAGGTTCGGATGGACAACTTCCGGGAGACGCAGGATCACATCAGGGAGGCGAGCAACGCTCCCATGCGTCTGTCTCTGGTGGACGGCACGAAGGCGGTCATGGATTTCTCGTGGGCCACCAAGGGTCTGGTTGTGAATCTCGATGGCGTTGTCGAGACGGGCAAGAAGACCAGCACAGTGGTGGGGACCATCGCGAAGAGCGCGAAGACGCTCGGTCAGACCCTGCAGGGCGTGACGGCGCGGGCTGAGTCGTTCTTCGATTCGATCCGCGTGGGCAACGATGACCTGACGCAGTTCGGACAAACCCTGCCCGGCGTCACGGCAGAGGTGCGGAGTTTCTTCGATGGGTTTGCGGCCCGCAACGATCTGCAGTTCCTGCCCAGCGGCGGCGAGATCGTGCAGGGGTTCTTCGATGGGATCACCGCCCGTATGGATGACATCCGATCCACGGGGCGGCGCATCAGTGACGGCCTGAAGTCGGGATTCATGGCCGGCATTGAAGGCCTGGGGGACATTGTTGTCGGCGCCATCCAAGGCGGCGGCGACGTGGGCCGGGCGATGGGCGCGAGCATCGGCCGGTCGATCGGTGCGGACCTGGCCAAAAACATCCTTGGCGAAAGCACGAGCAAGCTCCTGAAGGGCGCGCTGAGCTTCCTGGGTCCGCTCGGGGCGCTTGCCGGAGGTGCCATCGGCGGATTGGTGGGTAAGGTCTTCGGCGGCAATGACACCAAGAAGGGCCGCGAACAATTCGCCGGCGACATGGGCTACTCCAGCCTTGCGGCGATGTATGACGATCTGCGAGGGATGGGCGCGAAGGGTGCCAGTCTCGTTCATGAAGGGCTGAACGTCATCGGCAAACGCGATACCGTCGCCAATCAGGCGTGGATCCAGTCCGTCAAAGACCTGCTCGACACGCAGGGAAAAACGGCTGAAGCGGCTCGGGCGATGATCCCCGATTGGGAATCCGCCGGTCAGTTGGCCGACAAGTACGGCATCAGCCTGGAAGCCTTGGGGCCGAAGTTCAAGCAGGGCGGACTCTCTGCCGCCGCTCAGGACATCTACACCGACTTTGAACGGCTGGCCGCGTTCATCGGGGAGGACATGAACGAAGGCGTCCTCCGTGGCATGTCGGATGAAATCTCCGCACTGGTGAAGCAGGCGCTGTCCTTCGGCGGGGAAATACCGAAGCAGATGCAGCCGATGATCCAGAAGTTGATCGAGATGGGCCTGCTGGTTGATGAGAACGGCAACAAGCTCGAAGGCGTCGAGAACCTGAAGTTCGGCGAGACGATGCAGGACACGACCAAGAAACTGATCGACGTGATGAAGGAACTCGCGGCGACCATCCGCGACAGCGTGGGCGGGGCACTCTCTGACGTCGCGCAGAAGGCGCTGCACGGGGTCCGCATTCCGGTCTACACCTACGACGGCGGCTCCAGCGGCCCGAGTAATGGCGGCGGCCCGCCTACGTCCCATGCGTGGCGCGGCGGCTACGTGACCCCGCAGGGCGTGCAGTACATGGATACCGGCGGCTGGGTGAAACGGGGCACGGACACCGTGCGCGCCATGCTGACCCCGGGCGAGTTCGTGGTGTCCCGCAAGGGCGTGGCCGCGCTGTCGGCGCTCAACGATGGGCGCGTGGGCGGCGGCATGTCACGCGAGAAGGTCGAACAGAAGATCGTCGTGCAGATTGGCGAGAACACGGTCCTCGATACGGTGATCTACGGCCTGAAGCCACGGCTGAAACTGCTGGGGGTCCGGTAGTGGCCAAGAAGAAGGCAGCCGCGAAGAAGCCGGCGAAGAAGAAGCCCGCAGGCCCGACGCTGATTCAGCGGAATCGCTCGGTCTCGCCAGGAATGAAGGCCGCGTTTCATCACTCGATCGGTGCGGGAAAGAGCAAGGTCAAGCGTCGATTCTTCGGGCTGAGTTCAGCAGAACAGCAGGAGATCACCAAGCTCGTCTCTGGCCGGATTGGTCAGAACATCCAACTGAGGTTCGGACGGTGAAGCCGTGAACACAAAGGCAAAGGGCACAAGGGCGGAACACCGCACCATGCGCATCCTTGAGGCAGCGGGTTACGTCTGCACGCGTGCCTCGGCCAGTCTGGGCGTGTTCGACGTGATCGCCGTGGGTGCGGCCGACGTCAAACTGATCCAGGTCAAGGCGGGCACGAAGTATCTGTCCGGGGTGGAGCGTGAACAGATCGCGTCGGTCGCCGTGCCGGTGAACGTCTCGAGAGAGTGCTGGCGATTCCCTGATCGGTGCCGGGCGCCGCGGATTGAACGGTTATGACCTTGGCCGCGCGGCATGCGGCCAGCGCGTCCTAGCGCCAAGCGCGTCGTGAGGAAGCACGGCCTTTCAGCCAAAAGGCTCGAAGCTCCTGTGAGACCGACGGGGGCTGTCCCATCCTCACGACGCGCACATGCCGGGTCGGTTTGTGCGAATCCATGCGGGAATCCCAGTCGCGAAGGTATTTGACAGATGGTTACAAGTGTTATACGTTCTATGTCCGTGAGTCCCAGCACCAAAACGCAAACCGGCTTCCGCATCGATCCCGAAGTTCTCGACGGGCTACGTGCGGTGCGTGAGCGGGATGGTGTGCCGGTGTCTGAACAGGTCCGCCGTGCGTTGGCGGCCTGGCTGGAAACCAAGGGCATCACGACGAAAGCGGACCGCAAGCGCGCGTCAACGCGCAAGCGGCCCTGACCGAGAACGACACGTAACCCCGTGCCGGACCTGGCTGCCTACGATCGTAGCAGTCACCCGGCCTCTTTTTGGAGGCCATATGAAGACACGAACCACCCGCCAGAAGTCCCTCAAGAAACCTGCGGCACTGTTTTATCTACCCGCGGCTGTCACGCCCAGGATCTCATCGCTCATCGAAGCCTCACAGCGGGAGGCCGATCCGCTCCTCGCGACACACGGCGCCTTGTTCGGCGCGAGCTTGGAATCGTCGGAGTCCTTCTACCGCGCGATTAATCGAATCATCGCGACGACTCCCCAAGGGCGGACGATGCAGAAACACCGGAAGGCCGTGAACGACTACCTCATGCGAATGCAACCGCCGATGTCCAAGGTCCCGGATTGTGTGGACGTTGAAATCGAGTGCGCGTACTCGGAGGCGGCGTTTTTCCTCGGGTTGGCGATCGGACGTCGGATTGGCGGTGCCCGATGAAGGCTACCAGACGCTCGAAGTCCATCGATCAGACCCTTCCGTTGCCGCTCATCGGCATGCTTCGTTCAACCTGCGACATCGGGAACGACATTCCCATTGCTGTTGTGCAGATCATCGCTGACCTGATGCCCGGCTTCATGGCGACCGTCAGATCGCGACGCATCAACGAATCCGAAGTCGTCAACCTCGAGACGTTCATCGAGCGCATGCATGAGGACGACCCCATCATCGACGACGACCAGGAGCTGCGACCGGCGCTCAAGGCCGCCGGGCTTGATGCGGACAGGCTTCTCAGAGCTTACCGCTACACGCACGGCGAGAATGGGTTCCTCGTCGGCGCGATGTTCGCCTACTTCTACATGACCGATGGCGGTGTCCGATGAAGGCCTGGCATCCGTCCATCTTTCGGCATGGCTGGCACTGGAACCTTGCACACCCGTGTGTGCGTCAGACGGGACCGATCGTGTGGCTGCGTCGGCTGACCCGAGAAGAGCGAATCGTCCTGCGCCGAAGGCTCACCGGCGCGCCGATTGGCGGTGCGCGATGAGCCGGCCGCTTCCAGATTATGCGGACCTGTTGAGGTAGCAGAATGGGTCAACTGTTCCAACGCACCTATCGCGACAAGGCCGGGCAAGTCCAGACGTGCTCCACCTGGACGATCCGCTACTACCGGGCTGGCCGGGCGCATCAGGAGGCGACGAAGTACACGTTGAAGGGCGATGCCCTTCGGCGGCTCAAGCTGCTCGAGGGGAAGATCGCGGCCGGGGAACCTGTCTCAGGACGCAGCGCGCGGTATCGCTTCGAGGATGCCGTGTCAGCCATCAAGGCGGACTACGCTGCGAACAAGCGCCGGTCTGCTGATTGCCTGGACCGTCGAATCCGGTTGCATCTACTCCCCTACTTCCGCGGGCGCCGGATGGCCGATATCACGACGGCCGATCTGGTGGCCTTCACCGCGAAGCGATTGGCAGCCGGCGCCGCGGCGGCGGAAGTGAACCGGGAACTGGCCGCAGTCAAGCGCATGTACTCGCTGGCGATGCGGGCGTCGGTTCTGACGTTCAAGCCGCATATCCCGATGCTGGCTGAGGACAACACGAGGCAAGGCTTCGTCGATGACGCGGCCTTCGATGCGATTGTCGCGAAGTTGCCGGCGGCCGTCGTGCCCGTCGTCAAGTTCGCGTACGTGACCGGCTGGCGTATCCAGTCCGAGGTATTGCCGATGGAGTGGCGACAGGTGGACCGGCAGTCCGGAGAAGTGCGCCTGGACCCCGGCAGGACGAAGAACAAGGCCGGGCGGGTGTTCCCGTTCACCGGAGCCCTGCGGACGCTCTTCGACGAACTGTGGCGCCAGCATGAGGCCTTGCGGGCAAAGGACGTGATCTGCCCGTGGGTGTTCCACCGCAATGGCCGGCCGATGGTCAGCATCCGTGGCGCCTGGACGGTGGCCTGTAAGGCCGCTGGCTTCCCTGGCCGCATTCCGCACGACCTCCGAAGGTCCGCAGTGCGGAACATGGAGCATCGTGGCTTGTCGCGTTCGGTGGCGATGGCACTCACCGGCCACAAGACGGAGGCGGTCTATCGGCGGTATGCCATCACGGCCGAGTCCGACCTGCAGGAAGCCGTCCGCCGACTTGACCGTGACAGTTTGAGTGACAGTGGCAGCCAAACGGCATCACCGTTCGGAGGCCGCTCACGCTAAGCTGTTGATTCTACTCATGCGCCGGGGTGGCGAAACTGGCAGACGCACAGGACTTAAAATCCTGAGTTCCTCACGGAACGTGTGGGTTCGATTCCCACCCCCGGCACTTTAGAATCAGCGTCTTACAACCGTCGCGCGTGCTGCACCGTTCACGCGGATTCTGCATCGGTCGAATACCGATCGCGTTTCGTGGCCAGTGATCATCATGGCCGCTTTTTCAGGAACGCCAAACAGTGGCGACGGCCGTCTGTGCCGTTGTGAACATGAAAGGCGGGCCAGTTCGCAATCACCGGAGTGGCGCGGCAACATACGCCGCCATTGGTCACTCCCCGAGTAGAATCAGCGGCTTCGCTTTGCCTCGAT
>JBKJJZ010000508.1:0-6002 GCA_046597705.1 Vicinamibacterales bacterium | reverse complement strand
GACGCCTGCGACCGCGGTTACATACGCGCGCATCTGGGACTCCGCGCTTCCGCCGGCCTGGCGAACCAGATGGACCGCTGCGGCAATGGCGGAAAACGTGTCCTGGAGAATTGCGTTGTAGAGCCCGGCCTTGCTGGCGAAGTGGTAGTAGATCATCGCCTTGTTGACGCGCGCACTGGCGGCGATGCGATCGACCTTTGCGCCATCGAAGCCGCGAGCGGCAAACTCGTGGGCGGCGGCGGACCAGACCCGGGCGCGGGAGGCCACCGCATCCCGAACGCGACCTGCGGCTTTTGACGGGCGGCGCATTTAACTAACTAGATAGTTAGTTAATCGGCACGCGTTGTCAAGCACCCCGCGACGACACTGCTGGCGCCTCAGACTGTGGCGCCCCTGAAGGGACGCCCTACGTACAGCCCTTCGGACGCCCTACGTACAGCACTCGGCCTTCCTCCCGTCAGAGCAGCTGCTGCAGCCGCTGGTACCCCGTACGGCTGACCGGGAGTCTGGTGCCGTCCTGCAGAATCGCCTCGCGACTGTCCTTGGCGTAGAGCTCGACCTTGGCCAGCCGGTCGATGTTGAGCAGGTACGATCGATGGATGCGCACGAATCGGCGGGGGTCGAGTTGCGATTCCAGATCCGCCAGCGTCTGTTCCTTGAGCAGCGACTTGCCGGCCGTGCGGAAGCTGACGTAGTCGTCCTGCGCCTCCACGTAATCGATCTTCCCCACCACCAGCACGTGCACGTCCGCGCCGTCCCGGATGATGACGCGGTCAAGGGCCGTCCCGGGTTTGCGAGCAGCCGCGCGCAATTGTCCGGCCGGCACCGCCAGCGCCGCCTGGCGGGAGCGCACGCGCTCCAGCGCCTCGCCCAGTCGCGCCGCCGTGAAGGGTTTGAGCAGGTAGTCCACTGCGTGGACTTCGAACGCCCGCAGGGCGAACTCGTCGTACGCGGTGACAAAGACGACGGGAATCTCGCGGCCAATGACTTCGAGCACTTCGAAGCCGTCGATCTTCGGCATCTGCACGTCGAGCAACATCACATCAGGCTTGTGCTCGGACGCGGACTTGATGGCTTCGAACCCGTTGCGGCATTCGGCGACGATCTCGATCTGGCCCAGGGTGGTCAGATGCTGTCGCAGGGCCAGCCGGGCCAGTTCCTCGTCATCCACGATCACCACGCGAAGCGGCATCTGCAACTCACTCATACTGGGGCTCCACCGGCCAGGTGCTCTCAATAGGCCAAGTAATCGACACACGATACTCCGTGGGCGACGGCTCCACCGCCAGCGCTCCACGGGTGCCGAAGGCGCCGCTCAACCGGCGCCGCACGATGTCCAACCCAAAGCCGGCGCCGTGTCTGGTGGATTCTCCGTCTCGAGGATTGCTCACCGTCAGCCACACCAGATCGCCGCGACGTGTGGCTTCCACCTGAATGGTGCCGCCCTCCAGACACGTCGCGATGCCATGCCTGACGGCATTCTCCACCAGGGGCTGCAGCAGCAGCGGCGGCACGGGCACGCGGCCCAGGCCGTCCTCCATCTCCACGCGCACGCGGAGACGGTCACCGAATCGCACGCGCTCGATCTCCAGATAACTCGATACGAGTGCGAGTTCCCGTTCCAGTTCGATCCACGGGACCTTGCCCAGCGTCAGGCTGGAGCGAAGGAAGTCCGCCAGGCGCTGCACCATCTCTCGCGCGCGTTCAGGGTCAGAGCCGATCAGGCCCGACACCGCATTGAGGCTGTTGAACAGAAAATGCGGATCAACCTGCGCCCGCAAGGCTCGCAGTTCCGCCTCTCTGGCGGCCACCTGCAGCTGCAAGTCGCGTTGGGCGAGGGCGGCTGAGTCTTCCGTCGCCTGCAGCGCGTACTGCACCGTGACCGACAACAGATACGCGAGCGCGCCGAACCCCATCAGCAGACTGACAAACGCCGGCGACTCCGCCGCGTCGCCCGCGAGACCGAAGCGGCCCAGCAGGCGCCACCACCATCGCCCGGCACTGGTCCACACCGACCCGGCAATCACTGCAGCCACCACTGCGCTGACGACCAATTGCCAGGCGGCAGTGCGCGAGGCGGGCATCGCCCTCGCCATGAACCACGCCGAAAAGGACAGAGGAGCGGCCAGAAGGCCAAGGGGCACGCCGAACGCCAGCGCCAATGCCCAAGGCACCGCGAAGCCGTTGTGCGCGAGCATGGCCAGCAACGCACCGACCAGGCCCCATGCAATCAGGTGGAACTTCAGACGCCGGCGATCAGCGAACGTAGTTGCCATGTCGCGCTAAAGGCTCACGACGTCTTGATCTCAATGCCGCCCATCACGACGAATCCCCGGACCACCAGTCTATTGCGCGCGTCCTGCGTGCCGGAACTCTTGTCTTCAGCGCCGCCCATGAACGCCACCACCTGGTTCGACACGGCCCAGTCCGGCGGGACCGTGATCTCGATGCCACCCCACCATGCGAACACGTCGATTACCGCTTCCTGACCGCCGGTCGATGCCCCACGCAGGTCCACTTCGACTCCGCCCATGATGGCCGTGAGATCGGCACGTCGAAACAACGGAGACGTGATGCGCCGCACCTTGCCGGACCACACCGCGACTTCGGAGAACGCTCCGTCAGTGCTGGTGTAAACCTCGGGCCCTCGCGGGCCGCCACCCTTGAGGGCACGGAAAACGATCAGCGCGCCAATCGCCACGAAAAACATCGGCCACCAGCGCGCGAAGTCGATGGGAACGCCAAAGAGGTCGTCGGCCGTGAGCCAAAGGCCGACGACGACCATGATGCCACCCGAGACTCTGCTGGAGGTGCAGTCGGTGCCCAATATCCTGGCCAGCCCGAACGCCACCAGCAGGAGGGGCCAATACCTCAGTATGTTGCCCGCGTCGAGATATTCAAGGTTGTCGAGCGTCAGGATGACCCCGAAAGCGACGATGAGCAGGCCCAGGATGATCTGGGGCGTCACGCGGAATGACGGCTTTGTCGAGGTGTTCATGGCCTTTTGCCTTCCACCTTGCGACGCCCCGCCCCAAACATCACGGTCAACCCGGCCACGACGATGAACAGCGGCCAGGAATCGTGGATGCGCATGACCCGGTAATTGTGTGCCAGAAAGATGGCGCCGATGAGAATCAGCGGCACGCCATCCCAACGGCTGTCGTCACCCGGAGCCAGAATCTTGATGACGCCGATGGCCACCAGAATCAGCGGCCACATACGCGCCACGTTTATCTCCGGCATCGTCCCCAAATTCGAGGCGAGAAAGATCAAGCCGATCCCTATCAGCATCACGCCCGTCAGCAAGTCTTTGCGTTTCACCAGATTCCTCCAGTCACGAGCGTCCACCACAGGCTGGCCGCGCCCATCGCCGCCGTCGCGCCAACAAGCCCCACGGCCACAAGCCATCGTTCGGCATTCGTTCTCATCACAAGGGCAGATTACGGATGGGGTCCGCAGGGATCTGTTCTGATTCGGCCAGCGGCGTCCGGGTGTCGGTGAACGCCGCCAAACCCCGTTACAATCAGGGCCATGGCGTTTTTCTCACGAACCCCCCAGGCGGCCGAGCCGGTTGACGAACTGCTGGCCCCCTCGGACGTTCTCATTTCTCTTCGTCAGCTTGAAAAGTCGTACGCCCACGGCACCTCACGGTCGTGGGTGCTGCGGCGAATTACGCTAGACATCAAGGATGGCGAGTTCGTTTCGATCATGGGTCCGTCCGGTGCAGGCAAGTCCACGCTGTTGCACATCCTGGGGATGCACGACAGCGCCTGGGCCGGCGAGTACTACTTCGGCGGGCAGCCCGTGCACCGGCTGAGTACGAAAGACCGCGCGGCCCTGCACAAAAAGTGGGTCGGATTCGTGTTTCAGAGCTATCACCTGCTGGACCATCTGACGGTTTACGAGAATCTTGATGTGCCGCTCTCCTATCGCGACATCAAAAAGAGCGAACGCGACAGCATGGTCTGCGACATCCTCGACCGCTTCGCCATCGTCGGCAAGAAAGACCTGTATCCGAATCAGCTGTCGGGCGGACAGCAGCAACTGGTGGCCGTGGCACGTGCGGTCATCGCAAGCCCGAAGGTCATCCTGGCGGACGAACCCACCGGCAACCTCCACTCCAGCCAGGGCCGCGAAATCATGGAGCTGTTCCGCAAGCTGAACGACGCGGGCACCACGATCATCCAGGTCACCCACTCGGAAGCCAATGCGGAATACGGTTCGCGCGTCATCGAGTTGAAGGACGGCTGGCTCGTCGGCGCGCCCCAGACGTGAGGCGTGCCGCCCTCCGGACACCTCTTCTCGCGGGGCTTCTTCTGTTCCTCACCGCCTGCGGCAGCCAGCCCCCGGCTAAACGCTATGAACTGTCCGGCCAGGTCCTCGCGGTGCATGCCGAGCGGCAGGAGCTGACGATCAAGCACGGGGACATCGCCGGCTACATGCCCGGAATGACGATGAGCTTTCCGGTGGCGGTGAAGACGTTGATGATCGGCCGCACGCCCGGCGAAACGGTCACGGCGACGCTCGAGGTGAGCGGACTGGTCGGTCGTATCGTGGCGATCACCCATACCGGCAACGCGCCAATCCCCACTGACACGAATAGCGTTGCGATGACGGAAGGCATCCTCGCCGTCGGCGACGCGATGCCGGACGCCGCGCTCATCGACCAGACGGATAGGCGCAGGACGCTCCTGGAATGGAAGGGCGCGCCGATGCTGGTCACCTTCATCTACACGCAGTGCCCGCTGCCCAACTTCTGTCCCGCGATGAACCGGAACTTCGCGTCGATTCAACGGAGCCTCGCCGCTGACGCCACGCTCAAGGGGCGACTGAAGCTGGTCTCCGTTTCGTTTGATCCCGAGCATGACACGCCGGCCGTGCTGGCCGAGTTTGCCGCGACGCACGATGCCGACCCTGCCGTGTGGACCTGGCTTACTGGTGACCGCGTGACCACAGATCGGCTGGCGGCAAAGTTCGGTGTCAGCGTCATTCGCGGCGACGCCTCGCCTGCCGACGTCACGCACAACCTTCGCACCACACTGGTTGATGCGGACGGCCGCATCGTCAAGATTTACTCCGGCACCGACTGGACACCGGCGACCGTTCTCGCGGACCTGCGTGGCATTCTCAAGTAAGCCAGTTCCTGGCGTCGGTGAGGCACCTCCGCGTTCCGCATTCACTCCAGGGGAACGCCGCGTCATCAACCGGTTGACGACGCCGATCGGGGTGCAGCGCTTTCTCAATCGCCTGGAGTACAACACCGAGCCACCGCCGGGAGGCCCGCAGCAGCGGACGTTTCGCAGCGTGATTGCGACGCGAAGCGCACACTGCCTGGAGGCCGCGCTCACCGCCGCTGTGATCCTTGAACAGCACGGCTATCCGCCAACCGTGATGAGCCTCGAATCCGAAGACGGACTCGATCACGTCATCTTCGTTTACAAGACGCGCACTGGATGGGGATCTGTGGCTCGCTCGCGAGACCCGGGACTGCACGGCCGCAAACCGGTGTTCCGATCGCTGCGAGCGATGGCACTCTCCTACTTCGAGCCGTACATCGATACGACAGGACGTGTCCAGGCTTACGGCATGGTGGACCTGCGCGTGCTGGGGAACTACGACTGGCGACTCTCTTCCGGCCACGTGTGGAAGGTGGAGCGGATGCTCTACGAAGTTCCGCATGTGAAGATTCGATCGTCGGACGTCCGGGTTGAACGGCTGCGCCGCCGCTACTTCGCATTCCGCCGGACAAACCCCGGTTTCAAGCCCGTGGACTTCTACGACCGTCGCACCTGGACGGAAATACCGGTGACAAGCACGCGGATGTTCTACTAGACTTAAGACCCGGCACCCACTGCGTGGGCTGCCGTGGAGTTCCTTACGTGGGCGGCTAGCTCAGCTGGGAGAGCGCTGCGTTCGCAATGCAGAGGTCGCGAGTTCGATCCTCGCGCCGTCCACCATCAAAGCCATCTGAATAACTGAATATCCGGGCAGCTGGTTATTTC
>JBKJJZ010000386.1:0-7070 GCA_046597705.1 Vicinamibacterales bacterium | reverse complement strand
ACTCGCCGACAGGCATTTACGGCGACGCGACCCTCGCCACGCGCGAGAAAGGCCGCGTGGTGGTGGAAGCGATGGTTGTGGGGATGCTTCGCGAGATCGAGGAGCTGTGAAAGCAGCCTTTACCCCCGAGACGCTAGAGCAGTTGTCGCTTGGCTGTATTACGGGCGCGGCTTTAGCCGCGCCAATTCACGGCGCCCCTGAAGGGACGCCCTACGTTACCTACGCGCTTTGATCAGCGCCGTGATCCCTGGCTCGGTCATGAGTTTCTCGATTGCGGCGATCTCGAGCGGTACGAACGCAGACAGGTTTTCGTAGCCGCTCCCGGTAACGAGCAGTGCGTCTTCGAGACGCATCGCCAACCCCAGCTCGGGAACCATGAGCGCAGGTTCAATCGTGAACAGCTGCCCGGGCACCAGGGTCACCGGTGTTCCCTCCGGCGGGCGTCCGCGGCCGACGTCATGCACTTCCATCCCGATGCCGTGACCGAAGCTTGTCCCCGTGCTGGTGGCGTACCGATTTGCGAACGCCGTGGCTGCAGTCTTGATTTGCGGACTGGTGAATGTGGTGCCGCCGACAATCGCCAGCATCTGACGCCCAGCCTCCTTCAGCAGGTCATTGACCGGCACGTCTGGCTTGATGACGCCGATCAGGGCCTGATACATCCTCAGATAGACCGTGTAGAACTCACGTTGAATGGGTGTGAACTTGCCGTTGGCCGGGAACACCCGCGTCACGTCCGACACGTAGTACTGAAAGTCCGGCGCGTAGTCGAACTGCACCAGATCGCCATCCGCGAGCTTCCGCGTGCCCTTGTGGTAGTGCGAGTAGGGCATGTTCGGCCCAGTCGCGACGAGCGCGAAATACGCCGGCCCCTGTGAGCCGCCCTTCTTGAACACGTACTCCGCCACGGCTTGAAGTTCGTACTCGTACAACCCCGGCTCGGCCTCGCGCATGGCCTCCAAGATGCCCGCCCCGGCTTGTTTCGTGGCCTCGCGAATCACGGCAATCTCCCGCGCGCTCTTCACCGAGCGTAGCCGATCGATGATTGGGTCCAGATTCTGAACCGCGAGTTCCGGCCAGTTCGCAGTCACTCGGAGCTTGGCCAGGAACGCAGCCTCGCGTGACTCACGGCCATCCCACGGATCATTCTGCGTAGCGTTGGCAAGGCCGGTGACTTCACCCCGGGACCCGCCGCCGACGACATCGCCTCCCGCCGGCGTATAGACCCTGCGTCTCTCGCGACCGATGGAAGCTACCGCTTCGGTGAACGCTTCGCGTGGGAACACGGCCGACAGGCCCGTGATCTTTGCGGCTTCGTCTCCAGGCACCAGCGACGGACCCAGCGCGCGAAGCCGAAAACCCGCCGCCGGAATATAAAGCGTCGAACGACGCGTACGGCCATCCATCAAGAGGATGGCTCGCGGGACTTCGACCCCTGTCAGATAGAAGAACTGCGTGTTCTGCCTGAACGGCAACTCGGCAGACTTCTCCACCGCGCCCTGCAGGATCGCCACGCCATCGCCGATGCCCTCGAACACCCGTTCGCGTCGTCCGGCAAACTCCTCCCGCGGGAAGACCTCCGTGAACAGGCCCTGCGGAATCTGCGCGTGCGGCTGTGCGACGGCCAGGGCTACAAGCAGCACGAGTACGCCCAACTTGCGTGACATAAGGAACTCCAAGGATGGGCGATTGTACGGGCGTGTCGTGAATGAGGCAACCTATGTCATCCTCCTGTCACCATTTCCAAAAGGTGGCCAATGTTTCACACAGCCCGTTTCTTCACCGTATTGATCATCCTCGTCGTCGCCCTGATGCCGGTGCCCTCGGCCCAGAGCCGCCAGGACAATGACAAAGCCGCGGCCGACGCCATCAAGAACAAAGGCCTGCCGCTCACCACGAGCAGAACCATGTCGTTCACCACGTCGGAAGGCACGTGGATGTCGCTCGACTTGTCACGTGATGGGAAGACGCTTGTCTTCGAACTGCTCGGCGACCTGTACACCTTGCCCGTCACTGGCGGCGACGCCACGCGCATTACCAACGGCCAGGCGTATGACATGCAGCCCGCCTTCTCTCCTGACGGCAAACGCATCGTCTTTATCAGCGACCGGAATGGGTCCGAGAACATCTGGATCGCGAACGCTGACGGGACGAAGGCGCGGGCGCTCACGACGACGGAGCGGGACAACTACATGTCGCCGATCTGGACACCGGAGGGCGATTACGTGCTGGCTGCGAAAGGCGCGCAACTCTGGCTCTATCACGAGAGCGGCGGGTCCGGCTTGCAGATGACCGGCGCGCCCGCCACTCCGCCCGCGCCGGGGGCTGCCGCGCCGGCCGCGCCCGCGTTGCTGGGCCCGGCGTTTGCCAGCGATCCGAAGTTTCTATGGGTCAACGTGCGTGGCGCCGTGCCGTCGGGCTTTGTCACGCGTAACGTGGGCGATGAGTCCGATGCGAACTACGACCCCCACCCGGGTGATCGCAGCTCCGGGCGCGAAGTGGGTCCCTATCAAATCGCGCAGCTCGATCGCGAGAGCGGGCGGTTGCAGATGCGCACTCACGAGCATGAGGGCGCATTTCGTCCCGCACCCAGTCCTGACGGGCGATGGCTGGCCTACGCCACTCGATACGATTCCCGCGCCGCGCTCAAACTGATCGATCTCAGCACCGGCGAGGACCGCTGGCTGAAGATGGATGTGCAGCGCGACGACAGTGAAGGCGGCGGTGCACGGGACCGCGACGTCTATCCCGCATCGGCGTTCACGCCGGATTCATCCGCGATTATCACCACCTACGGCGGAAAGTTCTGGCGCGTCGCAGTGCCATCGGGCGAGGCGACGGAGATTCCGTTCACGGCCAAGGTCGATCAGCCGCTCGGCCCGCTCGTGCGGTTTGACTATCCGATCGACGACCAGAAGCTCACGGTCTCGCAGATTCGTGGTGCACGGCCGTCGCCGGATGGAAGCCGCGTGGTGTTCTCGGCGCTCGATCGCCTGTGGATCGCGGACCTGCCACAAGGCAAAGGCGTCAAGAAGGAGAAGCCCGCACCTGCCGCGTCCCCCTCCGCTCCTGCCGGAGCTACGGGGGACAAGCCACCAACTCCGACGCCAACTCCGACGCCAACGCCGGAACCCACCCCGACCGCAGCCGCCGTGATCCGCAACGCTCGCAGGCTGACCACGAGCACTGATGTGGAACATGCGCCCGTGTGGTCACCTGACGGCCAGTACATCGCGTACGTCACGTGGAATGACGACACCGGTGGCGACATCTACCGTTTGCGCGCGGACGGCAGCGGCCAGCCCCAGAAGCTCACGCCGGTTTCGGCGTTCTTCGACAAGATCACCTACTCTCGCGACGGCTCACGCATCGTCGCTGTTCGTGGTTCGAAGATGCACCGCATGCGAACGCTGGAAGACTTTGGCAGCCACAGCGGCGCGGCTGAGCTCGAATACGTCTGGATGCCAGCGGCCGGGGGTGCGCCGACGCGAATCACGTGGGTCGCGAGCGGCGCCACTCAGGAGGGCCGCAACGCGCCGCACATTGGTCCCGACCCCGAACGCATCTATGTGTGGGCCGGTTCTGAGGGGCTGCTGTCGGTACGCTTCGATGGCACGGATTTCAAACCGGTGGTGAAGGTTACCGCGCCTGCGCTGCCCGGTGGCGGTGGAGGAGCGCCAGACGAAGTGGTCTTGTCGCCAGACGGTAAACGCGCACTCGTGCGCGCCAATCGGAACGTCTTCATGGTGACGGTGCCTCCGGTAGGCGGGGCTGTGCCCACAGTCTCGGCCGGGTCGGGATCGTCCGTGCCGACCTGGCGCCTGACGAAGGTCGGCGGCGACTTCGCGGGCTGGACCAACAACAGCACCGCCGCGTTCTATTCAATCGGCCGGAGCTTCTTCGTGCATGACCTTGCGCTTGCGGCCGAGGTGGACAGCGCGAATCGCGCTACTGCCGAGGCCGAAGCCGAACGCGCCACAGTTCCGTCAGTCCAGCCAGTTCCCCCCGTGGCCACGCCTAAGCCGCCGACGTTTGAGTACGAGCCCCATCGCGTAGACGTCGAGATCATCGTGGACAAGGACAAGCCGAAGGGCACGATCGCGCTTCGCAACGCGCGCATCATCACGATGAAGGGCGCGGAAGTCATCGAACGCGGCGACATCGTCATTACCGACAACCGGATCACTGCGGTAGGCCCGGCCGGCAAGGTCGTCATTCCCGCGGACGCCGTGATGCGCGACCTCAAAGGCAAGACGATCATGCCCGGCCTGGTCGATGTGCACGCGCATACATGGGTGGCGTGGGGCGTTCACCGCGCGCAGGTCTCACAGTTCCTGGCGCAGCTCGCGTTCGGCGTCACGACGCAGCGCGATCCACAGACCTCGTCTGAGGATGCGCTGACGTATCAGGACTTGATGGAGACCGGCCAGCTGATCGGCCCGCGCCTCTATTCGACGGGTCCCGGCATCTTCGCTGCCGACAACATCCGCAGTCTCGAGGAAGCACGCGAAGTGCTGCGCCGCTATTCGGACCACTACAACACCAAGACCATCAAGCAGTACATGGTGGGCGATCGCAAAGTGCGACAGTGGGTCATCATGGCAGCGAAGGAATTGGGGCTGACGCCCACGACCGAAGGCGGCTCGAACTTCACCATGAATCTCACGCTGATGCAGGATGGCTACGCGGGCCTGGAGCACTCGCTGCCGATCAGCCCCTTCTATGGCGACGTGGTGAAGCTGGGCGCAGCCAGCGGCCTCACGTATACGCCGA
Source organism: Vicinamibacterales bacterium (assembly GCA_046597705.1). Classification (GTDB taxonomy): domain Bacteria; phylum Acidobacteriota; class Vicinamibacteria; order Vicinamibacterales; family SCN-69-37; genus SYFT01. Next base: position 2,297 of record JBKJJZ010000386.1, on the reverse strand, counting down.
CGATGATCGTGAGCTACGGAGGACCGACAGGCCGCCAGTACTACCTGACCAATTCAGATGTCGATCAGGATGCGCGCCTTCGCACGTTCACTCCACATGACGAACTCGACAAGTGGAAACGCACCGATTTCAATCGCACCGATCAGTATGTGTTCCCGTTGCATGCCCAGCAGCTGCGCAAGTGGGTGGAGGGTGGAGGCAAGGCGGGCCTTGGTTCGCACGGTGAAGTCCAGGGGCTGGGCGCGCAGTGGGAACTCTGGATGATGGCGTCGGGCGGCATGAAGGCACACGACGCGCTGCGGCTGGCCACCATGGACGGCGCGGAATCCATCGGGCTCAGCAAGGACATCGGTTCGCTGGAGGTGGGCAAGATGGCGGACCTGCTGGTGCTCGACGCGAATCCGCTGGAGGATCTCAAGAATTCGTCGAAGATTTCCCAGGTGATGAAGAACGGCCGGCTCTATGATGCTGCCACGCTGAATGAAACCTACCCGCGCCAGAAGCCGCTTGGTCCGCAATGGTGGTGGAAAGTCGAGCCGCCCCCGGCTATGAAGATCGTCAAGTAGTGGGGAACTGGCGGAACTGGCGGAACTGCGGGAAATGACGGGAATGGCTGAATGACACTAAGTTCAGGGACACGGCTCGGGCCGTACGAGGTGACCGGGCCCATCGGCGCCGGCGGAATGGGCGAGGTCTATCGAGCCAAAGACGCGCGGCTGGGCCGTGACGTCGCCATCAAGGTGTTGCCGCCGTCATTCGCTGCGGACACTGATCGGCGCGCGCGGTTTGAACGCGAGGCACAGGCCGTGGCCGCGCTCTCGCATCCCAACGTGATCGCGATCTTTGACACCGGCGTGCACGAAGACCAGCTCTACGTCGTCATGGAGCTGCTGACGGGGCAGACGTTGCGCGATCGTCTGGCGAGCGGGCCGATCCCGGTACGCAAAGCGGTGGAAATGGCCATCCAGATCGCCCGCGGCCTCGGTGCCGCTCACGGCAAGGGCATCGTCCATCGCGACTTGAAACCCGAAAACATCTTCGTGCTCGAGGATGGCCAGGTAAAGATTCTCGACTTCGGCCTCGCGCGACAGGCGGCTGAAACGGCTCACTCCGGCGCCACACAAACGATGGCTCTCACCGGTGCGGGAACCGTCATGGGCACGGTCGGCTACATGGCGCCGGAACAGGTGCGCGGCCAGGCCGTGGATGCGCGTGCCGACGTATTTGCGTTCGGCGCAGTGTTGTACGAAATGGTGTGTGGCCAGCGCGCGTTCCAGCGAGACACCGCCGCCGATTCGATGACGGCGATCCTGACGCAGGACCCGCCGGAGCTTGTCGGCTCGCGGCCGGATCTTTCGCCCGCGCTCGATCGCATCATCCGTCACTGTCTCGAGAAGAACGCGAACGAACGCTTTCAGAACGCGCGCGACATCGCATTTGCTCTGGGCGCATTGTCGGGATCGACGACGAGCGCGTCGTCGGGCGCGATGGCCGCGGTCCCCGTTGGCGAACCGGCGAAGCGTCCGCGTGCGGCGCTGGTCACGATGGCCGCGGTCGCTGGTGCGCTTGTACTCGGCGCGGGCGCGGGTTATTTCGGGCGTGGCACGGGCGCGCCGAAATTCGCAGCGGCGAGCGATGTGTCGTACCGGCCCGTTTCATTCGAGAACGGGTTCGTCTTCACTGCGAGATTCGCGCCCGATGGCCGCACGATCGTATACAGCGCCGACTGGGACGGCCAACCGCGCGGCGTCTACGTGACAAGCCTCGACAGCCTCGAATACCGCCCACTCGGGTTTCCCGGCGCAGACCTCCTTGGAGTCTCGAAGTCGGGCGACCTGGCCGTGTTGACTGGATCGGCCATCACCGGGGGCAACTCGTACTGGCGCCTTGGCACGCTGGCCAAGGGATCACTGACCGGTGGATCTTCCCGGCCCGAATTGGAGGGAGTGCGATTCGCCGACTTCGGATCCGACGGCGCGATGGCCGTGGTTCGCGATGTCGGGTCGATGGGCACGATGGAATATCCCGTGGGTCAAGTGCTGGCGAAGGACCCGCTCGTCGGATACCGGGGGGCCTTTGCGGGGCCGCGGGTCTCGCCTTCGGGAGAGTACGTCGCGTTCTTCGACATTCATGTGCCATCAGCGTTCACAGTGAAGGTGTTCAACAAGTCCGGCAAACTGGTGGCCCAGAGCAAGCCGTTTCAAGATTGGTGGGCGCTGGCCTGGGCGCCCAACAATGAAGTCTGGTTTGCGGCCGCTGAGGCGTCAGGCAGCCAGACGAGCATCTTCAGCCTCGAC
>JBKJJZ010000345.1:0-3333 GCA_046597705.1 Vicinamibacterales bacterium | reverse complement strand
ATCCCCCACTCCTTTCCTTACCTCGACACTGGGGCAATTTCGCCTCCGAGCTCATTTTGTGGTGAAGTAGGCAGACTGTCATGTGGATGTTGACGGGCCGTGTGGCCCTGGTCACGGGGGCTTCGCGGGGAATCGGGCGCGCAATCGCGATCTCATTGGCGTCGGGTGGCGCCACGGTGATTGCCGCGGCGCGCGGCTCCAATGCGCTGGCCACGGTCGATACCATCACAGCGGCGGGCGGGGCGGCGGAATTGGCCTCGCTTGACGTGACCGATGCCGCCAGCGTGGAGCAGGTCACGAAGTCGGCGCTCGAGCGTCACGGGCGGATCGACATCCTGGTGAACAACGCCGGCGTCACCCGCGATCAGCTGATGCTGCGGATGAAGCGCGAGGACTGGGACGCGGTGATCGCGGCGAATCTGACCGGCGCGTTTACGTGCACGCATGCGGTGCTCAAGGCGATGGTGAAGGCCCGTCACGGCCGCATCATCAGCATCACGTCGGTCGTGGGTGAGGCCGGCAACGCGGGCCAGGTCAACTATGCGGCGTCCAAGGCGGGGCTGATAGGCTTCACCAAGGCGCTGGCTCAGGAAGTGGCTTCGCGCGGAATTACGGTCAATGCGGTGTCGCCAGGGATGGTGGACACGGACATGACCAAGGCGATTTCGGAAGGCGCCCACGAGGAGTGGGCGAAGAAGATTCCGGTCCAGCGTCTCGGGACACCGGAGGACATTGCGGCCGCCGTCCGATTCCTTGCATCGGACGAGGCAGCGTATATTACGGGACACGTGCTCGCCGTCAATGGCGGCATGCATATGTAGGAGGATGGACGAATGGCCGTTGCAGATCAGGTAAAGAAAATCATCGTGGAACAACTCGGCGTGGACGAAGACGAAGTGACGTCTGATGCGTCGTTCGTGGACGACCTTGGAGCCGATTCCCTCGATACCGTCGAATTGGTCATGGCGTTCGAAGAGGAGTTCAGCATCGAGATTCCCGACGAGGATGCGGAGAAGATCACGCGCGTCAAGGACGCGGTGAGCTACATCGAAACGCACACAAAGAAGAAGTAGGGCTGGACGCGGTGCGTCCCGTCCCCGGCTCGGAGGCGAATTGACAAGGCGAGTAGTGATCACCGGCGTGGGCCTGATCTCCTCAGTGGGGATTGGGACGGATGCGAACTGGGCAGCCCTGTGCGCCGGCACGAACGGCATTGGACCGATCACCCGCTTTGACGCCACCCAGTACGCCGCGCGCATCGGTGGGGAGGTCAAGGGGTTCGATCCACTCCAGTTCGTGGCGAAAAAGGATGTCAAGAAGCTCGACGGATTCATCCAGCTGGCGATCGCCGCGTCGCAGTTCGCGGTCGACGACGCGAAGCTGGAGGTAACGCCGGAGAACGCCGATCAGACCGGCGTCTTCATCGCGTCGGGGATCGGCGGTTTCAGCACGATTCAAAGCGAGCATATCGAGCTCATCAACGGCGGGCCCAGACGCGTGTCGCCGTTCTTCATCCCCGCGTCCATCATCAACCTCGCCACGGGGCATGTGTCGATTCGCTTTGGCGCGAAGGGCCCGAACCTGGCCAGCTGCACGGCCTGCGCCGCCTCGGCGCACTCGATTGGCGAGTCGGCGGAAATCATTCGGCGTGGCGATGCCGATGTGATGATCGCCGGCGGTTCGGAGATGGCGATCACGCCGCTGAGCGTCGCAGGGTTCGCGTCGATGCGCGCGCTGTCGACCCGCAATGACGAGCCCGAGCGCGCGTGCCGGCCCTTTGACAAGGACCGCGACGGATTCATCATCGGCGAAGGCGCCGGCATCGTCATTCTCGAGGAACTCGAGAGCGCGAAACGCCGGGGCGCCAACATCTATTGCGAATTGACGGGCTATGGTCTTTCGTCGGATGCCTATCACCTGACGGCCCAGCCGCCGGATGCGGATGGTGCCGTGCGGTCGATGAACATGGCGATCCGCAAGGCCGGGCTTCGTCCCGATCAGGTGGAGTACATCAACGCGCACGGCACATCGACGCCGATCAATGATCCGACCGAAACGCTGGCGATCAAGCGCGTCTTTGGCGACCACGCGCCACGCCTGGCTATCTCATCCACGAAGTCGATGACCGGTCACCTGCTGGGCGCGGCCGGCGGCCTTGAGGCGGGCATTTGCGCGCTGGCCATCCGGCATCAGATGGCGCCGCCAACGATCAATCTCGACAACCCCGATGAGGCCTGTGACCTCGACTACGTGCCGCTCAAGGCCAGGCCGATGAAGATTCAGCACACGCTGTCGAATTCCTTCGGGTTCGGTGGCACGAATGCCACGCTGCTGTTGTCGCGCTACGACGGTGACTGAACACTCATGAAAATTGCCGTCTGTATCAAGCAAGTCGTTTCGCGTGAGTGGCAGGTTCGGATCAACGATGAGAAGACCTGGGTCCGCGATCAGGATGCCGCCTGGGAACTCAACGAGCCGGACGCCTACGCGCTCGAAGAAGCCCTGCGCCTCAAGGAAAAGCACGGCGGCGAAGTAGTGGTCATTTCCGCCGGTCCGGCCCGCGTCACGCAGGTGATTCGTGAGGCACTTGCGCGCGGCGCCGATCGCGCCATTCACGTCGAGGGCGATCATCTGGCGACGGCCGACGCATTCACCGCTGCGGAGGCGTTAGCCGAAGCGGCAAGAAGCGAACAGTGCGACCTCATCCTGACCGGCCTGCAATCGGACGATCAAGGCTTTGCGCAGGTGGGCGTGATCCTCGCCGAGCGGCTCGGTATGGCGCACTCGACGATCATCATGGAAGTGCAGATCGAAGCCGCGAACCTTCGCGTGAAGCGCGAACTCGAAGGCGGCTGGTTTCAGTGGATCGCGATGCCGCTTCCGGCGGTGCTGACGATTCAGAGCGGGATCAACCAGCTCAGGTACGCCACGCTCAAGGGCATCATGGCGGCCAAGCGCAAGGAGATCAAAGCAGTGCCTGCCCCCGCGGCGGCGCCCGCTCGCCAGAAGATCGTTTCGATTTACGTGCCGGAGAAAACCAAGGCGACGCGCATCATCGACGGCACGCCGGCCGAGGCCGCCGCCGAACTCGTGCGCGTGCTCCGCGACGACGCACGTGTCTTTTGAGGACGTAGGGCGTGGCGTGAGCCGCGCCGTGAGGCAGACATGAACCTGGTCATCGCGGAACAACGAGACGGCACGCTCAATCGCGCGTCCTGGGAGGCCGTGGCGGCCGCCCAGCAACTGGGCGGCCCGGTCACGATCGTCGTGCCGGGGGCGTCCGTCGCTGCCGCCGCGGCCGAACTGTCGGCGGCAGACGTCGCAGGTGTTATC
>JBKJJZ010000030.1:0-17024 GCA_046597705.1 Vicinamibacterales bacterium | reverse complement strand
CTAAGCAGCCGGGCCAATTACTTGAGTCCCTTCACAAGGTACAGGTCCGACATCGTCACCCCATAGCCGTACACGTACGCGCTCGCGTCGCCGGACAGCAATAACTGGCCGACGCCGCCCATCCCTGCGGCCTCGGGAAGTGGATCGATCGTCCGCACCAGCGTCCGCTTGCCTGTGGCGAGATCGAGGCGTAACACCTGCACGGAAGCGCCGCCACTGGCCACCGCACGACGCACGAATAACGCCTTGCCATCCGGCGTCCAGCGGACGATGCGGTCGGCGGCCTCCAGACCGGGAATTTCTTTCGGATCGCCACCGGCGACGGGAAACAGCTTCCGCTGCGCGATCACAAGTACCCCATCAGGTGAGGGAAGCAGACTGGTGATGCCCTCCGGCGTGACCGGCTTCGGTGCGCCACCCACCAAATCCTGCACAAAGGTCCGCGGCTGACGGCCTGGTTCGAAGCCGACGAAGATCATGCCCTTGCCTCCGGGCATGAACCGCACGTCGTTGTGCGTGATGGCATCATTCGTCACCGGCCTGGCGTCGCCCGCGCCAGTCGGCAGCATCATGATCTGCGCTGGAGCCGGATTCATTCGCAGGGCCAAGACGGAATTGCCATCCGGCGACAAGGCCTCGGCATCACCGCTGCCCAGCCGGACGGCGGGCGTCCCGTCGAGCTTCCGCAGATATACCGAATACCCCGTGCCTCCGCCATCACCCTGCTCGGAAATCAGCAGCGTCGTGCCATCGTCCGACAACGCGAGCGGCTGCGACCAGTCGAGCCATGAAAAGTCGCGTTCCTTGGTGGCGCCAGGTGCCAGTCCGATGATTCCGCGACGGCCGGTGTCGTGCGAAAGGAGCACGGAGCCGTCCTTGCGAATGTCACCCAGCAATAGGTTCCCGGGTGTGCGCAGAACCGTGCGGCGCTGCCCAGCCGGCGTTACGGCGAACAGCGCGCGCGCCGATCCCTTCTCCGCGCCGGTGAACCAGATCTCCGTGCCGCTTGACGACCAGGCCAGGCCTTGCGTGCTGTCGTACTCACCCGGCAGATTGCGGACGGAACCGGCCTTGTCGACGACGGCCACGCCGCCTCGGTCGTCTCCAAGGATCGGGTGATCGAGAAATGCCACCGTGGCGCCGTCCGGCGATACGCGCGGATGACTGATCCACCCGCCGGTCTTGTAGACGACGGTGCCCAGAGGAAACTCGAGACGATACTGCCCTTCGACGTACCGGGACACCACGAGGCTGGAACCGTCAGGCAGCCAGTCGGCATCCTGCACGTCCTCTGCGATGGCTCGCAACGCACCACCGGAGAGCGGCGCGCGCGCGAGCGTGCCGACTTGCGAGTACGCAGTGATCGCCCGCCGGTTGCTCACGATGCCCAACTCACCAAGGGAGGAAATCGACACGACGTCCGCGCGCGTGAACGGCAGCGTCAGCGACTCGGGGCTACCCTGGCGAGTGGAGAACAGCTGCTTCGGCCCATCAAACGACGCCGAATACACGATGGTGTTGCCATCAGGCGCAAGCTTCGCAGTGAAGATCGGGCCACGGCGGAAGGTGAGACGCTCGAACTCGGGCGCGGCAGCCCCGGTGGTCCCAAACAGCCGGCCGGTCATGAATGCCGCCAGGCCCACGGCGGCCACCGCAATCGCCACCAACGCGGGCGAAAGGCGCCGGGATTTCCTGAAGCCCGCCTGCACCGCGTGGGCGGCGGTATTCGACGTTGATGCACCCGACACGGTTTCGAGCGCGATGCCGAGGTCATGCGCCGAATGAAACCGCTCCTCCGGTTGCTTCTCGAGGCAGCGCCGGACGATGCGATCGAGCGATGCCGGAACGCCGACCGCCATCTCGGTAAACTCGGGCGGATCCTCCTTGAGGATCGCGGTCATCGTCTCCACGTGTGAATCGCCCTTGAAGGCCCGCTGGCCGGTGAGCATCTCGTAGAGCACGGCCCCCACCGAGAAGATGTCCGTGCGGTGGTCGACGGCAATGCCGCGCACCTGCTCCGGCGACATGTAGCCCACGGTGCCCATCACCATTCCGGGCTGGGTGGCCGGCGCCAACTGCGTCTCGCCAGGCTCGGCCGGCGCGTCAACAGTTTTCGCCAGGCCGAAGTCCAGCACCTTCACCTGGCTGTCGCGCGTGATGAAGATGTTCTCCGGTTTCAAATCGCGATGGATGATGCCCTTTTGGTGCGCTGCCGCGATACCGCGGACGATCTGCACGCCGAATTCGATGGCTTTGCGCGGAGGCAACTGGCCCGACTGCATGCGCTGCCGCAACGTCTCGCCCTCAAGCAGTTCGGTAACCGCGTAGGCCACACCCCCATCGGAGCCGAAGTCATGCAGCGCGAGGATGTTCGAGTGCGACAGCGCGGCCACAGCCTGCGCTTCCCGTTCGAAGCGCGCTAGCGCGGCGGGATCCCCTGCCAAATGCGCCGGCAAGACCTTGATCGCGACGTCACGATTGAGTTTGGCGTCCCGGGCGCGGTAGACCTCGCCCATTCCACCCGCGCCGAGTGGTGCACCAACAACGTACTGCCCGAGCCGCGCATCTTTCTGGAGAGCCATGTGCGCGGATTATAGGCTGCCGCGCGTTGATGGCGAACTGACGGCTGGGCGAACAGGTCGTGCAGTGCCTTGGTCGCAACCGGGCGGTTCAGTCGCGTGTCGCTCGCCCGATAGACCTCGCTGAATGCCTTGGATATAGGATAGAAAGACGTTGCCACTCAAACACAGCCTGCGGATGATTCCTGTTTGTGTGGTGCTTCAGGTGGCCACCTTGGTCGGCGTCCCCATGCGGCCCGATGATGTGCAGCAGCTGACTCCTGATGAAAAGAAGAAAGACGACGCGCGTTCACGCTCTCAAAAGGCCACATCAATGACCACGACCCAGGCAAAAGGCACGTTCGACGTGAAAGTCATTCCTCAGGGCGCGCCCGATAGCGCCGAGGGCATCGCGTTGGGCCGCATGTCGATCGACAAGCAATTCCATGGCGATCTCGAGGCGACCAGCAAGGGCGAGATGCTCACGTCGGGGCAGGAGAGCAATGGGTCGGCTGCGTACGTGGCCATCGAACGTGTGGTCGGCACACTCAAAGGACAACGTGGTTCATTCGCGCTGATGCATCAGGGCACAATGAACAAAGAGAGCCAGAACCTCACAGTTCTGGTTGTGCCCGACTCGGGCACCGGCCAACTCACCGGGCTCACCGGCACCATGACCATCACCATCGTGGAGAAGAAGCACCTGTACGAGTTCGCGTATTCGCTGCCCGAGCGGTAATCTGGCGCCCCTGAAGGGACGCCCTACGTCTCGGCGCCCCTAAAGGGACGCCCTACGTACCGGCGCCGTCACCATGTCGTACGTAGGGCGTCCCTTCAGGGGCGCCAGATTGGTCTCGTGAGGCACGTAGGGCCGCCCCCGCCTTTAATGGAAATCTCCGATCCGTCATAGACGAGCACCTCCGCGCCGGCGCGTTCCAGCGCTGCGCGCGTCTTCGGGTTACCGTCCACCATCAAGCATCGCCGTGGGGACAGCGCCAGGACATTTGCGCCCATCGAATCGAATTCTTCCGGTGGAACTTCGACCAGGGTGTAGCCGAGGCCCAGAAGCGCTTCACGGAATGTCACGGCCATCAGTGGCGAGTAGACAACGGCCAGGTCATGATCGACAGGGCTGAGGATCGACATCAGGTGAAAGACATCGCCAGGTCCGCGATAGTGGGGCAGTGGCGCCACGAGCAAGGCATCGATGGTATTGCCCAGGAGCGCGCGTAACTGCCGGATGCCTTCGTCATTAGTGCGATAGCCTCGTCCGACTGCGGGAAGGCGTGGGCCCAGCCATGTCACATCCCCACCCTCGAGCGTCCCCGGCGCTTCAATGGCACCAACGATGGGGATGCCGAGCGATCGATAGCACTCGGCAAGGGCGGCCGGTTCGGCTTCGCGTTGCGGTTTGCCCATGCGGCACATGATCGCGCCCGTGGCGCACATCACCGAGGCGTCGCGGACGTAGATCGAGTCCAGGCTCAGCTGTGCACTGGTGCTCTTGTGCTCCGGCACGGCACCAGAGCACGTGAGCACTTGAGCACCCGAGCACTTGAGCAGGTCCACAAAGCGGTCGAACTCCTCAACGGCCTTCCCAAAGTTGGGTGGCGCCGTGAAGTTCAAGCCGCTCCACTGACGCGCAATTGAGGCGTCATCGCCGAAGCCGTCCCTGACGTGGCGGATCAGGATGCGATTCCATGGGCCGACGTCTGACATGTGGGCTATTCTGTCTCCCAAATGGCGGCGTACGGACACTCTTATTGGGAGACAGGTGCAAAACCGGCGTCCAGGGGCCGCGCGCTCAAGGGCAGCCTGACCGCGGACGCGGTGGTAATCGGCGGCGGATTGACCGGCTGCGCAGCCGCGTACGCTCTGGCGCAAGCAGGTCTGGATGTCGTGCTGGTCGAAGCAAACCGGCTTGCCTCCGGCGCAACACTGGGCTCGGTTGGCGCAGTGCTTCCTGTTCCCGATTTATCGCTCATCGAGGTCCAGAAGACCGCGGGCAAGCGGGAGGCGCGCACCGCGTTCACCGAACTGCGGCGGAGCGCGGTCGACCTGGCCGCCACGCTGAAGCGCCTTGGAGTGCGCTGCGACTTCGAGGCCGTGCCGTTAATCGTCAACGCGCCATTCACCAATGACGCGGCGCTTCTCCAGAAAGAAGCGTCGGCCCGAAGGGCAATCAAGCTCGACGCTGCCTGGCTCACACCCTCGGTCGCCAGAGCGACGCTTCTCACCGAGACTCAGGGTGCCATGCGACTGCACGATTCAGGAGTCTTGCATCCGGTGAAGGCCGCGCTCGGTTTAGCTGACGCAGCTCGCGCGAAAGGCGCGCGCGTCTTCGAGCAGGCCGTCGTCAAGAAAACCACCTTCACGCGCAAGGACGCCACCGTGGTCCTGGCCGGCGCCACGATCACGACGCGCGGTGTGGTCGTCGCCACTGGTGCGCCGGGGCCGGTGTTCCATCAACTCGATCGCCACGTGCGCGCATCAAGGGGATACGTCGTTGTGACCGAACCCCTGTCGCCCGCGATGCGCAAAGCGGTCGGGGCAAGGGCCTCGCTCTATACAGAGGCCACCGAATCGCCGCGGTTCCTGCGCTGGCTTCCCGGCAATCGCGCATTGTTTGCCGGCCTGACTGGCCCGGAAATCCCCGCCGCTCAACGCGCCGTTGCCGTAAAACAGCGCGCCAATCAGTTGATGTACGAGTTCTCGCTCAGGTATCCGGACATATCCGGTCTGCCGCCCGCCTTCGGTTGGGATCTCCCCGTCGTCACGACCGTAGATGGCCTGCCGTGGATTGGCCCGCACCGTAATTACCCGTTTCACTTCTTTTCGGTGGCTTTTGGCTGGCATGGCGAGGCGTATGCGTGGCTCGCGGCGCGGGCCGCGGCAAGATTCTTCACGAATAAGTCCACCAGCGACGATGCTGGTTTCGGATTCATGAGAGCGATGTAACATCCGGGACGGGTACCCGGTCCAAGTTAGGCAAACCGCATGCAGACTCGACGACGGACAACCTGGCCGCTTCTCGATCACTTGCTTCGACGGGCAGGATTTGGGGCCACAACCATCGAGCACGATGACTACCTGTCGATGACCTACGGCGAAGTCGTCGACAGTCTGGTGGACTTCGACCCAGCCAAGACCGACATCGACGCCAACATCGGCACTCCTGGCTACCTCGGGATCACCGCCCGCACCGGGTTCTTGCCAAATACCGTGATCAACGATTCTCGGCAGCGATGGCTGTTCCGGATGGTTCACTCACCGGCGCCGCTGCAGGAGCGGATGGCGCTGCTCTGGCACCATCATTTTGCCACGGCGTACAGCAAGCTGGCGGGATCCGTGGGCGGCGCCGATGGCGCCCGCATGATGGCGGCCAAACCCTCGGAAGATGTCTCAAGAGTCCGCGGGCAGATCGAGTTGTTCCGTGAGAAGGGGCTTGGCCGGTTCAGCGACCTGCTCGTGGAAGTGGCCAGAGATCCCGCGATGGTCGTGTGGCTCGATGGCAATACGAATCTCAAGGCTCAGCCCCAGGAGAATTTCGGCCGCGAGTTGATGGAGCTCTTCACGTTTGGTGTCGAGAACTACGTGGAAAGCGACGTGTACGCGGCCGCGCGGGTGTTCACGGGCTGGAACCTGGCGCAGCTCAATCGCAACACTCCCACCGCCTATTACGCGTTCAACTACAACGCGGCGCAGCACGACGTGGCGTCCAAGACATTTTCATTTCCGGTTTTCACCGACGGTGGAAAGACGATCCCCGCCAGGGCCGCGGCGTCGGGCATGCAGGACGGCCTCGATCTGATTGCCGCGCTCGCACGCCATCCCGAGACCGCGCGTCGTCTGGCCCGCCGCCTGTGGACGTGGTTTGTGACAGAAGTCGAGGCGCCCTCTCCTGCGTGGGTTGAGATGATCGCAGGTACGTACCTGTCTTCTGCCACCGAGATGCGCCCGGTCCTGCGCGCGGTGTTCAAATCGGCGGAGTTCCGCGACTCGCGTCACCACTTTCAGCGGTATTCCTGGCCGGTCGAGTTCGTGGTGCGCGTGCTGAAGGAAGAGGGGCACGTCGGTTTTTCCGCCAACGACGCGTTGACGCCGATGCTCAACATGGGACAGCAGTTGTTCGAGCCGCCCGATGTCAACGGCTGGGCTTTGGGCCCGTCATGGTTTTCCACCGGGGGCATGCTGGCGCGGATGAATTTTGCGTCAGTGCTGGCCGCCAACCAGAAGTTCGAGCTCCGAAACACGGCGCGGCCATACAACCAGACACCGCAGACACTGATTGACCACGCCATCAGCCGGCTGACGCTGCCGTCCGTGCCGGCGCCTCTGTACTCGGCGCTGGTGGACTACGTGCGAGCGGGTGGGACCTGGACCGGATCGGAAGCCCAGTTGCTCAACAAGGCCGGCGGCGTCTTTCACCTGCTCACCGGATCTGGCGAGTATCAGTTTGTTTGAGGCATACGATGAAGGTCACTCGACGACAGTTCGTCCAAGGCGGCGTCACGGCATTCACCGTCAGCTTCGCCGCGCCGGCGTTTCTCTCGGACATCGCGCGGGCCCAGGGCGCCGCCCAACGAAACCTGGTGGTGTTGTACCTGAGTGGCGGCAATGATGCGCTCAGCACGTTGATCCCGTACGGGGACAGTTTCTATTACAGCCGCCGCCCCGCGATTGCCGTTCCTGCCGCCAACGTATTGCAGGTCGGGACCGATGCCTCAGGCAAGGTGCTGGGTCTGCATCCCCGGCTGACGGGGCTGAGACAGATCTTCAACCAAGGGTCGCTGGCGCTCATTCAGCGGACCGGTTACACGAACTCCAGCCGGTCGCACTTTCTGGGTACCGACATCTGGTCCACCGGCAATCCAGCCAATTCCAGTGGCACGGGCTGGCTTGGGCGCTATCTCGACGCCCTGCCCGATCCTGTGGATCCGCTGGTGGCGTGGAGCACGGTGCGCGAGCTGCCGCACTCGCTGGAATCGCGCGAGGTCAGCGTCGCGGCGATTCCCAGCGTTGCCGGTTACTCGTTCCTCAGTCCAAACACGGGCGTCGAGGCGACGTACTCGAAGACGACGATGACGGCAATTGCGTCGCACGTGCCTGTCGATCGGCCCCACGTTGCGTTTGTCAACGGCACGTCACAGGCGGCGATGGCCACGCTCGATCGCGTGGCATCCGTGGGGGCGTATGCCGGCACCGTGGCCTATGCCAATAATGGATTGGCGCAGGCGCTCAAAGCCGTTGCCGGCGCGATTGCCACAGGCATCGGCACCAAGGTGTTCTGGGTCCAGCTCGGTGGCTTCGACACCCATTCCGCGCAGAACACCAACGCTGCCAACGCCGGCTATGCGAACCTGATGGGCACGGTTGGCGACAGCATGCTTGCGTTCCACAACGACATGCGCAACCAGGGACTGCTCAACGACACGCTGGTGTTGCAGTTCTCCGAGTTCGGCCGGCGCATCAGCGAAAATGGCAGCCAGGGAACAGACCACGGCGCGGCAGGCGTGATGATGGCGATGGGGGGCGGCGTGCGCGGCGGACTCTACGGCACAGCCGCGTCGCTCAATCCCAACAACGTCGATGGCACGCTCGAGAACAACGGCAACGACGTCAGGTACGAAACCGATTTCCGCGCGGTCTACGCGCGCGTGCTCGACAACTGGCTGGGGACGAACTCCATTCCCATCCTCGGTAGTGATTACCGGAAGAGCTCACTCAACTTCATCTGAGATCGTGCACTGGAGCACCAGAGCACGTGAGCACCATGCCTTATTTGTTCTTCTGCACTACCCTGAGCGGCTCGAAGTCCGCGTCTGCGTGGGACCACTGCTTTGAGAGTTCGTCAAACAGTGCAGCCGCGCCGGCGCTGTCGCCTTTCTTCTTGAGCAGCAGCGCCAGAGAGAGTTTAGCGCCGGGCACCGCCGTGCTGGGGCCAAGGATGTTCACGGCACCCGCGGCTTTGCGATAACTCGCGATCGCCTCGTCGGTCAGGCCGTTCTGCTCGCGGACTCTTCCGAGGTAATAGTGCATGTCCAGTGCGCGTGGGTGTGTCGCGAGGTAGGTGTCAATCATCGCCTCCGCCTCTTTCACCTGGCCATTGGCACCAGCCAGCAGCGCCCGGGCCACTGTCAGGGGCTGTGCCTGGTCGGGGTCGTCAAGGTCCGCTTTGTCCAGTTGAGGGGCCAGGGATCGCAGTGCGTCCATCTGTCCGGTGATCGCCAGCGCCGAAGCGAACTGCGCCAGTCCAACCGCGGGAAGTGACGGTCTCGCCAGCGCTTTCAACCGGCCCACCCACTCGCCGCCCTGCATCACCGCCATCGTGATCACCTCCGCGGCTTCAAGACCCTGCAGCGCTCCTGGATCCGGCGTCTGCCTGGCCTGGCCGCGGAGTTTCTCGACGATCGCGGCGTAGTCATTGAGGCGCCCCTCCCAGACCGCCAGACTTGATTCGGCAAAGAGCATCTGCGCCGGTGTGGCCAGGGTGCGTGCCGCGCCCTCGAACTCCGCGGCTTTGGGGTGGCCAAGCACGCGTGCCACCCTCCACCGGGTGAGCGCAAGACTGGGATCGGGACGCAAGGCCAGCGCGCGATCGATCATGGCAAACGCTTCTTCATCCCGACCCAGAAACAGCAGCGTATACGCCGAGTTGGACACGGGCAGCGGTTCGTCCGGAGCGATCTGCTGGGCGACCATGTATTCCCTGAGGGCGTCTTCAAAAAGGCTCTGCCCCATCAACAGCACGCCAAGGTTGTTGCGTGCCAAAAAGTCGCGGGGGTACGTGCCCGTCATCATTTCCATGGCCGTGCGCGCCTGTCCCATGTTCTGGGTCACGCGCTGCGCATAGCTCCAGGTGATGTAGAGGCGCTCGTACTCAGTGACGCGGTCGCGCAGCGCATACGCCTTCTGCGTGTGCGCCGCGGCCTCCCGGGTACGGCCGAGATTGCTGCTGACAAAACCGAGCCTGGCATACGCCAGCGCAAAATTCGGGTCGAGCTGTATCGCCCGTTCAAAGAACGGCACGGCAGGCCCGTCGCCCTGGGTGAGCCGGGCTTTCAGCCCCTGGCCGTACGCCTTGAGCGCATCGAGCGATGCGGTGGTCGCCTCGGTGACCGCCACGTTGTATTTCTCGATCGACGCGGACGATTCGCCGAGGTCCTTGCGCAGAGCCACGACCGCCGCCCCCACCTGGCTGAGGACGGCGTCTTTCGAGGAGGCCTGGATCTTCTCTGTCGCGAGCGCCGCGCCCGTCTGGCAATTGCGCACGCCAATGACCATCACATAGTTCGAACCCTGCGACGAGATTGATCCTTCGACCGATGCCTTGGCGCCCGCCCGCTTGCACACTTCGCGCGTCGTCTCGGCAGTCAAAAGCTCCTCGGGCATTCGCGACATCACCCGCAGGTTGCGCAGCACGCTCTGATCGGCAAGCAACGTCACAAACGGCGACTGCTGCAGCAGCACCGACACTGCCTGACGCAATGAATCGTCAAACACCGCGTCTCCGGTCGTGTTCTCGAAGTCGGCAATGACGATGGTGTCGCGTTCGGCAAAGTCAGGAGGCTGTGTCGATCGCCAGAACAAGTAGCCCCCGATGGCCAGTGCGGCTACGACAGGAAGGGCAATCAGTAGTGCCCTGGACTTCGGCTTGGCGGCCGGAGCGGTTGCGACCACCGCTCCTGCCGTGGTGCTCGCGTCCCTGCGCAGCCGCGCCAACTCCGACAACAGGTCAGCCGCGGTCTGGTACCGCATCGAGCGATCCTTCTCCAGCGCCCGTGTGATGAGGTGTTCCAGTTCAGATGGCGCGGCCGGGTTGGCTTCACGAACGGGCACCGGATCGCGGCTGACAATCGCGTCGGTCACGCTGGCCGTGTTCTGGCCACCGAAGGCCTGGCGTCCCGTCGCCATTTCGTAGAGCACGAGGCCCAGCGAAAAGATATCCGTGCGGGCATCAAGCTCGTCGCCCCGTGCCTGTTCGGGTGACATGTAGTTCGCCGAGGCGGCGCTCGAATCCAGCAGGCTGGCCTCGTCGCCGGTGCTGACCACGATGTTCGCCGGCTGGACGTCCCCATGAACGATCCCACTGGCGTGGGCCGTCGCAAGCGCATCCGCGATCTGGCACCCGATATTGAGGACTCGTTCAAACGGTAGAGGCCTGCCGTTGATTAAGGTGTTCAGCGAGTCGCCCTGCGTGCCCTGCATGCGGCTGATTATAGGACTTGGTGTAACTTAGGGTACTTGGAGGTTACGAGAATGCGCCGGTTGACATCAGTAGCGATGGTTTTGTTTGTGTGCGCGGTGGTAAGCCTTGCGGCTCAGGAGAAGAAGTACGGAACGCCCCTGACGCTCACGGAAGTCACCAAAATTTCCGACATCTACGCGAACCCGGACAAGTACGCCGGCAAGCGTGTGCAGGTGCAGGGCCCCGTCGTCGATGTCTGCGCCGATATGGGTTGCTGGCTGGCGCTCGGAAGTGACAAGGAATCCCAAGTGCTTCGCTTCAAGGTGGAAGACGGAGTCATCGTGTTCCCGATGTCCGCCAAGGGCAAGACGGCGAAGGTCGAAGGCATTCTGACCGTGACCAAGGGCACCGAGACCACCATCCAGATCAAGGGCGAAGGCGCCATCGTCTTCTGACGACGATGATCGACGTGGGGCAGAAAGCTCCGGCTTTCACGCTGAAGGACCAGGACGGAGCCACGCACAAGCTCTCGCAGTATGCGGGGCGGCCCGTGATCCTCTACTTCTATCCGAAGGACGATACGCCTGGTTGCACGACTGAATCGTGCGACTTCCAGTCGCGATTACCGAAGTTCGTCAAGGCGGGCAACGCTGTCGTCCTTGGCGTCAGCATTCTGGACGAGAAGAGCAAAGCCAGGTTTGCGAAGAAGCATGACCTGACGTTTCCGTTGCTGGCGGACGCCGCGCACGAAGTGGCTGAGAAGTACGGCGTCTGGCAGGAAAAAATGCGCTACGGCCGCAAATATATGGGGATCGTTCGCACTACGTACCTCATCGACGCGAACGGCAAAGTCGCCCGGCGCTGGGACAAGGTCGGGGTCGAGGGACACGCCGAAGCTGTGCTCGCCGCGCTCACGTCCTAGTGCGCCATCGGCTTGCCCCAGGTCACGCGGATGCGTGCGCCGTCGGGTGCCGTTGCCAGCACGACGACAGAGGTAATGGTCGTGCGGACCACATCAATGGTCTGCCCTCGAGCCGTCACGAACCGCGACAACGGCTCACGGACGAATCCACGCGCTGGAATCACGCGAGCGCTGCCCGCGTAGTGTTCGTTCACCCAGATGCGCACGCTCTGCCAGTCCGCATCCGTCTGGTTCCTGACCGTCACCGCGCCGTCGGCGATGACAATGTCGTCAAGCGCGGCAGGCTCGCGGTGCTGCCACAAATACCAGCCGGCGCCGATGATCAACCAAACCGCAATCAAGATCCGGGCCTTTGAGGACATCCCCGGCCAGCGTACCAGAGGGCCAAGCAGCCACCGACCTGAACCTGATTTCACGGTTTGCCACTCGATTTTTGGTAACGCCGCCTGTCAGGAGCCGTACCCAGGCCTGTAATCGAAACCGTGGTTTGTGATCCCACGGCACTCCGAGCATCGATCGTTGAATTTGTAAGTCATTGCCTATAGACGACTTAGCGTACCGCACGCGGCTGGTACCTTACTTGCTCAGCCACTGGCTGTGTTTCTAAGTTCAAGACAGGACTCCGGATTCTCGGCCGTCGAACTTCTGGTCGTGGTTGCGATCGTGGGCGCAATGGCAGCCATCGGGCTTCCGTTGTCGAGCGGCATGATCGACGACATCAAGATCCGGGGTGATGCCCAGGGCCTTTCGGCCGCGATCGCCCAGACCAAACTCACTTCGTCGGCCAAATTCACGTATGCGCGCTTGTTCGTGAACACGGCAACCAACCGGTATCGCATTCAGATCTGGAACAAGACCGGCACGCCTGGTTGGGTGAGCGCTGGTGACGAAGTGCTGCTGTCGGACCGCAGCCGGTTCGGCTTTGGAACCGCCCTGGCGCCGCCGCCAAATACTCTCGCCACTCTTGCGCAGGCTCCGGCATGTCTCGACGACGTCGGCGGGACCATCGCGGGAACATCCTGCTTCATCTTCAGCTCTCGTGGTGTCACGGTGACAGGCGCGTTCCTGACCGCCACCACTCAGGCGATTTACCTGACGGGCCCTTCGGGCACGTTCGGGATCATCCTCGGGGCCACGGGACAACTTCAGGTATGGCGCACAACGCAGACAGGAGCCAGCTCATGGCGACAGCAGTGACGGGACAGTCCGATGCCGGATCGTCTCTGGCCGAAACCATGGTGGCCACTGTGCTGCTGGCGGTCGTGATTGGCGGCTTGGGCTCAATGGGTGTCATGGGCATGATGACCACCGAGAACCAGGGCCATCTTGCGGCGCGCACCACGGAGTATGCGCAGGACAAGATGGAGCAGTTGCTGGTCCTGGCCTGGGGCGACTCGACCAGCGACACGCGTGTCTTTCCGGCGACCGATGCAGGCGGTACGGGGCTCGCCGTCGGCGGCAATTCAAATCCGGCTTCACCCGTGGCGGGATACGCGGACTATCTCGACAAGAGCGGGACTCTGGTGGCCGGTGTCGCCGGCGCACCGCCAGCGACCTGGTATTACAAGCGCGTCTGGGCGGTCTCTTCTCCGGCGGCAAACCTGAAGCAGATCGTTGTGACCGTCACCGTCAAGTCGAGTCTCGGCCGGGCGATGCCCGTAAAGTCCACGGTCACCGCACTGAAGACATTCCCGTTCTAGTTGAAGCATCATGATGCACCCCCTTCGCTCCCACGAGAATCGATGCGGCGACTCTGGATTCTCGCTGCCCGAATTGCTGGTCTCCCTGCTGGTGTTGTCCGTCATCGTTGGCACGGTGACGCAACTGACGATGCAGATGTCTTACGGGCAGCGCACCATGTGGAACCGGACTCAGATGCACAGCAGCGTCCGGGGAGCCATTTCCCTCCTGCAACAGGAAGTTGGCCAGGCGGGCCTCGTAGCTGTGCCAGGTACACCCACTCTGACGGGGGCTGTGGCCTTCGGATCACAGACCGTCGCAGTCAGTTCCACTGCCGGAATGTTCGTGGGAGAAAAACTCGTCGTCGGATCCGGGTCGAGTCAGGAGACGGTCGCGATCACGGCATTGACCTCAAATTCGATTACCGGGATCTTCACGTTTGCGCACGCCTCTGGTGAACGGCTGGCGGTACTGGGCGGCTTCGCCCAGGGCATCGTTCCTCCGAACATGACGAATGGATCGTCGGCCACGAAACTGAAGATGTTCGGCGACGTCAATGACGACGGGCAGATGGTCTATGTCGAGTACACGTGCAACACCGACACCGGCCGGCTCTCTCGCAACATGGTGGCGTGGAATGCCACCAGCAAACCGGCCCTCACCGTGGCACACGTCCTGTTGACCAATGTTGTGGCGAATCCCGGCGGGGCGCCGTGTTTCAGCTATCAGCTCGAAACGGTGGCGCCCGATACGTACGTGACGGCCATTGCCGTCACGTTGAGCGTGCGAACCCAGGACATCGATCCGGTGACGCGCCAGTTTCAGATTGAAACGAAGACACTGCTGAACGTCTCACCACGCAACGTGTACAACACCTGGCAGTTGGCCTCCATGCAGGAGACCACCCGGATTCAGCCGCTTCCGCCGTCGATTCTCATCTTAATCCAATGACATCCCAACCCCCGCTACGCCGCTCTCCCAGCAGTGACGATGGCATCGCGATGGTGCTCTCGTTGCTGTTCATGCTTCTGCTATCCGCGCTTGGCACAGCCATGCTGGTGCTGTCGCGTTCGGAAACGTTGTCGAGCGTCAACTACCGCCTGATGTCGTAGGCCCGATATGGCGCGGAGTCCGGTGTTCACAAAGCCGCACATTACCTGCTCAATTCCTACGCCTTGCCCGGCACGGTCAGCGATCCGTTATCGAACTACGACGCGACCCAGTCGCCAGTGCGTTATAGCGGGCAACCCGTTATCCTGTCCTCACTGTCCGGTGTGACGGCAAATTACCCGCTCGCTGCGGCGAAAACGGCATTCGCGACGGCGACGCAGGGTAGCCTTTCGGTTGGCGACGCCACCGTGCTGTATACGGCGTCGGCCACGTTGTTGTCGATGCGCAGCGTTGTACCGTACGCGTCCACCACGCCGGTCGTGGTGCAGACCTGGCGGCTCACAGCGCGTGGATCCATTCAGGGCGCGCGCCAGGCGGAGGTCGAGGTGTCTGCGGTCATCGAGCGGAAGATTGTGCCCACCTATACCTATGGGCTTTTTGCGGTCGTAAGCGGCTGCGGCGCCCTGGATTTCTCGGGCGGAGTTGTTACGGACAGTTACGATTCGTCGAACATGACGTTTGTCTCCGGATTGCCGGTAACCACCCCCTCGGGGGGCCATGTGGGAACCAATGGCAATCTCAACGAGAGCGGGGGATCCGTGGTCAAGGGGTCGCTCTCGACGCCGCGCGTCGGCGTGGGCAACTGCTCCAGCGGCGCAGTGACGGCCCTCGACGTGAGTGGCAACAATTCGGCGGTGCAAAACGGCATCGTCAAGCTGCCACAGAAAGTGGTCTACCCGGATCCCGACCTGCCGTCACCCATGCCGCCGACCAACTACGTCGGGCTCTCAGGATCGGCTTCGTGCGCGAGCCTTTCCATGTCGTCGCCCTCTTGCACCATCACGTATCCGGTCGCGGGTGTCGGCGCCATCACTTTGAATCCGCTCGGTACAGCGATGGCGCTTCCGAATATTCAGGTTTCGGCCGGTAACACGATAGTGCTGATGGCCGGCACCTACAACATCAACAGCCTGAAACTGACCGGTAACTCAAACATAAAGATTGGATCGAGTCCTGTCATCCTGAATGTGGGCGGCGCCGGTGAGGGCACGCCAATCGACCTGGAGGGTGGCACCGTCACGAATACCTCGTTCAATCCCTACAATTTCAGGATCCTCTACGCCGGAACCGGGACGTTGAAGCTCACGGGCGGCGCGGCCCAGACGGCGAGTGTCTATGCGCCGAAAGCCGCTGCACAAATCGCCGGCGGCGCGAACTTCTATGGCTCCGTGGTGGCGGGTTCGGTCAAGCTCACTGGCGGCGCCAGGATGCACTTCGATTACCAGCTGCGCCAGTTCTTCAGCGTTGGCCCGCAGATGATGAGCGTCTTTACGTGGAAGGAATACTGAGGAACTGAACGCCGGGGTTCTCACGTTCGGCGTATTGCAGCGCCCAGGCCGAGGGAAACAGGAGCACCGGCCGCGCTTCGCGATCGAGCGCTCGCATGACGCTGTGATCGAGTCCCTTCAGATCTGCAACCGCTTCGGCTGGTCCGTAGACCCATCGCGCGCAAAAATAGCTGAGCGGTTCCACGCGGCTGTTCACGTTGTATTCGTTCGTGAGCCTTGACGCGATCACGTCGAACTGAAGGCTGCCCACAACGCCCACCACGGGGTCGCGGCCGCCGCCCTGCGGGAAGAGCACCTGCAGCGATCCCTCTTCTTCCAACTGCCGGACACCATCATCGAATTGCTTGTGGCGCGAGTCGTTCAGCCGCAGCCGGCCGAAGTGCTCGGCGGGAAAGCGCGGAATGGCCGTGAACCGCACGGGCCGCCCTTGATACAACGAATCACCGATGGCGAACCGCCCTGGGTTGACGAGACCGACGATGTCGCCCGCCACGGCCTCGGCTGACGTCTGCCGATCACGACCGAACATCTTGTAGGTGCGCGCGGCGCGGACTGATTCACCGAGACGGCCGTTGATCAAAAGCATGTCCTTGATCAGGCGTCCCGAACACACGCGCACGAACGCTACCCGATCGCGATGGCGCCGATCCATGTTCGCCTGAATCTTGAACACGAAACCGCTGAAGTCTTCCGAGTCCGGCGCGATTACGCCCGCATCCGACTGGCGCGCGCGCGGCGGCGGCGCAATCGACGTGAGCGCTTCGAGAAACGGCTCCAGACCGAAGTTGGTCAGCGCCGAGCCGAAGAAGACCCCTGTCTGACGTCCCGCCAGGTATTCGTCAATGTCGAATGTGGAGCCGGCTGACGCGACAATCTCGACCGACTCCCGAAACTCACGCACCACGCGATCCCCGGCGATGGTCGACAGGCGCGCATCGTGGTGGCCGGCCACTTCCACCGGCGCCGGCCGCTCGCCCTTGCCCTCGCGCTCGTACAGCAGCACGGTCTTCTTGCGAAGATCGAATACGCCGTGAAAATCCGAGCCCACGCCAATCGGCCAGTTGAGCGGCGCGGCGGTGATGCCCAGCACCGTTTCGATTTCGTCGATCAACTCGAGCGGCTCTCGGCCGGGCTGATCGAGCTTGTTGACGAAGGTGAGAATGGGCAGTAGATGCCGCTTGCACACCTCAAACAGTTTTCGCGTCTGGGCCTCGATG
>JBKJJZ010000608.1:0-13220 GCA_046597705.1 Vicinamibacterales bacterium | reverse complement strand
CGCGGCCTGGGCGATGGCTTCGAGGCCAGAGGCGCAGAATCGGTTGACGGTGACTGCAGACGCCGACACGGGCACGCCTGCGCGCAGGCTCGCGATGCGCGCCACGTTCAGGCCCTGCTCGGCTTCGGGCATCGCGCATCCCATGATCACGTCTTCGACGTCCGCCGGATTGAGTCCCGGCGTGCGGCGCAACACTTCTGCGATGACGACCGCGGCCAGTTCGTCTGGACGTGTCGTACGGAACATGCCGTTCGGCGCCTTCCCGATTGGCGTTCGCGCGGCCGCAACTACCACTGCGTCTGTCATGTGAAATCTCCCAGCAGATCTTCAAGCGCGTCACCCACTTCGCGGCCCTGTCCGTCAAACAGGTGCGACGCGCCGTCAATCACCACCATCTCTTAGGGTTCCTGGCAGCGCGCGTAAAACGCGCGGAGGTCTTTGAGCGAACACAGTTCATCGAGTTCGCCCTGCACGAAGAACTTGGGTTTGGTGCTCTCGAGCGTGAGCGAAAAGTCGTAGCCCTCACGCGTGACCGGAGGGGCGATGGCGATAAGCGCGCAGACGCGCGGGTCGGTGGCGCCAGCTTCGAGCGCGATCCACGAGCCGAAAGAGAAGCCCGCGGCCCACAGCGGCACATCGGGGTATCGCTCGTGCATTTCGTTCAAGGCCGCGCGGAAGTCGTCCACCTCACCGCGGCCCTGATCGAATTCGCCGACGCTGGAGCCCACGCCGCGAAAGTTGAAGCGAAGCACGGCGCATCCCGTGCGCACCAGGCCCTTGGCCCCGTGGTAGACGGCGCGTGTGTGCATGGTGCCGCCGAAGGACGGATGCGGGTGTGCAAAGACCACTGCTGCGCGTACGCGTGCGGGCACGCCATCGGCCGCGGGAGCCGGCACGTCAAGCAGGGCTTCAAGCGGACCGGCGGGACCTGAAATCGTCAGCTGCATTTCCTCATTGCCTCAGTATCAGCTGCATGCAAAAACTCACTGACGAGCGTGGAAAAATCAGTGGGCCGCGAGACTAGGCCGATGTGCCCCGTTCGTGAAAGTCGCGAAAATGTGGCGCCGGGGATCAAGGTCAGGTAGTGAAGCGTGCTCTGCACCGGCACCACGCGATCGAGGCGCGGCTCGCCGGTGATCAGGTGCGTCGGGGCAGTGATGCGGGCGCACTCAGACACGATATCCGCCGCCTGCCAGGCTTGCACCCATCGCGCCATTTGTCGTGGTGCCGCCGGCTTGCTCATCACCTGCCAGCCGTACGAAGCCGTAAAGGCCAGGCGCTCGCGCCAGGTCTCTTTCGCGGCGAGAATTTCAGGAGCAAGACGCCTGACGCCACGCCATGCGAACAGCGGCAGGCGGGCGATGGGGCGCTCCAGCAGATTCTGATCGAACGGGCCGAGCCGCATGCCTGGCGAAGGCGAGGAAACAAGGACGAGTGCGGCCACACGCTCTGGATATCGCGCGGCGTAGCGCACGGCGACCAATCCTCCAAACGACACGCCGATGAGCACCACGCGGTCACTGCCCGAGCGCTCGACCTGTCGCTCGATCATCGATATCCACTGTTCGAATGGATCGCCCGTGCCGTCCTCTTCGTTCAGTGAGAACGTTGAAACCTGGTGCTCCGCCTTCAGTGCGTCGATCGCCGGACGCATCCATTCCCAGCGGCCCTGGATGCCGGGGATGATCACGATTGGCAGCGAAGGAAGCGGTGGCATCGCCAAGGTTTCAAATAGCAAATAGTCAATAACAAATCTTTAGTTGCGAAGAGTTTTTCCAGCGCGCAACGTATAGGAAATCCGTTCGAGCGTCTTCGCCTCTCCGCACAAACTGAGGAACGCTTCGCGTTCAAGGTCAAGCAGCTGCTGTTCACTCAGTGTCGTTGCGTGGGGCACGTTGCCGCCCGTCAGAATCCATGCGAGCTTGCGGCCGATGACCGCGTCGTGTTCGCTGATGCGGCCCGCGCGAAGCGCCAGGTGAACGCCCAGTGACAGCGTGGCGAATGCGGTCGGTCCCCCTACGGGGATGTCAGTGCGGCGCACGGGAGGCTGGTAACCGAGGCCGGCCGCGGCCAGCGCCACGGCCTTGGCATCGGTGATGAGACGCTCGCGGTTCATCGTGAAACCGTCTGACGGGCGCAGGTAGCCCAGCTTTCGCGCTTCGGGGCCGCTCGTCGATACCTTGCCGAACGCGATCGTCTCGAAGGCCTTCTGCACATCGGGCGCGCGCAGCAGCATTTCTTTCGTGCCGCCGCCAGCGGGAATCAAGCCCACGCCCACCTCCACCAGGCCCATGTACGTTTCGGCTGAGGCCTGCACGTGATCGCCGTGCAGGCAAAGCTCGCAGCCCCCGCCAAGCGTCAATCCGCCCGGCGCCACCACCACGGGCACCGCCGCCATCCTGATCGCCATTGTCGCACCCTGGAACGCGCGGACCATCAGGTCCACGTCATCCCAGTTCCCCTCCTGCGCTTCCAGAAGCAGCAACATGAGGTTCGCGCCGGCAGAGAAGTTCGGACCGTCGTTGCCGATGACGAGCGCCGCGAAATTTGCCTCGGCCTCGCGAACCCCCGCGTGCAGCATCGCAATCGTGTCGCCGCCAATCGCGTTCATCTTCGAATGGAACTCGACGCACAACACGCCGTCGCCGATGTCCACAAGGCTTGCGCCGTCATTGGCCGCCACGATGGATTTGCGGTCCTTGGCCGCCTGGAGAATCAGCAGGTCCGGTGCGGCCGGCGGCAGCGCGCCCTCGCGGAACCGCGTGCTGACGGAGGCCGGGTCTTTAGACCCGGCATCATTGCCGGACCTGAAGGTCCGGCCTCCGAGGATTGCCTCGGCGCCAATCGCGTCCCACAACTCGAAGGGACCCAGCTCCCAGCCGAAGCCCCACCGCATCGCGCGGTCGATGTCGTCGATGTCATGCGCAATCTCCGGCGCGATTTTCGCGGCGTAGCGCAGCGTGGGGCCCAGTGTGCGCCGAAGCAGATCGCCCGTCTTGTGGTCGCCGAGGAACAGAGTCCGAATGCGCGCGCCTGTATCGGAGATGCTGCGCGCAACTTCCAGCTCTGGCAGCTTCGCGGGTTGTTGCGGGCGATACGTGAGCGTGGCGAGGTCGAGCGTCAGGATCTCGGTTCCCTCAGCCCCGCGTATCTTCTTGTAGAAGCCCTGGCCGGCCTTGTCGCCCAACAAGCCCCGCTCGAGCATCGCTGGCACAAACGCCGGGAGTGCGAACGCGCGACGATCCTCTTCTCGAGGAAGGCGAACCGAAAGATCCGCCGCCACCTTCGCCAGAATATCGAGACCCGCAATGTCCACGGTGCGCAGGGTGGCGCTCTTCGGACGACCGATGGCCGGGCCGGTGATGGCATCGACTTCTTCGATGGTCATGCTGCCGTCGGCGACGGCTTCCAGTAACCGGATCACGCCAAACATCCCAAGGTGATTGGCGATGAACGCCGGTGTGTCGTTCGCTGTGACGACACCCTTGCCCATCAGCTGATCCAGCCAGCGACGGACGCGCGTTGTGACTTCAGGCGACGTGTCCAACGTCGGGATGAGTTCCACCAGGCGCAGGTAGCGCGGGGGATTGAAGAAATGCGTACCGAGCCAGTGGCTCCGGAAACCCTCTGATCGTCCCTCCGCGATTGTCGCGAGTGGAATGCCGGAGGTGTTTGAGGACACAACCGCATGCGGCGCTCGTACTGCGTCGATGCGCGCCACCAGGTCCCGCTTGATAGCCAGGTCTTCGACGATCGCCTCGATGATCCAGTCGGCGGAGGCGATGGCGCCGAGGTCGTCGAGGCTGCCCGTGCGAATCAGGGCGGCGGCCTCGGGAATGAAGAACGGATCGGGCTTGAGCGCGCGCGCCCGTTTGAGCCCGGCCGCGGCGGCGTCGGCCGTGACGTCGAGCAGGAGCGCCGGGATGCCGGCATTGGCAAGGTGCGCGGCAATTTGCGCACCCATGGTGCCTGCACCCAGCACGGCTGCGGATCGAAGGCGATGGGTCATTTGCTCACCACTTCCTGGGGCGCGATCACTCCATGGAGAAATACGTCCACCACGGCGTCGGCGTCATCCAACAGCGCGTAGCGGCGGTCGGACAGGATCCAGTTTGTGGCCATCTCATCCAGCGCGCCAAAAAAGATCTTGGCGCCGAGCGTCGCGGGCACGCGCAACCGGAAGGCGCCGCGCGCCTGGCCATCGGCAATCGCGTCGCGGATGAGTCCCAGGTAATCGCGCAGCTGCGTGGTGGACAACCGCGTCATGAACTTCGTGGACTGCCGTAGTTCCACTTGAAAGACCACGGCCAGGTCGCGGTCACGGCCGAGGCGTTCCAGGTGGAGGCGCGCGATCCGGCGGAGCCGATCGGCCGGGTCGTCAATCGAAGCCAGGGCCTCTCGTCCTTCGCGGATGGCGTCCTGCATCGTGCGCTCGAAGACGGAAAGCAGCACGTCGTCCTTGCTGCGAAAGTACAGATAGACCGTGCCTGCGGCGATGCCGGCTCGTCTGGCAATGTCGGCGACCTGGGCGCCGAAAAAACCGCGCTCTGCAAAGACACAGGTGGCGGCGTCGAGGATCTTGACGCGCTTGTCGGAGTCGGGGGGTGCGGCGCTTGAGAAGTGTGCGGTACGGGGCATCTTCTGAATGAATGTTCATTCAGTTGCCGGCCGCACGTCAAGTTTGTGGAAAAATGGCCTGTAACAGGCATCAGTTCGGGTCGTATAACTGGCAATTACCCGGTCTTAGGGACAATTTTCATGTTGGATTTAGCACAGCAGCAACTTCTGGTGACCCGACTCAATCGAGTCGAGGGGCAGGTCCGCGGCATCAAGCGCATGGTGCAGGAACCGCGTTTGTGTCTTGAGATTCTGCAGCAGTTGTCGGCCGCTGAGGCCGCGCTGAACCGGGTCAGCCTCGCCATCCTGCGCTATCACGTCGAAGAATGCGTTCCGAAGGGCGCTGAACAGAGCCCTGAAGAAGGCCGCGTCCGGCTCAAAGAGCTGGTCGATATTTTCGACCGCTTCTCGACGTAGGCCCGTCCTCCAACCCCAATCCAGTCAGCACGTTAGGCGTCCCTTTTTTCAGGTAGGGCGTCCCTTCAGGGCCGCCTATTGGCGCGACTGTACGTAGGGCGTCCCTTCAGGGGCGCCTGTGGGTGCGACTGTCCGTAGGGCGTCCCTTCAGGGGCGCCACTTGCTGCCTCCGGAAGATACTCATACACCAGTATCAATCGGCATGACCTCGAAATGACTTCATAGAGGTTTGTTGACGTTACCCCTACATGAGGGTAGTGTATTCGACCATCGAGCATGTTGGGGCTGGTTTGCGGTGTTCGGGCCGTCTGTGACGGCACGTCCTTGCCAACGCGAACGTCGCTCTACTACCAGCAGTCGTACTTGTTCGGTAATGGATGGTCGAGTGAAGGAGGAGGAGCTGATGATGCGAGCCTTTCGAGTAGTGGTAATCGCCACCGTCTTGTCGGTGGTGATGGCGGGAGTAGCCAGCGCGCAGGCGACTGGTTCAATTTTCGGAAAAGTGACGGATGCGTCCGGCGGAGTCCTGCCGGGTGTTACGGTAACCGTCAGCGGCCCGGCGCTGCAGCAGCCGCTGGTGGGTGTGACCCAGGAGAGCGGGGCCTACCAGTTTCCGCGAGTGCCAATCGGCACGTTCGCGGTGACGTTCGAGCTGGCCGGGTTCAAGAAAGTGGTGCGCAACAACATCGTGATCACGAGCGGGTTCAACGCGCCCGTGGACATGAAACTGGAAGTGGGCGCGCTGTCCGAAGAATTGACCGTGTCGGCGGCGGCGCCGGTGGTTGATACCAAGAAGACGACCTCGGGCGCGACGTTCACGTCGGAAATTCTGGAGAAGATTCCGACGGCGCGCGACCCGTGGCAGATCATCAACATGACGCCGGGCGTGCAGGCCGGCCTGAACGTGGGCGGCTCGTCGTCGGGTCAGCAGGTGGGATTGCAGTCGCGCGGCACGGGCGCGAATGTGCAGTGGAACCTGGAAGGCGGGTCGATCACGGACCTGTCGTCGAACTCGTCGCCGGCCTACTTCAACTTTGACTCGTTCGACCAGATCTCGGTGACCAACGGCGGCGGCGACGTGTCGGTGCAGTCGTCGGGGCTGTCGATCAATCTGGTGACCAAGAGCGGCAGCAACGTGTTCAAGGGCTCGGCGGTGGGCACGTTCGAAAACGACAAGATGCAGACAAACAATGTGACCGAGGAGCAGTTCGTGCGCGGCACATCGGGGTTCCTGTCAGGCGCGCCAATCAAGAAGATCTACAACATCTCGGGCGAGTACGGCGGGCCAGTCATCAAGAACCGCCTGTGGTGGTGGGCCGCGGCCGACAAGCAATACATCAACGCGGGCGTGGTGAACTTCTTCGACCGCTCGAAGCCGTCGTGCGTGGGGTATGCCGACGCGCAGCGCGCTGGCACCCTGCTGACGGGCGGCACCGTGACCTATGCCAACCTCGAAGAGGTGCAAGACTGCCTCTCGCCTGACACGACGATAATCAAAAACAAGCAGGCGAAGCTCAACTTCCAGTTGAACGCCTCGCACAAGTTCCAGTACCAGTTTTCGAGCGACAACAAGTTTCGAAACGCGCGTGGCGCGAGTGCCTTCACGGAGAAAGAATCGACCCAGATCCAGACAAGTGAAACGTACTGGAAGTATTTCCCGCTTCCGCTTCACCAGTTGACCCACACGTTCATTGCCAGCGATCGGCTGGTCTTCAACACGGCGTTCACGAAGGTGTTCGGCGGCTTCTTCCTCGATTACCAGGACACGGTGGGGGATTGCGGTGGGACGCGGTGGACCAACAGCATCGACCGGTCGTCCTACCCGCAGGCCGCCAAGCCGCAATGCATGTTCAACATCCAGCAGCAGCAGATACGGACCACGGGCAACCTGAGCCGTTCGCTCTTCAGTAACTATCAGACAATACGTCCGTCGCTCGATCTGAAGACGGACGGCACGTATTTCCTCTCGAACGTGCTCGGCGGCGACCACAGCCTGAAGTTCGGCGCCGGCTACCGCAAAAATCCGATCACCTCGTTTACTCACCCCAGCGGCGGTGGCCGGGCGGGCGTGCAGTGTGTGAACAACTTGCTCGCCAACTGTGGCGATGGCAAGACTTATGCGGCCGTGGGATCGGCTTCAGGCTTGGTGCCCTACCAGGCCCAGATCGCCCGCGACTACCTGAGGAACAATGATTGGTGGTCGTTCAACGGCTACATTCAGGATTCCTACAGCTACAAGCGGCTGCGCGTGAACGCGGGGCTCCGGTACGATTGGCAGCAGTCGAAGTGGCTGGGCGGGTGCGTGATCGCGAACGAAATCGTGCCGGACTTGCTGCCGGGCTACTGTGAAGGAGAGCTTACGGGCGGCTTGAGCCCCATCACCGGCCAGGTGGAAGAACTGAAGCCGTTCTCCACCTTGTCGCCGCGGATGTCGCTGACCTATGACCTGTTCGGCAACGGCAAGACGGCGCTAAAGGCCACCGGGTCCTACTACTACCAGACGAAGGTCACGCTGGCCGACTCCCTGTCGGGCCTGAACAACTTCTTCGTGACCTGGGGGCCCAATCAGAGCAGCGGTGCGTGCAGCACTGCGGCGAACTCGAGCTGCTGGAACGACGCAAATCGCGATGGATTCATCCAGCGGCCGGAACTAATCGGCACGCCAGGCTTCCCGAGCAACTTTGTCAACGGCGTGCTCATTGCCGCGGGCAACCGCGTGGCTGACGATGCGAAACTCAGCCGCACACGGGAAATGACCCTGGGTATGTCACACGAGCTGATCTCGAACCTGGCCGTGGGGGCGGACTTCATCTACCGCAGGTACGATAACGGCCTTGCGTCCTACATCATCGGCTTCGAGCCGGGCGCGGCGGGCTTCCCGCAGGCGAACGTCTACAGCACGACGCCGAACGTCTACGTGGATCCGGTGACGGGTAAATCCGCCAACTACTTCGTGGTACAGCAAGGTCTGGCGCGGGCATCAGGGTCCACAATCACAAAGACGAACCTGGCCTACCAGAACTACCAGGGCGTGGATCTGACGCTGAACAAGCGGTACAGCGACAAGTGGCAGTTCAACGTCGCCGTCACGCTGCAGAAGCGCAATGACTTCACCCCGGAGGGCAGCTTCACGAACCCGACGGGTCTCGAGTTCACCAATGGCCGGAACACCGGCGCGCGGTACCTCGTGAAGGTGAACGGCAGTTACGACCTGCCGTGGGGCATCATGGCGTCCACGAACTTCAACATGAACGATGGCGACAACAGGACCATGGTGATCAACGGCCCCGGCCAGGTGTACGGCGGCACCACGGGCACGATCAGCTACGGCACGCTGCGGTTCGAACCGGACGGGAATACGCGGCTGGAGCGGACGATGCTGTGGGACCTGGGCCTGAACAAGACGTTCACGTTCCGGGGCGGCCAGAACCGAATCAAGTTCACCGTGGACGGATTCAACATCCTGAACTCAGCCCCGGTGCTCGGCTACTCGAGCAACAACCTGAGTCTGGTGGGCACCGCGGCCAACCCGGTCATTCCGGCTGAGCGGATCAACTCAATCCTGCCGCCGCGCGTGTTCCGCGCCGGCCTGACGTTCTGGTTCTGAGACGAGCCTGAGCGAGTCTCAGTCCCGCCGTAGCCCGTAGGGCGAAGGCGGACGGACCTTACACCTACCGGCCCCGGGCATCGCTGCCCGGGGCCGTTTTTTTGCCTGGTCTGCCCCCTGAGAGCCAATCCAAGTCCTTGGAGGAGCCGTCCAACGGCTTGGCGGGCACACCTTCGCCTCTGTACGAAACCCAGCAAATCTGGCCCAGTATTTGGGTTTCTGCTCGTTCCCGACTCTGCCGGAAGAGGGGCGGGAAATTGCAATGTCTCTGGGCAGACTGACCCGAACCGAGCAAATTGCCCGGTCCGGGTACAGCGGTTCGTTCGTGTGACCGAGTGGAGGAGAAGAGG
Organism: Vicinamibacterales bacterium; assembly: GCA_046597705.1. Taxonomy (GTDB): domain Bacteria; phylum Acidobacteriota; class Vicinamibacteria; order Vicinamibacterales; family SCN-69-37; genus SYFT01. The sequence continues at coordinate 4,229 of JBKJJZ010000608.1, read as the reverse complement.
ATGATGCGAGTGTTTCGAGTGATGGTGATAGCCACCGTACTATCGGTGGTCATGACCGGAGCGGCCAGCGCGCAGGCGACTGGTTCGATCTTCGGCAAAGTGACGGACGCGTCCGGCGGCGTGCTGCCAGGCGTAACGGTGACAGTAAGTGGCCCTGCCCTGCAGCAGCCGCTGGTGGGCGTGACGCAGGACAGCGGCGCGTACCAGTTTCCCGTCGTACCGGTCGGCACGTTTACGGTGACGTTTGAACTCACCGGTTTCAAGAAGGTCGTTCGTAACAACATCGTGCTGGTCACCGGCTTCAACGCGCCGGTTGACATGAAGCTTGAAGTGGGCGCGATGACGGAAGAGTTGACCGTTTCGGCGGCGGCGCCGGTGGTTGACACCAAGAAGACGACCAGCGGTGCGACGTTCTCGTCGGAAATCCTCGAGAAGATTCCGACGGCGCGCGACCCCTGGCAGATTATCAACATGACGCCCGGCGTTCAGGCGGGTCTCAACGTCGGCGGTTCGTCGTCGGGCCAGCAGGTGGGATTGCAGTCGCGCGGCACGGGCTCGAACGTGCAGTGGAATCTCGAAGGCGGATCCATCACGGACCTGTCGTCGAACTCCTCACCCAGCTACTTCAACTTTGACTCGTTCGACCAGATCTCGGTGACCAACGGCGGCGGCGACGTTTCCGTGCAGTCGTCGGGCCTGTCGATCAACCTGGTGACCAAGAGCGGCAGCAACGTATTCAAGGGCTCCGCGGTGGGCACGTTCGAAAACGACAAGATGCAGAACAACAACGTGACCGAGGCGCAGTTCCTGCGCGGCTCGGGCGGCTTCCTGTCGGGCGCGCCGATCAAGAAGATTTACAACATCTCCGGCGAGTACGGCGGTCCCATCCTCAAGAACCGTCTCTGGTGGTGGGCAGCGGCCGACAAGCAGGCGATCAATGCCGGCGTCGTGAACTTCTTCGACCGTTCGCGTTCGGAGTGCGTCCAATATGCCGAGGCGCAGCGACTGGGCACGCTGCTCACGGGCGGCACCTTGACCTTCGACAACCTCGCCACTGTGCAGGACTGCCTGTCGAACGATCAGACCATCATCAAGAACAAGCAGGCGAAGCTGAACTTCCAGTTGAACGCGTCGCACAAGTTCCAGTATCAGTTCAGCAGCGACAACAAGTTCCGCAACGCGCGCGGCGCAACGGCCTTTACGGAGAAGGAAGCGGTCACGATTCAGACCAGCGAAACATACTGGAAGTATTTTCCGCTGCCGACGCACCAGCTGACGCACACGTTCATTGCGAGCGACCGCCTGGTGTTCAACACATCGATGACGAAGGTGTTCGGCGGGTTCTTCCTCGATTACCAGGACTCCAAGACGGATTGCGGCGGCACGCGCTACACGGGCGATCCCGCGAACTCGTCCTACCCGCAGGCGGCGAAGGCGAACTGCATGTTCAACATCCAGCCGCAGACCATTCAGACCACGGGCAACCTGAGCCGCTCGCTGGGCAACAGCTACCAGACCATACGGCCGTCGCTGGAACTCAAGACGGACGGCACGTACTTCCTGTCGAACGTGCTGGGCGGCGACCATAGCCTGAAGTTCGGCGTCGGTTACCGGAAGAACCCGATCACCTCGTTCTCGCACGAGAGCGGCGGCGGCCGGGCCATCGTCCAGTGCGTTGGGAATGCGCTTGCGAACTGCGGTACCGGCCAGTATGTGGCCGTCGGTTCGGCCACAGGCCTGGTGCCCCGCACTGCCACCCTGCAGCGCGACTCCGTGCTGAACAACAGCTGGTGGTCCTACAACGGCTATATCCAGGATTCCTATAGCTACAAGCGCCTCCGCGTGAACGCCGGTCTGCGATACGACTGGCAGCAGTCGAAGTGGCTTGGCGGCTGCGTGGCGGCCAACCCGATCCGCCCCGACCTCATGCCGTCGCAGTGCGACGAAGCGACGTCGAGCGGTCTGAGTCCCCTCACGGGCCAGGTGGAAGAACTCCGGCCGTTCCACCAGTTCTCGCCCCGCGTGTCGTTGACGTATGACCTGTTCGGCAACGGCAAGACGGCGCTCAAGGCGACCGGGTCCTACTACTACGCGACGAAGATCACGCTGGGCAATTCCCTGTCGGGTCTGTTCAACACGGCCTCGCTCAGCTGGGGCGCCAACCAGACGAGCGGCGCGTGCAGCACGGCGGCGGGTTCCACCTGCTGGACCGATGCGAACCGTGACGGTTTCGTTCAGGCGAACGAACTCATCGGCACGCCGACCCAGAACGGCTTCGTCAATGGCCAGTTCCTGGCCGCGGGCAATTCGGTCTCCGCTGATGCCAAACTGGGCCGGACTCGCGAAATGACGGCCGGCATTACGCACGAGCTGATCTCGAACCTGGCTGTCGGCGCCGACTTCATCTACAGGAAGTACGATTACGGCACGGCGGCGTACGTGCTCGGCTACGAGCCGGGCGCGGCAGGCTTCCCGACGTCGTCGATCTACAACACGACGCCGCTGGTCTTCACGGACCCGGTCACCGGCAAGTCCGCGAACTACTACACGGTCCAGACAGGCCTGACGCGGCCGGCGGGTCAGACCGTGACCGCGACCAACCAGTCGTACCAGGTCTACAAGGGTGTGGACCTTACGCTCAGCAAGCGCTACAGCAACAAGTGGCAGGCAAACATTGCGCTCACGCTTCAGAAGCGCAATGACTTCAGCCCGGCGGGCAGCTTCACCAACCCGACTGGCATTGAGTTTGTCCAGGGCGTGAACGTGGGCGCGCGGTATCTGTTCAAGGTGAACGGCAGCTATGACCTCCCGTGGGGCGTCATGGCGTCCACCAACTTCAACATGAACGATGGTGCGCAGCGCACGCTGTCCATCACGGGCCCGGGCCAGGTGTATGGCGGCACGTCGGGCACGATCAACTATGCGACGCTGACCTTCCAGCCGGCCGATACCACGCGTTTGGATCGGACGATGCTCTGGGATCTCAGCCTGAGCAAGACGTTCACGTTCCGGGGTGGCCAGAACCGCATCAAGTTCACGGCGGATGGGTTCAACATCCTGAACAAGGCGACGGTCCTCGGGTTCTCGAGCGGCAACATCAGCACCCTGGGCACGGCGAGCAACCCGGTGATCCCGGCCGACCGCATCAGCACGATCCTGCCGCCGCGCGTCTTCCGCGCTGGCGTCACGTTCTGGTTCTAGAGCATACGTAGGGCGTCCCTTCAGGGGCGCCAATTGGCGCGGCTCAAGCCACGCCCTACGTGACATCTCGCACAAGCCGGCCCCGGGCATTCATGCCCGGGGCCGTTTTTTTGCCTGGGTCACGGGGTCTTCAGCCTGCCGTGCTGAACTTGACCGAAATCGACCGACGGGCATAGGATTCGCCACAGAGGACCTTGGAGCAGGGCTGGAGGCCCGTCGTTCCCTCTTCCACGCCTATCTCGATCCCTCAGACCGCAAAGGAGACGAGGATGATGCGAGTTTTTCGTACTATGGTGATGGCCACCGTCCTGACGGTGTTGATGACCGGAGCGGCCAGCGCGCAGGCGACTGGATCGATCTTCGGAAAGGTGACTGACGCTTCCGGCGGCGTGCTGCCGGGCGTAACGGTGACGGTCAGCGGACCCCGCATGCAGCAGCCGTTGGTGGGTGTGACAGCCGAGAGCGGCGCCTACCAGTTTCCGGTCGTGCAAATCGGAACGTACTCGGTGACGTTCGAGCTCACTGGCTTCAAGAAGGTGGTGCGCGAAAACATCATCATCACGAGCGGGTTCAACGCGCCCGTGGACATGAAGATGGAAGTAGGCGCGATGTCCGAAGAATTGACCGTGTCGGCCGCGCCGCCGGTGGTCGATACCAAGAAGACCACCTCGGGTGCGACGTTCACGTCGGAGATTCTCGAGAAGATTCCGTCGGCGCGCGACCCGTGGCAGATCATCAACATGACGCCGGGCGTGCAGGCCGGTCTCAACGTCGGCGGCTCGTCCTCGGGTCAGCAGGTCAGCCTGGCGTCGCGCGGCACGAGCGCGAACGTGCAGTGGAATCTGGAAGGCGGGTCGATCACGGACGTGTCGTCGAACTCGTCGCCCATGTACTTCAACTTTGACTCGTTTGACCAGATCTCGGTGACCAACGGCGGCGGCGACGTGTCGGTGCAGTCGTCGGGGCTGTCGATCAACCTGGTGACCAAGAGCGGCAGCAACGTGTTCAAGGGCTCGGCGGTGGGCACG
>JBKJJZ010000557.1:0-4919 GCA_046597705.1 Vicinamibacterales bacterium | reverse complement strand
ATCGAACGGACCGAGCGACCCGCGAAGCGCATCAATGCTCAATGCCGCGGCAATGTCCGCCGCGCGCGCCAGCCTGGCTGCGTGAAGCACCGCGAGCGCCAACACGCCTGTGCTGGCCTGGGTGCCATTGATCAGCGCGAGGCCCTCCTTGGGACCGAGCGAAACCGGGGCCAGCCCCGCGGATTTCAAAGCCGCGGCACCTTGCACGCAGGGGGACTGGTCCCCCAGCACCTCACCCTCCCCGATGAGGACCAGCGCCAGATGCGCGAGCGGTGCCAAATCGCCGCTTGCCCCCACCGACCCGCGCGAGGGCACTCTGGGATGAACGCCGTGATTGAGGAGCGCAATGAGCGCTTCGAGCGTCGAGAGCCTGATGCCCGAACACCCGCGCGCCAGGACATTCGCGCGCAAGGTCATGACCGCGCGCACCGCTGGCACCGAGAGCGGCTCATCAAGGCCGGCCGCATGACTGCGCAGGAGATTGACCTGCAGCGCCGCGAGTTGATCGGCGGGGATGGCCACTTCGGCCAGTGCGCCGAATCCCGTGTTGATGCCGTACACCGGTTCGGGCCGCGCGGCGTGTTGATCCACAACGGCGCGCGCCGCATTGACGCGCGTGATGGCGGAAGGCGCCAGTCCAACCTGAACGCCGCCGGTCGCGACGCGCTGCAGATCGTCAAGAGTCAGTGAGAGACCGTCGAGCAGAACCATGAGACGCGATTGAAGGTATCATTTTAGCCGCATGAATCTGTGTGTACTTGGTGCCCAGTGGGGCGATGAGGGCAAAGGCAAGATTGTCGACCTGTTGACACCCCACTTCAATGTGGTGGCGCGTTATCAGGGTGGACACAACGCCGGCCACACCGTCTATGTCGGAGGAAGAAAGTTCGTCCTCCATCTCATTCCTTCCGGAATCCTGCATCCGGGTGTCATGTGCCTCATCGGTAACGGTGTGGTCGTGGATCCCCGGGCGCTGTTTGCCGAGGTGGATGAGCTTGCCGGGATGGGTTTCGACGTGCGGGGCCGTTTGTTCGTCAGCGACAAGGCGCACCTGATCCTGCCGTATCACCGCGAACTCGACGTGCTCTCGGAAGCCCGGCGCGGCGATCGCAAGATCGGCACCACGTCGCGCGGCATCGGTCCCGCGTATGAGGACAAGATCGGCCGTCGAGGTGTCCGGGTGGGCGACTTGCGGGATGCATCGGATGATGGCCCGCTTGTCGGCGCCGTGCGCGAGAACGTCGATGCGCGCAATCGGCTGATGGGCAACAGCGAGATGAAGTGGCAGGACGTGCTGGCCGACCTTCGCACGGCCTGGACGCGGCTCGAACCGTTTGTCGCCGACGTGTCGCTGGTGCTGAGCAAGGCGATGGCCGCGGGGCAGCGCGTCATGTTCGAAGGCGCGCAAGGCACGCTGCTCGACATCGATCACGGCACCTACCCGTACGTCACATCCTCAAACGCGGTGGCGGGCGGCGCCTGCACGGGACTTGGCATCGGCCCGAAATCGATTGGGGCCGTGTTGGGTGTGGCCAAGGCCTACACAACTCGAGTGGGTGAGGGGCCGTTACCCACCGAACTGCTTGGTGAGATGGGCGAGCGCCTGCGCGAGTCGGGACAGGAGTACGGCGCGTCCACGGGTCGCCCGCGCCGCTGCGGCTGGTACGACGCCGTCGCCGTTCGATACGCGGTGCGTATCAATGGATTGGATGCGTTGGCATTGACGAAACTCGATGTGCTGGATGGCATCGAGGCGCTGCAGATTTGCACCGGCTACCGCTGCGGCAACGACATGCTGGATGACATGCCCGCCGACACCGCGCAGTTGGCCACGTGCGAACCCGTTTACGAGACGCTTCCCGGCTGGACGCAGCCCACGCGCGGCGTGACCCGCTATGACGATCTTCCCGCCGAGGCGCGTGCCTACGTGAGACGACTCGAAGAAGTGAGCGGAGTGCCAGCGGCCGTCGTGTCCACCGGCTCTGAACGCGATCACACCATCATTCGCGACGACTCCGTGGCGGCAGAGTGGTTCAGGTAGACCTGGCAATGCGGCGCCCCTGAAGGGACGCCCTACGTACCGAATGTAGCGATGCGGCGCCCCTGAAGGGACGCCCTACGTACCGAATGTTCCGACGTAGGGCGTCCCTTTAGGGGCGCCAATTAACCTAGTTCGCCGCTGCCGCGGGCACACAGAACCTGTCAAACGCCATCGTCAACAGATCCGCAATGGCGTCCGCCGAGCGCGACTCGATGTCGCGGCGTTCGATCATGTAAATCAGCTTGCCGTCGCGCAGCAACGCGATTGACGGCGACGATGGCGCGAAGCCGGTGAAGTACTGGCGCGCGCGATCGGTGGCCTCGACGTCGGCACCCGCGAAGACCGTGGCCAGCACGTCGGGCTTGTGCGCGTGCTGCAGCGCTTGCGCGATGCCGGGTCTGGCCTTGCCGGCCGCACACCCACACACCGAATTGACGACCATCATGACGACACCCGGCGACGCAACGGTCGCGTCCACGTCAGCCGCGGAGCGGCATTCACGGGCGCCTACATCGGTCAATTCCTGGCGCATCGGGGCAACGAGATACTCTGGATACGGCATTCACACTCTCCTGATAGCATCAATTATACGGTGCCCGTCCTGCTCTGCGACCTCGACGACACGCTCTTTGATCATGACCGAGCCACTCGCGATTCTCTCGCGGATCTGCGTCGCGGCCATCAGGTTCTCACGCGCTGGTCCCTTCAAGAACTGGATGCGCGGCATCGCGTGCTGCTCGAAACCTTGCATGTAGAGGTGCTGGCCGGACGCCTGTCGGTGGACGATGCCAGGCGAGAACGATTTTCGCGACTACTGGCACAGGCAGGCGTCAACGACGCGCCTGACGCTGACGACATGGCCAGTCGCTACCGGCAAACCTATGCGGCGAACTGGCATCCGGTTCCCGGCGCTCTCTCGTTTCTGCAGGCCGTTCGCGCAGATGGTCACGCCGTTGTGATTGTGACGAACAACGGCGTCGCGGAGCAGCGCCTGAAGCTGGAGCGATGCGGTTTTGAGACCTTGGTCGATCTGCTGGTGACGTCGGAGGAAGTGGGCGTCAGCAAACCCGGGCGGGGCATTTTTGAGCACGCGTTGAACCGCATCGGCGCGCCCGCGTCCGAGGCCGTCATGCTGGGAGACGCGTGGGCGGCCGATGTCGAAGGCGCGAGAGGCGCGGGCGTGACGCCGGTCTGGTTCAATCCCATGCGCCGAGAGAGTCCGGATCCTGACGTCGCACAGATCACGTCGCTGGCCCCGGCCGGGGATGCCCTTGCGGTGTTGCGGGGCGCCGGGATGTGGCACAGTGACGCCCGATGACGCCCAGTTATGAGTTGAGCGAGGAGAACGTGGCTCGGCAACTCGCCGAAATTCGCGAGCGAGCCGAACGCCTCCTTGCGGGCGTGAATGCCTCACAACTGAACTGGCAGCCTGAAGGCGGACGCCAATGGAGTGTGGCCCAATGCCTTGACCACATTGCAACGTCGACTCTGTTTTACGGCGGGCACATCAACAACGCCATCGTCAGCGCGCCACTGACGCCTGTCTCGGGCGCGCGGCCGAACCTGCTGGGGCGAGCGTTCATCTGGCTGCTGGAGCCCCCGGTAAAAATCAGGACGCCGGCTCCTCAAGCGATCCAACCGAAGTCATCGTGTGATCCCAACGTACTGAGACGCCAGCTACTGGAGGCCTGGGACCACGTCGAAGATCTCACGTCACGCGCCGTCAGGATCGACAGCGGGCGGGTTCGCTTTGCGAACCCGCTTGCCAATGGTCGTCGCGTGTTCAACGTGGCCGCCGGCGTGTTTGTCCTCGTCTCGCATGCGCGGCGCCACCTCCTGCAGGCCGAGAAGGTCAAAGCGCGCGCCGACTTTCCGTCAGCGTGATCGAGACGGACTCGAATTCGTGAACCAGATGCCGAGCACGATGAGGGCCATCGCGGCGGCCAGCCTCACATGCACGGGTTCACGCAGCACGACCGTTGCGCCAAGGGCGGTCAGCAGGGGGACTGAGAGTTGAGTGGTGGCGGCGCGCCAGACCGGCAAGGTGGGAAGGACGGCGTACCACGCCGCATAGCCGAGGCCTGAGGCGACCGCGCCGGACGCCGCAGCGAGTGCGAACCCCGTGAGCGAGTAGGGTCCGCGAAGACCGGCTGCCAGTACTACGGCCGCCGCGATACCCGAGGCGCGAAGAAAGTTGTCAGCGGTCACGGCCAGCGGATCGGTGGAGCCCCGGCCGGCCACGGTGTATGCGGCCCAACACATTCCGGCGCCGGCCATCAACACGGCGCCAAGCGGATCCGGGGCCGAAAGACCTGGGAGCGTCAGCACCAGAAAGCCAGCCAGCGCCAGCAGCACGCCGGTCCAGTGAGCCACCGACAGGCGTTCGCCGCGGCCATGCGCCGTGGCAAACATCGTCAACTGCACACTGCCGAACAGGAGGAGTGCGCCGGGGCCGGCTGCCAGGCGGGTGTAAGCGAGTGTGAAGAACACCGCATAACCACCGAGTTCGGCCGCCATGAGCCAGGAGCCCCGGCCGCGCGATGGTGCGGTACGCAGACGCACGAGTACGGCCAGCGTGATCGCGCCAGTCAAGAGGCGCACCAGCATGAACGTCCAGGCGTCCATGTGATGCCCGCCGATCGCCGCGCGCGTCAGCAACGAATTGGACGCGAAACACAGCAATGCAAAGATGGTCAGAACGAGCGGGCGCACGGTGCAGCAAGCTTAGTCCGGAGGGTGCATCGTGCACGACAATGTATCGGCGGCATCACGTCGCGGCGGACGACTGGGGGCACAGGTGAAACGGTTACTTGGGATTTGGATGGTCATGGCGCTGCCGGCCGTGGCAACGGCTCAGACAACGGCACCGCCTGTCGCG
>JBKJJZ010000444.1:0-2628 GCA_046597705.1 Vicinamibacterales bacterium | reverse complement strand
CGTCGAGGCCCTCCCGCAGGCTGTCGGCGCCAGCCTCGGCGATGAGCAGCGGCAGGTCGCCGGCCACGTGCTGCAACCGCGCCAGGTAGCGACGCAGGTTGGCCTCGTTGTGCAGGTAGACGTTGAACGCGCACACGTCGAGGAACGGCAGCTCGAGGAATTCCGTGGGCGGGAAGTTGACGTAGGTGAACAGCGTCTCCGGCGAAACTGACTTGGCGGACAGAAACACGTCGTGGAGAAACCGCTCGATTCGATGACGTCCATGCCACCGGACGACGGCAGGCGGAATCTCATTCCCCAATGCCACCAGCAACAGCGCCGGGTGGTGGCCCAGGCGTGCCACGTCTGCCGCAATGCCGCGTTCAATCTCTTCCCTGCTCTTGCGATCCGCGAGGAATGCCACGTGCTGAGTCCAGGGCACACCGGCCATGACGAAGAGGCCGTGGCGTGCCGCTTCGTCGAGAAGAAACGGCGGAGGCAACGTGTAGGTGCGCACGGTGTTGACGCCGTGGGCGGCCATCAACGCAAAGTCCTGGGCGACGCGCGCCGGCGTGGGGAACTGGTGGTCATCAGCCGTCGGCGCGAAGGTGCCGTACGTGACGCCCTTGATCAGGAATCGCTTGCCGCCTGCGCGCAGAAACTTCCCGTCCGTCTGAGGACGGGCCTGGCTGGTGGTTAACGCCATAGCGACCACGAATGGTAACTCACTGTGAGACGTTATCACCCGGGGAAGGAGGAAAAGAAGAAAAAGGGAGGGCCGCGCGACGTGACCTGGCGACCAGTCCTGAGCGATGTCGCCTTCGAGTCTACGTGTGCGTGACGGTGACTGCGAACACGACCGGTCCCACCTGGCCAGTGACGTCCGACACCCGAACGCAATAGGTACCCTCCGCCAGACTCCCGGTCAGATGCGGATTGGCGCCAGGCGGTGTTGCCAGGTACGCGTTTGCCGTAACCACGCAGGCTCCGCTCACAACGGTACCGGCACCCAGTCCCATGGTCACGGCGGTCTGCACGGTTCCATCGGGACGCGTCTGGACAGCAGAAGTGAGAGTCACGGTCACCGCCCCGCCACCCTGACCGACGATGAAGGTCTTGAACGTGCTCTGGAACACTGCATTCACCGGCACCGGCACGGTTCCGGTCAGCACCTCGGTGATAGGGGTTTGGCCAACGGGCGTCGGTTCGAAGAGTGTCACCGAGCGATTGCAGCCGCTTGAAGCGATGGCCACGGCGGCCAATACGAGGGTGAACGGTCTGATCGGCATAACAACTCCCTCCAGATTCTACTGGTCCTCTAGCCAGTGAGCCACTGGCGAAGCTGGTTTTGCACCTCCTTATTGGCGAAGTAGGACGTGTGCACCACGCCGGCGCTGGCCGGAAGCGACAGCAGATCACCCGTCACGATAGGAAAACACGGACCGCCCCCCTCGTACACCCCTGCTGTCGGCACCACGAGGTCGTTCTCAGAGCTGTCAAAGATGCGGTCCATGACGGCGTCCCGGAGCGCGAGGCCGGAGAACGGCGTGCCGGCGGGTTCGAAGTCCGCGGTGATGCCGAAGTATCTGGCGTGTCCCATCGACCCCGCGCTGAGCCCCGAGAGATATGCCCCCTTGGGATTCATCGACGCGAGGCCGTCGAGCGATTTCAGTCCGCCATGCCCCACCACTTTGATCGCCGTAATCACCGACTCCAGCAGCCACGTCGCCGGTCCATCAGGCAACAGGTTGATGGCCGTGGTGTAGCGATCGATCATGTGGACCATGTGATCGGGCTCGGTGAGCACGGTCCCGGCGTTCGCTGCGCCAACGAAGACCACCTTGCCGACATCGAGTCTGTTGTCGAGTCCGTTCGCCGTCTTTCGCTCGACGAGTTCGCGCGCCACCAAGCCCCCGCGGCTGTGACACACGATGTCTGACTGGAAGCGCGTGCTTGCCGGGATGCGCGACACGAACTCCGCCACGTTGCGTTCCGGCGAATGCGAGAGCGTGAAATGGTCGAAAGCATAGAGCCGGCCGCCGTACGCCTGCGATAACGCGGCGACGTCGTCTCGCGTGAGTCCCGCGAACGCGCTATGGGCCGTGCTGAAGGTTCCGTGGATGAAGAGCAGCGACCTGCCCTTCTCCAGGTCCTTGAACTCAGTCCCATCGAGTGCGATTGGCGTGGCATCTGAACCGTAGTTGTCGGGCGTCATCAACCGCAGCCGATATGGACGGTTCTTCCCTTCCCACTTCTCGGCGAAGTGCTCGACCAGGGGACCGATGAGGCGATCGGTCACCGGATAGATGAGAACCTTGAGGATCTTCTTTCCAATCGTCCCGAAGAGCGAACGCGTGGCCGCTGTGCCCGGAGGCGGCGTGACGGCGGGTTTGTTCGGAATGCGGAACCGGAGCGACTGACCCGGGCCACGAGTTGTGGCCGGCGCCAGTGTTCCCGTCTCGTTGAGCGGGAAGTTCCAGCTGATCGCGCCTGCCTCATCCACGGCGATGACAATCGCATCGTGACCCGGCGGTGGCGCAGGCACCTCCAACTCCATCGCATCGTCACCATTCGGTGCGCGCAGCACGGGGCCGGCCGGAGCGGGTTGACGCCGCGTGATGGTGACATCGACCGTCGCCACGTCCTGCA
>JBKJJZ010000147.1:0-3059 GCA_046597705.1 Vicinamibacterales bacterium | reverse complement strand
GGTGTCCTGGACAAGGTCATGCGTGTCGGCCGCGGATCGCGCCCAGGCCGGCAGCCGGCCGCTGGCCCAGCGCTGAAGCGGCTTCAGGTAGCGGGCAAACAGCGCGTCGAGCGCTCCGTGGTCGCCGGCATTTGCACGTTCCAGGAGATGAAACGTCGATTCTGCGTCAGGCGACCAGCCGTCAGGGGCCGACGGTCGTTCAGGGAGTTTGGTCACAGAAAGTGCCCCGATTCTACGCCTTCCTGACTGCCCACCGGCTCGATTGTCCGGAATCCGCGGCCGCTGCGTTGTGAGGAGTAGGAGAAGGAGCGCTCATGGCCACACACAGAAAAAGAATATTCGCCCCGGCGGCAGTGTTTTGTCTCGGCATTTCGTTGGTGGCGTTGGTCCACGCGGGTCCGGGTGACGTGCCGGTGATATCCATGGTCAGCGATTACGACACGGGCATCGCGCCAGCGCTGCAGATTCAGAGCGACCAACTGGGCGTCTACAGACACTCGAAAACGCTCGTATCACTGATTCAGAGCGTCGGTTCCTGGGTACTCGACTCGTACCCGGCCTACGTCAGAGGCGCGACCAGGAGCATCTATCTTGGTTTCAACCAGCCAATCGCCGGCAGCGGTCTCAACGGCGGTGCGCCCACGCCTCCGCCCTCCGGCAACTATCAGGCGCACGTCATCTCGAAATGCAACAGCTACAACAACAGCATGTTGGCGATGGCGCCAGGCACGACAATGCCTTGCCCGCTCCATGTGCACTTCGACGCCGATGGCGACACCTACGACATCCACATGAATCCCTACGCGGTCAACGTGCCCTCGCAACACACGAACTACGCGAACATCACTTGCATCTACCCGTCGAGCGGTAGCGGTTCGTGCTCGCAGTGGAAGATCGCCCCGAGCGGGACACTGATCAATCCAGATGGCACGGTGACGTATCGCAACATCGGCGTCCTGCACAAGACCACCACAAGCAAGGGCAAGACCACAATGGTCAAGCAGGGCGACTTCTACTTCTCGTTCCTGATCGTCGTTTCGAAGTAGCGGAGCGCGCGTCGCCAACAGCCATTCAGGCCGGCGGTAAGCCGCACTGCGTCCCGGAGTAACAAAATGCCGAACCGCCGATTCGTCCGTGTTTTCCTGTTGTGCGCGTCGCTGATCCTGATTGGTCGAGTTCTTGTGGTCCAGGGGACAGCGATTGAGGACGCCCTGGTTGGACACTGGGAGTTCGACGAACTCAGCGGCGCGGTGGCACTCGACTCGTCTGGCAATGGTCACGACGGGACCATTGCTGGCGCAACTTACACTTCGACGGACGGCGCGGACATTCCAGACAATGCGTCAGCTCTGCGGTTCGATGGTGTGAGCACGGTGATCGTTCCAAACACCCCCGCGCTGAGTTTCCGCGCCAGCGACCCATTCTCGGTCAGTTTCTGGATCAGACCGGATGCGACTTTCGATGGAGACTTCTCGTGCCTCGTGAACAAGGTGTGGTCATCTCGCGCGTCATCTGACTATGCGATCTGCAATGCCGGCGATGGGGTGTTTGTACTGTGGTGGAACGGATCGGGGTTGGAAAACACTTCAGTCCACACGAGGACGCTCGAGCCAGGCCGCCTGGCGCACATTGCTGTCGTGTACGACGGCGCCGGCACCATGCGGTTCTACTCAGATGGACAGTTGGACGCCGCCGGAGGAGATCACGCAAGGGGCGCGATGCAGGGGGCGGTTGACACGACCGGTTCTAGTGTCGAGATCGGCGACCGATTCCACGGCATGCTCGACGATGTCCGCATCTACAACCGCGCCCTGAGTACGGTCGAGGTGGCGAGCCTGGGTGGTGCCCGCGGACTCGAAGTCTTCGAAGTACGCGCACCCTACTCCGGCACGGCCACGCTGAAAGCCGTGTTGTTCTCGGGAGGCGCAATGGTGCCTGGCAAGACAATCACGTTTGCGCTTGGCGGAATTGTCGTCGGGACAGCGATGACGGACGCCAACGGTGTTGCCACGCTTGATGGCGTTGATGTCTCAGGTCTTGCTCTCGGCAAGTATCCGACTGCGATTGGTGCAACAGTGACGGCAGATGCGCAAATCACTGCCGACAGCTCCATAGGAATGCTGACGATCGCACGGGCCGCGCCGATCCTCACGTGGAACCCCAGTCCATCGTTTAATCTCGCCGCTCCGAACCCGGCCTCAGTCCAAAATGCCACCGCGAACGTGCCGGGCACGTTCGAATACTCGGCGATGCCAACACACTTGGGGCAAGGCACTGTCTGCGTGACCTTTATGCCTGCAGACTCCATTAGCTATACGTCCGCCTACGAATGCAGGGCTGTGTCAACGATTCTGGAGACGTCCTTGCCCTCACCTGCGCGGACGGGAGCAGTCGCGACAGAGGAATATGTCCGGCGTCTCCTAGCGGACCCAGACCGCGGACGCCTGTTCGCAATTTACCAATCCGGTGCGTACAAGCTGTTGATTCTAGACGCCGTCACGAAGCAAGTGATGCGAGAAGTTGTGCTCGCTGCCGATGGCATCGAAGGGTCGCCGATGGCCATGGCGCTGGACCCGGCAACTGGACGAGTGTTTGTGACGGACGCTCTACTACCTGTCGTGTGGACGATACCGGAGGATCAGACGGCCAGTGCCACGGTCCACTGGCTGGTCCCACCGGCGCTGGGCGGGACGATTGCGCCAAGGGAGCGCGACTATCAAACGGTGGCTTTCGATCCGGTCACACGCCGACTCTACGTTGCGGCGATTCGCACGAGTCCCGAACTGGGATCCGTTTTGTTTGTGGTCAATCCTGAGGATCCGGACCCGACAAGCGCTGACGTGATCGTTCTGCCACAAACGTGCCTTGACGATTCGGGGATCTTCCTCAATGCCGGTGCGCGAATCGCCTATGTCACAAGGATGGAGTGCGGTCTGGTTCAGGTTGTGGATCTGCGGGCGGAGTCCACTGGATTTCATACGGTCATCTCGCAGCTTGCGTGGCCTCCGGCGGCGGTCTCGCCGTCGTTCAGCCAGGCCGAGCCGATAATGGCGTTCAGT
>JBKJJZ010000577.1:0-3279 GCA_046597705.1 Vicinamibacterales bacterium | reverse complement strand
GGTCACAACGCCAATCGACAGTGCCAGCGGAAGCCGCGCACGCCGCGAATTCAATCCGATCCCCGCGAGAATCACCATCACGAGGATTGATGCGGCCGCATTGACGTCGTGATGGTGATTCTCGCGGGGATCGGATTGAATTCGCGGCGTGCGCGGCTTCCGCTGGCACTGTCGATTGGCGTTGTGACCATTGGATTGTGGGTGGCGGGTTCTCGAGTCGCGATGGCGGCGCTCCTGATCGTGTTGACCGCCGTGCTTGGCCTGCGCGCGCGCCGTTCGGCCAGGACCCTGGTCATCGCCGGCGCCGGCGTTCTGACGTGCGCGGCGCTGATTACCTGGTTCGCGATCGGCTCGGCCGCGGCGCGAAACCTGAACCTCCCCGCGTCAGTCGCGAGCCGCGCGGTACTCTTCAAGGCCGCGATCGGCATGGCGCGCGAGGCGCCGATGCTGGGTGTGGGCACCGGAACTTTCCTCGAGGAATCGCCGAACCATGGCGCGGAGGCCCTTGCGCCGCTCGTGTACGATCACCGCACCAGGGACAACGCTCACAACTACTTCCTGCAGACGCTTGCGGAGCAGGGCGTTGTGGGGCTGTCGGCGTTGGTGGCGATTCTGGCCGCCGCTCTCTTGCCCGCGTTCCGGCAGACCGTCCGCCGCGACGTCCTGATGACATGGCTCGCCGCGGGAGTGGTGGGCTGCGTGCTGACGTGGATGACCGGTCACCCGCTGCTTGTGACCGAGGCCGCGCTCATGTTCTGGCTGTTTGTCGGCACGCTCGCCGGACTGGCCGATCCTCAGCCGGCCGCTCCGGTACGAAGACGACTCCTGATCGCAGGCGTGGTGTGCATCCTGGCGTCCGTGCCCTATCGCGCCATGCAGGAGGAACGCGGCGCCAACCTTGAACACCTCGCTGCCGGCGTATCGCAATGGCAGCCGGCGGTGGACGGCGAACGGTATCGCGAAGCGGGCACCGGGTTTTCGCTGTTCCTGCCATCGGGCAGCGTCATGCTGCTGCCCGTCCGGAGTGCCACGGGATCGGCCGTGACCGTCGAGCTGCGCATTGATGCACGTCCGATTGACGCCGTTACCGCCCAGCCTGGCACCTGGCGAAATTTCCGCATCCAGATGCCGGACAGTGCATCGCGTTACATCAGGGTGGACTTTCGGATCATCGATGCGTCGCCGGCGTGTCAATCATGCCTGTGGGTGGGGAAGGCGATGCCGTTGGCGTCGAAGTAGTTGGTAGCCTCAAGAAAGCAGGACCGCGCCCACTTCCCTCAGCCCAATAAAAAAGTCAAAGGCCCGGTACGCCAGACGGAACAACACATCGTCATACCGTTTACCCGACGGCTGATGGCCCGTGACGGTATTGGTGAGCGCGGCCGGGCTGCCTGACGGAAGCGGAGCCGCGGCGGGGGCCCGATTGACGGCTCGCGCAGCGGGATTCGTCTGATAGCGGCTGATCACACGCACGCGTGTGAATCCCGCGCGTGAAAATGCCAGCAACGCGCGGCGCGAGTGGAATGCCGACGTCACTACGAGCAACGGCGTGTCCGTGGCGATCGCGCTGCCATTGGGTAGCGCCAGCCCTTTGAGGGCGTGACCATGGTCCGCTGTCGATTGCGCTTTCGGCTCAAAGACCATCGTGTCGCGAGGGATGCCCAACCATGCCGCGGCGTTCGCATAGATCTCCGATTCGCTGACTCGCGCTGTCCCGCCGCCACTGAAGATCACCAGCGGTGCAAAGCCGTCTGCGAACAAGCGCGCGGCCGTGCTGATCCTTTCCCATCCTTGCGGCAGCGGCAAGTTGTCGCCATTCGTTCCACCGCCGAGCACAACGATCGCCTCTGCGGGTGCCGGTGACTCCGTGACGTCGAGCCACTCATCGATACCGGTCGGCCACCCCGCGGCCAGCCAGATGACGCCCGCCAGTGTGAGAACTCCAGCGGCACACACCGCGCGCCAGAGAAAACGAAACAGCCAGTGCGATTTTCGTGACGTCGGCACGCGCCGAGGGTAACACGACGCTTCCGCGGTCAGCGTAGGCGGGCACCGATGTCATCGCCACCGAGCGCGAGCGCGTTCGGTGGCGTGTCGAGCAACCCGTTCGGGCCAGCGGACAACAGCCATACGGGCCCGCCCGAGGCCCATCCGTCCGCGTTGAGCAGGAAGCAGCGGCCCCATCCATCCGTTGGCATCCCGGCGCCGAAGAGCTCCGGCGCCACGCGCGCGCCTCGTAACCAGGCGCCATGCGAGGCAGACGCGGCTGAATCTCGATCGGGCAGGCGACCGGGCCCGCAGACGACGCCTGCACCCGCCGTGAGGCTGGCAATGCCATCGCTGCTCGAGCGCAGGCGGTCGGCGGCCACGCCCACGCGTTCCTTCGTTTGCGCAACGCGCGTCCGGTTGAGTGTCCAGGCAGCAGCCGGCGGCAGGATCACGGTGGCAAACAGAATGGCGGCGAGCGCCGCAACCAACTGCGCGCCGGAGATCGGAGAACGCCTGATGGTATTGGGCATCAGCGTCCCTTCCAGCCCAACATCCGCCCGATGGTCCGCGCGAGAATGCCGAAGTCGAACCACAGGGAGCGGTGCCGCACGTAATAGAGGTCGTACTCGAGTTTGGTGGTGGCATCCTCCACCGAGTCTCCGTACTCGGTGTTGACCTGCGCCCATCCCGTTAACCCCGGAGCGACCGTCAGCCGCGCTCGATAGAGCGGCACTTCGCGTTCGAGGGCGGCGACGAACTCGGGGCGCTCGGGGCGAGGCCCCACCATGCTCATGTGACCGCGCAGCACCGCCCACAGGTTGGGCAGTTCATCGATGTGGGTCTGGCGAAGTACGCGTCCTACACGGGTAATGCGCGGATCGTCTTGCGGACTCCACCGCGGCCCGTCGACTTCCGCGTCGACCTTCATGGTGCGGAATTTCGTCAGCCGGAAAACCCGCCCGCCGCGCCCCTGCCGGACTTGCGAATAAAAGATCGGCCGGCCTGACTCGAGCAGGATCGCCGCGGCGGCCAGCACTCCGAGCAGAGCCCCTGTGACGCCAAGTGTGAGGGCGACGAGGATATCGAGTACACGCTTGGCAACCGGGGAAGGGTCGCTCGGTCCCGCGCCGGCAAAGAGGTGCGTGAAAAGCCAATCGGACCCGAGATGCCTGACCGGTACACGCTGCAGGGTCTGCTCGTACACCCGCGTGAGCGTCACCACCTCGATATCGGCCTGCTGGCATCTCATCAGCTGTTCGAGCATCTCGTCTGAAATCGCTCCCCGAACGG
>JBKJJZ010000445.1:0-3225 GCA_046597705.1 Vicinamibacterales bacterium | reverse complement strand
CATCGACGACGGGAGCAGCAGGACGTGTTTGGTGTCGCCGTGGGAATTCACCGCGGTCGAGAGAATGTCGCCCTGCGCCGTGCGTGTGGGCAAACCGGTGGACGGCCCCACGCGCTGAATGTCGAACACCACCGCGGGCACCTCGGCGTAATACGCCAGGCCTGCAAACTCCGACATGAGCGAAACGCCGGGCCCCGACGTGGACGTCATCGCCCGCGCCCCTGCCCAACTGGCGCCAATCACCATGCCCAGCGCGGCAATTTCATCTTCCGCCTGCACAATGGCAAACGTCGCCTTGCCGGTCTCCTTGTCCATGCGGTACTTGCGCATGTACCCGATGAGGGCCTCGGGCAGCGACGAGGACGGCGTGATGGGATACCACGCCACCACGGTGCAGCCGGCAAACATGCATCCCATGGCCGAGGCCGAATTGCCCTCCACCAGAATCTGGCCCGCGGTGCCGTTCATCCGTTCGATGCGGTACGGATGCGCGATCTCCGGGAAATGCTCCTGGGCATACTTGGCGCCGGCTTCGAGCGCACCCTGGTTGAGCGCCATCGCCTTCGGCTTCTTGCCGAGTTGCGACGACAAGGCTTTCACCATTTCGCCCAGTTCCACGCCCAGCAGGTGCGACAGGATGCCGTCGTAAATCATGTTCTTGACGAGGCGGCGCAGCTTGGCGTCGGGGCACACCTCGGCGACGATCTTGTCGAACGGCACGGGATAAAAAATCAGGTCGTCGCGCAGCTCATTCAGCTTCAGCGGCGCGTCGTAGACCACCGCGCGACCGGGGTCCAGCGACAGCACGTCTTCGCGCGCCGTTTCGGCATTCATCGCGACGAGGAAGTCGATTTCCTTCTTGCGGGCGATGTAGCCCTTGGCATTCGCACGAATCGTGTACCACGTCGGAAGGCCCGCGATGTTCGACGGGAACATGTTCTTGCCCGAAATGGGCACACCCATCTGGAAGATGGCGCGCAGCAACACCTGGTTGGCCGTCTGACTGCCCGATCCGTTGACGGTGGCGACCGAAATGCTGAAGTTATTGACGACGAGTTGGGAGGAAGGAGACTCGGCCGGTGCGGCCGTGGCGGACGGCGAAGACATAATTCATTAAGTATAAGGGGACGGGTGTGGATCTGTGGAAAACTCCGGGAACATCGCGATCGGAAGTTCTCGGAGTTTCCCACAGATCCACACCCGTCCCCGGTTCCGGTCCGTGGGTGCGTAGGTCCGTGGGTTCTCGGTGGGCGCTTTGCGCCATCTTATTAATCAACAAAGCCCCGGCGCCGAATGGCGCCGGCTCCACGAACCAACGGACCTACGGACCAGCGGACCCACGGACCATGGGCGCCCTTATCTCAGCAGCTCGCTCATCGCCCGGCCGATGTCGGCGGGGCTGTTGACCACGCGCACGCCGGCGTCGGTCAGGGCGGCCATCTTTTCGGCCGCCGTGCCCTTGCCACCGGCAATGATGGCGCCGGCGTGGCCCATCCGGCGTCCCGGGGGCGCCGTCTGGCCGGCAATGAAGCCGACAACGGGTTTCTTGAACGACGCCTTGATGTAGGCGGCGGCCTCTTCCTCGGCCGAGCCGCCGATTTCGCCGATCATGACCACGGCCTCGGTTTCGGGGTCGGCCGCAAACAGCGTGAGCGCGTCGATAAACGACGTCCCGATGAGCGGGTCGCCGCCGATACCGATACAGGTGGTCTGCCCCAGTCCGTTGCCGGTGAGCTGGTGGATGGCCTCATAGGTCAGCGTGCCCGACTTCGACACGATGCCCACCCGGCCTTCCTTGCAGATGTGGCCCGGAATGATGCCGGCTTTGGCGCGGCCGGCCGAAATCAGGCCCGGGCAATTGGGCCCGATGAGCCGCATCCCCTTGCCCTTCATGAAGGCCAGCGCCTTCATCATGTCCAGGGTGGGAATGCCCTCGGTGATGCACACAGCCAGCGCCAGGCCCGCATCGGCCGCTTCCATCACAGCGTCCGCACCGCCCGGAGGCGGCACAAAAATCACCGACGCATTCGCGCCAGTGGCCTCCACGGCATCGGCCACGGTGTTAAACACCGGCCAGCCTTCGTGCGTGGTGCCGCCCTTGCCAGGCGTCACGCCCCCCACCACGTTCGTGCCATACGCCTGCGCCTGCTTGGCGTGAAACGTCCCCTCGCGACCCGTCAGTCCCTGAACCACCAGACGCGTCGATTTATCAATCAGTACTGACATTTACTTCCCCAGTTCCACAACTTTGGCCGCCGCCTCGTCCATGGCGTCGGCCGTGGTGAAGTTCAGGCCGCTCTCCTTGAGCATCTGCTTGCCCAGTTCCACGTTGGTGCCTTCCATGCGGATAACAATCGGCACGCGCACGCCCAGGTCCGTCACTGCGGCGATCACACCCTGCGCGAGCACGTCACAGCGCAGGATGCCGCCGAAGATGTTGATGAGCACGGCCTTGACGCTGGTGTCCGACATCAGGATGCGGAAGGCATTCTTGCTCTGTTCGGCGTTGGCGCCGCCGCCCACGTCCAGGAAGTTCGCCGGCTCCCCGCCCGCCAGCTTGATGATGTCCATGGTGGCCATCGCCAGGCCGGCGCCGTTCACCAGGCAGCCGATGTCGCCGTCGAGCGACACGTATGACAGCCCTGCGTCCTTGGCCTCGAGCTCGACCGGGTCCTCTTCGTCCTTGTCGAGCAGGCTCTCCCACTCTTTGTGGCGACCGCCGGCGTTGTCGTCGAAGGTGACCTTCGCGTCACCCGCAATGACCTTGCCCTGCTTGGTGATGATCAGCGGGTTCACCTCGCACAGCGAGCAGTCTTCTTTTTCGAACAGCTCGGCCAGCTTCGTGACCAGCTTCACGAACTCGCTGACGGTCTCTTTCGGGCTGGGCGTGCCCTGGCCGACGTTGAGGCCGTAAGCCAGCTTGCGCGCCTGGTAGCCGCCCAGGCCAGTCACCGGATCCACGAACTCCATCAGGATCTTCTCGGGCGTCTCTTCGGCCACCTTCTCGATTTCGACGCCGCCCTCGGTCGAGGCCATCACGGCGATCTTGCGAGTCTCGCGATCGACGACCAACCCCAGGTACAGCTCGCGCGCGATGTCGATGCCTTGCTCGACGTACAGCCGCTTGACCTTTTGGCCTTCAGGGCCGGTCTGGTGCGTGATGAGCTGCATGCCGAGGATCTTCTCGGCGGCAGCGCGTGCGTCTTTCGGCCCGCCTTTGATGAC
>JBKJJZ010000217.1:0-11626 GCA_046597705.1 Vicinamibacterales bacterium | reverse complement strand
CCGCTTGGTGTCGCTGCCTGGGACAAAGTATTACGTGCCCGGCTCGGTGTTGCGCGCGGCCGTCGAGCCGAACTCGATTCTTGGCCACGGCGTAGGCAACGAAGTTGACGTGTTCTTCGATAACAGTCCGACGTTCATGCTGGAGCCGTCGGCCACGTCGCGCGGGATCAAGACCATCGCGTGGTTTAACACCGCGACGCCGCTCAAGAGCGGATGGGCCTGGGGACAGCGGTACCTGGAGAACGGGATCGCCGCATTCGAGGCGCCGATTGGCAAGGGCCACCTGTACGTGTTCGGTCCGGAGATCGCGTTCCGCTCCCAGCCGCATGGCACGTTCAAGTTCCTGTTCAACGGAATCCTGTTGTCCGCGACCGAGGGGCTTAGATAGCTGGGGAACTGGCGGAACTGGCGGAACTGGCGGAAGAAAGTAATATCGACAGGGGAAGTAGGGTCCGGTCCTGCTTCCCCTTTTCCTTTCAGAGGGCGTATGGGCCGGGTTGTTGCGCTGGGCGTCGTCGCGATTCTCGGAGTGGGTAGCGTCATCGCGGCGCAGGCGCCCCAGTTCCGTTCGGGTGTGGACCTCGTCACGCTCGACGTGACCGTCCTCGACCGCGCAGGCCGGCCGGTTATCGATCTCAGGCAGGACGAGTTCATCGTTCTCGAGAATGGCAAGCTACAAACCATCGGATCGTTTGCGTCAGTCCACTCTCCGGTAGCGCCGACGGTCACAGCTGAGTGGGCGAAGTCCGCGCCAGTGGACGTGGCGGTGAACAACATCAATGAGCAGCGGCTGTTGGTGCTGGTGATTGACGATGCGACGCTGCCGTTTGATCCGGCGATGGTGCGTACGGCCAAGTCGGCTGCGCGTATGTTCGTTGAAAAGGTCGGCCCGACGGACCGAGTACCTGGCCGCCGTTCCGCTGCGCAAGAAGGCCATCGTCTGGCTGAGTGTCGGTGTTCCTCTGGATACGGATGCGCTCTCGGAAGTAACGCTGAGCGTTCATGGCGGCCCGACGATGGCCAGCGTCGAAGCCGAGCGCGCCATTATGACCGCGATGCGTCGCGCCATCGATCGCGCTCAAAGGGGCAACGTCGCGATATATGGCATAAGCCCGTCTGGCCTTGGCGGCATCGACAATTACAATTTCGCCCATTCGAGGTCGCCTCTGCCACCTGGTCGAGAGTTCAATGAGTTCCTTCAGGCGATGGCGACGAACACCGGTGGACGAGCCGTCATCGACACAAATGATTTGTTGCCGGGCATCAACCAGGTCTTCGCGGAGACCAGCAGCTACTACCTGATCGGGTACTCACCCAACCCCAAAGGCGCCGATGGTTCGTATCGGCGACTTGAGGTGAAGTCAACCAGGCCAGGCGTGACGGTGCGTACACGCCCCGGATATTTCGTGACGCCACCCGACAGCGCGCCCTCCGAGAATGTGCCGCTCGGGCTGTCTGCGATAAAGGGCGTGCTGCCCGACAACGGAATTCCTCTTCGCGGTGTTGCATCCGCGTTTGTGCAGGCCGACGGCAAATCGGCCGTGGCGCTGACGGTTGCGCTCAATAGCGAGGCTCTGCCGTCGCCGGCCAGTGGCGAGGTCGTAATCAGCACAGGAGTATTTGATCCGGAAGGCCGCGCGAAGGGTTCGTTCTCCCAGCAGGCGCGTCTGTGTGTTCAACCCGGATGGTGCGACATCAGCGTGGTCCTGCCTATGAACGCGGGGCGCCACGCCTTACGCGTGGGTATCGAGCATCGGCCCTCGGGGAACTCGGGTAGCGTGTATGTGGACGTGGTCGTCCCTGATTTCAGCAAACGCGGTGTTTGGCTGACCGGCCTCGCTCTCGATGTCGCACCCGCCGGTCCGCGCGCAACCGACGCCGCCATCCGCACCCTCCTTCCCATCGTGCCCACGACGAGGAGGGAAGTGACGAGTAATGATCGCGTCGATGTCTTCTTTCGCATTCACCAGGGCGGCACACGCGCGGTCACTGATGTTTCTCGCACGATGCAAATCACCGACGAGAGTGACGCGCGGGTCCTGGACCGCACCGACGTGCTTCCAGCCGCATCGTTCACGTCTGGCCGGATGGTGGAGCAGCGAATGGAGTTGCCGATGTCCGCTGACTCTAACGCTGCGGCGCGCCGCCTCCGCGGCCTGCGCCCGGTGCTGGCGGTGGCGCCGGCATCTGCTCCTTCGAGAAGCGTGGGAGCATCTGGTCGCGCATCGCGATGTGATACACCGCTGACGCCACGGCAATCGCGGACTTTTTCATGTCGTCTTCCACGATGCGCTCGTAGGTGTCGAGGTTCGTGTGCCACGTGTGACTTCCGTACTCCATCGTGTCCTGCTGGCCGCCGATGCCGGGAAGTCCCGCCGCATTGAACGATGTGCTGTCCGTGCCGCCGGGATTCCGGCTGGTGGACGCCGTTGCGCCGTAGATCCCGAAGTCTTCGAACTGCCGGAAGTACTGTCCAAGGATCTGCGCGGCTTCAGGCGGACCAAAGATGCCCATGCCCCGGATGCGGCCCGTGCCGCCGTCAATATTGAAGTAGCCGTTGAACTTGGCGAACTCAGGCTTCGGGTTTTCGACCGTGCCGAAATGCTGCTCGACATACGCCTTGGACCCGAGCAATCCTTGCTCCTCGCCGCCCCAGAGCGCGACTCGGATCGTGCGGCGCGGCTTCAAGCCAAGCGCCTGAATGATGCGCGCGGCTTCCATCATTACGGTTGAGCCAGCCGCATTGTCGGTGGCGCCCGTCGCCGAGTGCCATGAGTCGAGGTGGCCGCCGAGCATCACCACTTCGTCGGCCTTGTCGGTGCCCGGGATCTCCGCCACCGCGTTGTATGACGTCTTGCCGGCAGGGTAGTCGCGATTGACGATGCTAAATTCCATCTGGACCGCGGTGCCATCCGCGAGGATGCGCGTGATGCGGCCGTAGTCTTCGTTCCTCATCACCACCGTTGGCA
The DNA here is from genome assembly GCA_046597705.1 of Vicinamibacterales bacterium. Classification (GTDB taxonomy): domain Bacteria; phylum Acidobacteriota; class Vicinamibacteria; order Vicinamibacterales; family SCN-69-37; genus SYFT01. Next base: position 8,657 of record JBKJJZ010000217.1, on the reverse strand, counting down.
CGGTCTTCGTGGAGTCGTAAGCAGCGTAGCTGAACGTGCTGATCTGGCCATGCGCCCGAGCCGCGTCATTGACGCGCACCGCCGCTCCGGCGGTCATCAGGAAATCGTTGACCATCGTCGCGATCTGACCAGCATTCAAACGCACCGGTCCGCCGGCCGGTGCGGCTGCACCACCGCCACGCCCGCCCCCGGCAGCATTTCCGCCCCGTCCACCACGACCCGCAGTGCCGGGAACTGCGTTCGGGTCTGGGTTGTACCGCGCCCTCATGTCCTCGTCCACGCTCCGCTTTGGAGGGGCCACTTCCTGGAAGGGCACCTTGGCTGCCGCCCCGACGAAGACGATGGCCCCTTTGACCTTCGGGGCCATTTCGGCGAAGTAGGCTTTGAGTTCAGCTTCGGTGGGCTGCAGGCGTTGCGGCACGGGAGCCGCACCACCGCGGCCAGCGGGGGCGCCGGCGGCCGGCGGGGGCGCCTCGATAACGGGCCCCATCGGTGTAATCAAGTTGACGGCAGGACCCGTGACCGTACCCTTGGTCGATGGTGTCCACGCCAACACCTCGAACACGAGGTTGTCTTTGACCGGCGAGAGGATGTGGCCGCTGGCTTTTTCGTTCAGCCAGCCTCCGGCCGGAGTCGTCACGGCGCCGGTGGCCGCATTGACCATCTTGAATTCAAACGGCTCGAGCTTGCCGTTCTTGAATCCCCACTTCTCCATCGTCTGCACGGCCCACTTTGCCGCGTTCTCGTGGTTGGGGGAGCCGGTGACGCGGGTGCCATACACGTCCGTCAGGAAATGCATCGTGCGCATGATCTGGGAATTGTCCCAGCCCTCCTTGCGGATCCGCGCGTTCACGTCCGTATCAATACGTTCCTGCGTGGCTTGCGCCGCGGGATACGCCACCGTAAGGCCAAGCAACAGCAGTGGAAGAAACAATTTGCGACTCATAATCTGAGGACTCCTCTGGCGCCGCCGCCGGTCGTGGTCTGATAGACGGCAGCCGGATCATACATGACGGAGGAAACCTGGACCTATCCACCTGAGCTTCTGGACGTGCTGGTCACGTTCGGCCTGAAACCGGCGGCAACGACACCGCCTTTAGTGGTGCGAGCCGCGCTCAACGATCTGTATCGGTTCGAAATCCGGCGCCTGCGGCAGCGCATGGTCGATGGCCACGTGGAAAAGGCCCGCTACGTCGATGAGGTGGTAGTGCTACGTAAACGCTATTGGCCCCTCTCGCTGCAGCCTGAGCATTGGGAACGCATTTGTCGGCTGGGACCAGCTCCCCAGTTCACCATCTCCTAAGTTCCCCATTTACTCGCGGCTGTCTTCAGCCATTCTTCTCCGGTTCCCATCGCAGTCCCGCGGTGAGGATTCGCTGGATGAGCATCGGATAGCTGACGTGAGCCGACTGCGCGGATTGGGCAAAGTCCTCGCCGCTGGCGATCTGAGGATTGGGGTTCGCTTCAATGACCCACACGCGGCCCTGCGCGTCCGCTCGCATGTCTATGCGCGCGTAGCCGCTGAGCTGTAGAGAGCGATAGACGCGCTTGCAGACCGTTGGAATGCGCTCCGCGAGTCCTTCAGGCAGGGGTTCGGCGGAACCCGTCATGATGCCCGCCTTTTCCTGATAGCTGGCGTTCCATTTCACGCGGGCGGTCGCGATGCGATGCTGCCGGTCCGACATGTTCTGAAAGAACATCTCCCAGACAGGAAACACCCGCAGGCGTTCGTTGCCCAGGATCGCGCAATACAGTTCGCGTCCCTCGATGTACTGCTCGACGAGCGCCTCGGTATGTATCGAGTCGTGGATGAACTGGATTCGCTCCAGCATGCGGCGTTCGTCGTCGACGACCGACGCCTGCGAAATTCCGATGGACGCTTCCTGTGTCAGCGACTTCACGATGACCGGGTAGGTCATCCGTTTGGGAAGTTTGAATTTCCGCCGCCGGTACGCCACCGCGAAGTCCGGGACGGAAATGCGATGGTACTGAAGGAGTTTTTTCGACAGCGCCTTGTCGCGCGCCAGAATCATCCCGCGCGGGTTGCATCCGGTATACGAGAGCCGCAGGAGTTCCAGGTAGGAGACGACATTCTGATCGTAGGTGCCGACTTCGTGGAAGGCCTCGAGCAGGTTGAAGACGATATGCGGCTGGAATTCTTCCGCGGCCTGCTTGATCGGCGTGAGTTCGTCGGCGACGCCAAGCACGCGCACTTCGTGCTTCAAATCGTCCCGCAACGTTTTAAGGACGTCGTATTCAGTTCGCCACGGAGCTTTTTCCGTGTCCACTCCAGACACGTCGTCTGGCGGGACGAGGTAATGATGAATGAGGAGGAGTACTCGAAGCCTCTTCATGCGAAGTGCCGCATCATTGCTGATGCATCATAAACGGATCTCTCGCTGGAACAAAACGGGAATCTCGCGCGCCTCCATCAGGGAGGACGTCGCGCAGGTACCAATCCACTCCGCGATCCTGTTTCCAATCGCGCGGATAACCCAGCGACACTTCTTCGTATCTCACGCCATTTCGCACGAGTGTCGTTCGCATGTGCAGGTGGCCTGATACCACCGCCTGCGCGTGAAAACGCGTGGGCCAGTCTTGCGTGCGTGTGGTGCCGCACCAGATAGAAAAACGAGGCACTCGAGGAGGACGCGCCAGGTCGTATCGCAGCGGCCAATGGTTAATCAGGACAGTCTGTGAGTCCGCCGGCAGTTGCGACAGCCGCGTTTCAGTGGTGTCGCATCGCGCATGACACCACGCTTCACGCGAGGGCCAGGGGCCCGGGGCCAGCATCAGTTCGTCGCCACAGACCACGCCGCTTTCGCGGGCCCACGGGATCGCTTTGTCGCGTGTAATCTCCGGTGGCCGGAAGGAATAGTCGTAAAGCAGGAACAGCGGGCAGATGTAAATGTGTGGCCAACTGGCGGGCCAGATGGCAAATGGGTCTTCTGGCGTCAAGACGCCGTAGCTGCGGCAGATGTCCACCAGTTCGTCGTACCGGGCCTGGCCGCTCGTGCGGTCCGGCGCATCAGGGGGACACCACAAATCGTGATTGCCTGGCGTCCAAATCACTTTCGCGAATCGTCGGGTCAGTTGTTCCAGCGTGGCATGCAGATGCGTGATTTTTTCACCAACGTCGCCGGCGACGATGAGCCAGTCGTCGGGGTGTTCGCCCATCGCGGCTACGCCATCGCGATTGAGGGCGTGACTCACGTGCAGATCACTGATGGCGAGAAGGCGCATTACGCGGAGGTCAGCGCCTCCAGCGGAATGGCCCGTACGTCGAAGACCGGCAACCGTGCGCCGGCAGCGTGCGGTGCCGCCACGGAGAGGAGCGCGCGTGGCGAGGGCTGAAACAACGCGAACGCCCATCCAGGATCGGAGCCTTCGAGCGATCCCCTGAATGCGATCGACGGCCGTGGTGCACCGATGGAGAACTCCACATCGGCCAGATGCACGGCGATGCCGAGTCCGCGCGCCTTGAGATACGCCTCTTTGAGCGTCCAGTAAGTCAGGAACCGCCGCATACGGCCATCCTCAGGTTGTCGCTCGATATCGGCGATCTCGGCAGGGGAACAGTAACGCCGGAACAGATCGGGAGACATGGGGCGCCGATCTAAATCCTCGAGATCGACCCCGACATCCGGTAGCAAGGACAAGGCGCACGCGACCATACCTCCCGAATGGGCGAGATTGAACGACCATGGTGAAACGGGGTGGGCAATCGCTGGCCGTCCGCGCTCGCCCTCGCTGAGGCGCCACTCGGCCGCTGGAGTGCCTGACACGGCCTCGAGCCATCCACGAATCAGTAGTCGTCCGGCCAGAAATTGGTGCGCGGCCAGCGGATGCCGATACTTGCGAAAGCGCTCGCGTTCGTCGGCCGGCAGTCTTAAGACGGAACATCCAGCCTCGGCCGGTGTCATGGGCGACGCGTCGACCCATATGACGGAAACGACGCCCGCGTCAGGCTGATGGAAAGGCACCACGGCGAATTGTATCAATGGACAAATGCCCATTTGTCCATTGATACAATCACCAGATGTCCGTTGTCTGCCTTTTTCCAGGCCAGGGCTCGCAATCCAAAGGCATGGGCGCTGAGCTATTCGATCGCTATCCCGACTGGACCGCCAGTGCGGATGAGGTGCTCGACTTTTCCGTTCGCGAGCTGTGCGTGGATGATCCGCGAGGGGAATTGGGCCGCACCCAATTCACGCAGCCGGCATTGTTCGTGGTGAATGCGCTGACCTATCGCGCACGGCTGGACGACGGCAAGGCTCCGCCTGCGTTTGTCGCGGGGCACAGTCTGGGTGAATACAACGCGCTGCTGGCGGCGGGCGTGTTTGACTTCGTCTCCGGCCTGACGCTGGTGGCACGTCGCGGCCAGATCATGGGCCAGGTCAGCGGCGGCGGCATGGCGGCCGTCATCGGCATGGAGCCAGTCGCGATACAGGATGTGCTGAACGCGACCGAGGAAGGCCGCCGCCTCGATGTGGCGAATTTCAATTCGTACGATCAGACCGTCATCGCCGGACCGAAAGACGACCTGGCCGCCGTCAAATCGCAGTTCGAAGCCGCCGGCGTGCGTGCCTACATCCCTCTCAACGTCAGCGCACCGTTCCATTCGCGCTACATGCGCGACGCACAGGCCGAATTCGCGGCATCGCTCGACAACGTCGTCTTCAACCCTCCACAGATTCCGGTGATTTCGAACGTTACCGGCAAGCCCTACGACGCCGAGCTGATGCGACAGACACTTTCAGGGCAGATCGGCAACTCGGTGCGATGGCTGGACACTATTGTCTATCTCCTCGCACAATCGGACCCGGTGTTTGAGGAAGTCGGGCCCGGTTCGGTGCTCGCCAAGCTTCTTGCGCAGATTCGGAAGCGGCTTCGGTGACCTTCGTCAATGGACCAATGAACTAATGGACAAATGGACCAATGTCTGCATTGCTTGAGTGGCTGAGTGGTCGAATGTCAGCCATTGGGTGAATCTTTGAATGTTGCGGTTTCTGCCAGGCCCGCACCCGCGACACGTTGAAGAAACTGCAATGGCGCCTCGGTTGCGCTCAAAACACTGAGTCCTGAATTGGTATGGCGCTTGCTCTGTCGAGGGACATGGTCGACCGAGCTCGCATCGATGCCTTAGAACTACGTACCAAGCGATTCGCCATCAACATCGTACACATCGTGCGGTACGCACGCCGCCAACCCGAACTCCGATCAGCGTGTGACCAACTGAATGACGCGGCCGGCAGTGTTGCATCGAACCATCGGGCGATGGGTCGCTCGCGGTCGACGAAGGAGTGTGCAGCGAAGCTTCAAACAGTCTGTGAAGAATCCGACGAGAGCGCTCATTGGCTATCGGTGCTCAAAGAAACGAATCGCGATGCGGAGTTGACAGCGTCAATCGAGAGGGCCCTTCTGGAAGCGATCGAATTGAGGAACATCTTCGGAAAGGCGAAAGCGACAACAAGGGAACGCTACTTCCCGGAACAGAAGCGTCGCCAGGAGAGCAGCTAGCTGTCCAACATTCGCCGATTATCCGAATGCGTGCCATTCGAGGACTCAACCATTAAGCCAATGCGGACATTGGTCCACTTGTCCCTTAGTCCAATGGTCCATTGACTTCCTCAGGTCAATCCTTGCCTCGAATGGTAATGGCCCCGTTGGTGGCCTCGAGGCGAATCGAAGGCCCGCCGGTTCCAATGGTTCCGTCGAGCCGGCGCCGTGATTGTTCGGACACACGAATATCGAGGCCCTCGTTGCTGATCGCCCCGTTGGTGATTCGCGCTGACAGGTCGGCGTTGGTGCTCTTTGGCAAGGCCACGTCAATCGTGCCGTTCGTCGTCTCAGCGGTGATTCCTTCGTCGCCGACCTTGTCGAACGTCAGCTCGATGACTCCGTTCGAGGTTGACACCTTGGCGCCGTTCTGAAGACTGGTGGCCGTGATGCGGCCGTTCGATGCTTCGGCCGAAAAGGCTCCACCGACATTGGTGACCAGGATGTCGCCGTTGCTGCTCACGAGCGACAGCGACGCGCCCTTCGGCATCGTGATCTTGTAGTTCACCCGGCGCGAGACATTGATCGAGAGTCCGCGCGTACTGGTGTCAAGGCTGACGCGATCAGCCGCCACGTCCTCCTTCATCTCGAGGAGCTTGAGTTGTTCCTGCGCCGCCGCCTCGGTGCCGGCCTTGACGATGCGCTCAGCGACTATCGTGACCGACGAGCCCTCACCCCCGATGACTTCGATGCGGCCGTTGCCATTCTTGATGGTGACGGCACCGGTGGCCGTCAGCGGGTAGCTCCGTGTCCACTCATCTTTGGCCTCAACGTCCGTGGACAAATTCATGTGGCAGGCGGCCAGCGGCGCGAGGGCTATGAACAGGAGACCCGAGGCCAGGGCGCGGGATACAGGTGAGACTGTGGCGGAATGCATGAAGACTCCTTCGCGGTAATGATACGGCCAGGTGCGAAGGCCGGTTCGACGTGGTAGCATCCGGCGCTCCTGGGAGAATTGTCATGGCACGAGGAAAACGAGTTCTGGGATGGGTATTGGGACTGCTGCTGCTGCTCCTGGTGGCCGCGATTACCGCCGTTGGGTGGCAGGTGGTCCTGGGGCCAACGGCTCGGGCGGTCACCGATCGCACGTTTGAGTCTTCGCCGGCCAGGCTGGCTCGCGGCGAGTATTTGACCGAGGCTGCGGCCTGTTTCCACTGCCATTCGGAACACGACTTCACCAATCCGGAATACCCCATTCCGCCGGGACGGAAGGGCGCAGGGTGGGAGATGCCGATTCCCGAGCTTGGCAAGATGGTGTCGCGCAACATCACGTCCGATCCCGAGACCGGCATCGGCGCGTGGACCGACGACGAGATCGCGCGGGCGATCCAGGAAGGCATCAGCCGCGACGGTTCGGCGCTGTTCCCCGTCATGCCGTACATGAACTTCCGCAACCTCGATGACGAGGACCTGGCTTCGATCATCGTGTACTTGCGCACGGTGCCGCCGGTTCGTCAGGCACGTCCCAAGTCAACGCTGATCTTTCCACTGAGCATCCTCGTCAAGACGATGCCGAAGCCGATCGAGTCGCACGCGACGGTAGCGCGGACGACAGCAGAGGCGCGAGGCGAGTATCTGGTTCGAACGGTGGCCGGCTGTCAGGACTGCCATACGCCGGCGATCCAGGGCGCGCCAATCCCGGGCATGGATCTTGGAGGCGGTTCGAAGTTCAACGACCCAGGCAGGAACATGGAGCGCGTCCACTCGCGCAACATCACGATGGATGTCTCCGGCATTTCACACTATGACGAGGGGCTGTTCATCCAGACCCTGCGCACGGGCCAGATTCCAGGACGCACGCTGACCCACATCATGCCGTTCAGCGGCTACAAGAACCTGACCGACGAGGACTTGCGCGACATGTTCGCGTATCTGAAAACCGCGCCGCCCGTGAAACATCGGGTCTCGAACACAGATGCAGTGGGCCTTTGCCCGCTCTGCGGCGAGACGCATGGCCTCGGGGACAAGAACGCAAAGGTTCCGTAAAAGACGTCGGGAATCTTTTCTGAGGAAAAAGATTCCCGACGTCATTTCGAAGTATGGACATCTAGCGAGGACTCGTGCCCGCTTCGTCCGTGAGCGTGTTCCGAATATCCCACAGCGCCGGGAAATAGCGAGTGTCGAGCCGGCGTCCCAGAACTTCCACGGGCGTTCCCTGGGTGCCTATGACATGGCCGCCGATGACGCGCTCCACTAGCTTCAGGTGCAGCGTGCGCCACATCACCAGTCGCTGGTCCCAGTCCATCAGTCGCTCCGCCAGGTCGAAGATGTCCGCGTGAGTCTCGCGATCGCGATAAATGTCGCGCAGGGATAGGTTGCGCTGTGTCACAAGCGCCATGAAGGCCTGTCCCACCTTCGGTGACAGTTCGTGAATCTGACGGAAGCCGGGCGAGTCGAATCCGCTGCCGTGCCCCAGCTCTGACCGCACGCCGTGGTAATCCCAGGGCGCCAGGTGCTCCAACATCAAGGTAGCGTCCTGCACCCGGTCCAGCGCCGCGACGGCGCGCCGCACAAGACGCGTGGCCTGAGCGAGTGTTCCGGCCTCCATGTATGAGAGCGCCGTTTCCAGCTCGAAGCAGGCCAGCTTCATCCACAGTTCCGACGACTGGTGAATCGTCTGAAAGAGCAGCTCATCCCGGTGAGCCATCTGGTCCGGCGTCTTTTGCAGCGCCAGCAGTTCGTCGGTCCTGAGATATCGCTCGTAATCGGTGCCGCCAGGGCCCGGCAGAATGGGGTCGTTGAGTCCCGTCATCCGGTCAGAGTAACAGACGCCCACGCACTTGCCGGTCCTGCTTTCGCGCAAGGGCTTCCAGCCGCAGGAATTGCAGCATGCGCTCCCGGTGTTCGATGCTGCGGGCGGAGGGCGATGGGCGGTCCCATACTCGTCCACCGTACGGAGTTCCCGTCGCGCGGTCCACGGGCCTCGTCGCGCGGAAGGTTGCTATCGACACGATCTTGTTCTGCGCTTCCACCATGGACCTACTATCGGTCCCAGGTGTGACATGCCAGGTCACGAGCCGGTAAGATGGCGCGATGTCGCGACAACAATTCGATGAGACCACCGCGCTGGTCCGCGCCCTGCATCAGGAAGTGGAGCG
>JBKJJZ010000504.1:0-12860 GCA_046597705.1 Vicinamibacterales bacterium | reverse complement strand
GCCACCCGGTCATCGCGTACGCCTTGGACGACGACCCCGCCAGCACCAGACGATCTCTCAAGAGTTCGCCAAAGATCGCAGGCAGGTTGTGAGGAATGCCGTCGTAGATCAACCGCTCGTAGCAGAGATCGATGACCACCCACAGGCCACGCGCGGCCGCCTCCGCGGCCACCCTTCGCGCATCGGCCTCGGAGATCAGGGCCCCGGTGGGGTTCCCCGGGCTGTTGATGACGATGCCCCGGGTGTTGGGCGTCAATGCGGACAGCAACACCTTCGCCGACGGCACGAAACCGTCCTCAGCCCGCGTGCGCGCCACGACTGGCCGCGCGCCGGCGATTTTGATCTGCTCGACGATGGTCGGCCACCCCGGCGCATGCGTCACGACATCGTCACCCGGCCCGAAAATCCCGAAGGCCGCGTGAAACAGGGCCTGCTTGCCGCCGGCCGTGATCACCACTTCATCCGGCGCATACGAGACTCCGTAGTCCGCCTGGTATCGCGCAGTGACCGCCTGGCGCAACTCCAGCGTGCCCATGTTGGCCGTGTACTTCGTGCGCTGCGCATCGATGGCCGCGTGTCCTGCCTCGCAAATGTGCGCCGGCGTCGGAAAGTCCGGCTCACCTGCGCCAAGATCCACGACATCAACACCTTCGCGTCGAAGTTTCTCTGCCGCAATCGTGCCCTTCATCGTGGGCGACATTGCCACGTGCAGCATTCGATCAGCCAGCCGACTTGCGGGCTGTGTCATGGCCGCACCCCGCGCGCGGAGTTGAGGTGCGCAGCAAGCCGTGATGCAATGAGTGGCGGCACCAGTTTCTCCACCGAGACGCCGTAGGAAGCGATCTCTTTGACGAGGCTGGAGCTGATGTGCGCGTACCGGTTGGACGCGGCCAGAAACACCGTTTCGATGCCCGGCGCCAGATGCGCGTTCATTGCCGCCATCGGCTTTTCATAGTCGAGGTCCGCGCCGGACCGAAGGCCCCGAATCACCGCGCACGCTCCCTGTTTCGTGGCGTAGTGAACCAACAGTCCCTCGAACGAAGCGGCGGTGACGCGATCGGACTCGGGCAGCACCAGACACGCCTCCGCAATCATCGCCACCCGCTCCTCGACCGTGAACAGGCTTTGTTTGTCAGGATTCCTCAGCACAGCCACCACCACACGATCGAACAGACGCGCCGCCCGCCCGATCAGATCCACGTGGCCATTCGTCAGGGGATCGAATGAGCCGGGGAAGATGGCGATGCGGGATGGCGGCATGGACCCTCGATTTGGCGCCGCTAAAGCGACGCCCTACCCGACACATAAAACGAAAGCTCACTGTCGCCCGAGTGAAGCACCCGCGTTCGCACCAGACTGCCTTCGCTGAGCGGAGTCTCGCGCGACCGGCGGTGCTCGAGCACAATCACGCCGCCTGGGATTGCATGGGCACCGGCGATGCGGAGAACTCCAGTCAGGTCGTCATCATCATACGGGGGGTCCAGAAACACAAGATCGCAATCCGCGCTTCCCTTCGACTTGAGAAAATCGGCACGAATGACCCGGCACATCGGCTCCACCCCACAGTGCTGGATGTTGGCTTCCGCCACCTTCCACGCTTTCGGATCTCGCTCGTAGAACGTCACATGCGCCGCGCCGCGGCTGATGGCTTCCAAACCCACGGCGGCCGTTCCGGCGAATGCGTCCAGCACGCGGCTCCCCCGCACGGAAGGTCCGAGAACGTTGAAGAGCGTCTCCCTGAGGCGATCGGATGTTGGGCGGACGGCGTCGGTTGCAGGCCCCTGCAGGCGCCTGCCCTTGAGCGTGCCTGCGACAATCCGCACGCCTCAGCCCACCTCAACCAAGCCGAAGCGCTCGGCCCAATTGTTAGTCAGGTACTCCACCAACGGCCGCGCGCCTGTGGCGTCATCGAGGTGGTTGATGGCCTCCCTTCGCGCTTCCTCCATCAGGATGTGGTCTCGCACCAGGTCACCCACCCGCAGCGTCGGCAACCCGGACTGCCGCGTGCCGAAGAAATCGCCAGGGCCACGAATCGCCAGGTCGCGCTCCGCGATCACGAACCCGTCGTTGGTCGTGGTCAGCGCATCGATTCGGGCGTGGCCTTGCTCAGTGAGAGGCGCCTGATACATGAGCACGCACGTGGACGCATGCACTCCGCGCCCGACCCTTCCACGCAGTTGATGGAGTTGAGACAGACCGAAGCGCTCAGCGTGTTCCACAACCATCATCGTCGCGTTCGGGACGTCCACACCCACTTCGACCACCGTCGTGGCCGCCAGAACGTGTACGTCACCCCGGGCGAACGCGGCCATGACGTGATCCTTTTCGTCCGGTTTCATCTTGCCATGCAAGAGCGCAATCCGGTATTCGGGAAAGACGATGTCCTGCAGTGTCTGCGACATTTCGGTGGCCGCCCTCAGGTCCACTTTTTCAGACCCTTCCACCAACGGATAGATCACGTAGGCCTGACGTCCCTGTTCCAATTCGCGACGCAGGCGGGCGTACACATCTTCCCGGCGTGACTCCGGCGCGGCCATCGTGTGAATCGGGAGACGTCCTGGCGGTAAATCGCGAATGACGGAGGTATCGAGGTCGCCAAACGCCGTCAGTGCCAGCGTTCGGGGGATCGGTGTCGCTGTCATGACCAGGACATCGGGCCGCAGCCCTTTGGCGCGCAGCGTGGCGCGCTGCATGACCCCGAACCGATGCTGCTCATCGATCACGATCAGACCCAGCTCCTTGAATTCCACCGCTCCCTCTACAAGTGCGTGGGTGCCGACGACGAGGTGGGTGGTGCCGCTGGCGATCTCCGCCAAAATCGCACGCTTGCGAGCGGCCGTGACGCTGCCGGTCAGCGAGGCCACGCGAAAACGCGACGACTCCAGCAGCCGGCGGATCGTCACGTAGTGCTGGTCGGCCAGGATTTCCGTCGGCGCCATGAATGCGACCTGGAAGCCATTTTCCATCGCCACCACTGCCGCCAGAAGCGCGACGATGGTTTTGCCGGCGCCCACGTCGCCTTGCAGCAATCGATGCATCGGCGCGGGACGCTGCATGTCCACCACGATTTCGCGCAACGCCTCTTTTTGTCCCGCCGTGAGCTTGAACGGCAGTGCTTTGCGCGCGGACGCCCGAATGCGGTCGTCCACAACGACGGGACGCGCCTTCTGCAGCTCGCCCTGCCGCTGCTTTCGCAGGACCAGTCCCGCTTGAAACAGGAAGAACTCTTCGAAGATCAGCCGGCGCTGCGCCTCGGTCCGAAAGTTATTCAGGTGTTCGACCGATGTTCCCGGCGGCGGGAAGTGCGTCTGAAGAATCGCTGTGCGGCGCGTCGGCAGCGAGAGGCCCTCGCGCACGGACGCGGGAAGCGGGTCGGGCAAGTCCTCTGGAAGCGTTCCGATCACCTGGTGCATCAGCGAGCGTTGCATTCGCGTCGTCAGCGACCCGACCTTTTCGTAAATCGGCACGAGGCGTCCGGTGTGAATGTGAGCGTCCTCCTGGGGACTCGTCGAATCATCGACCTCGCCGCGGACGATCTCGTACTCAGGATTTGTGAACTGCAGGCCGCCACTGCGGTATTCCAGCGGTCCGTAGAGCACAACCTGCTGCTGGGGATGAAAGACGTCCTTGAGAAACGCTTGATTGGGGAAGATGGCCCTGACGGCTCCGCTTGGATCGCGAATCACCACCTCGAACAATCGGAACGAGGGACGACGGGTGGGGCGTATTCCTGACGACAACACGTCACCAACAACCGTTGCCGTCTGGCCGGGTCGTAGGGCGGCAATTGGCGTCAGTCCGGCGCGGTCTTCGTATCTGAGGGGAAAGCGCAGCAACAGGTCCTCGACGGTGCGCAGGCCCACGCGCTCGAGGTCGGCAGCTCGCCGCGGACCAACTCCCCTGACGAACTGCAGGGGCTGCGACAGGAAGTCGGGCATCCGCGGCCGCGCCCTGGCGCTACTGGATCACCGTCGCCACGCCGCGCCGCAGTGCCACGTCGCGAATGCGATGGGGCAATTCAAACGGCGCATCGAGTGGAATCCCTTTGGGGGTTTCGGGCGAGCGCGTGTAGAACGCGACCAGTTCCGCGAGTACCGTCTTGGGAATCGGAACGCCGCCCAGCGTGGCGGACTCGAATACGTAGACGCCCTTGCCGTTGGTCCCCCGGAACGTGCCGACCGTGCGTACTTCGAGAATGCCAGTCACATACGCAAGCGGATCGAGCCAGCCCCGCTTTTCGGCGACGCGAATCATGTCGAGATCGACCAGGGCCTTGCTGTCTATTTTTCCGCCGTCGAGGAACGTCAGTGTCGGATGTTTCAAGCCGACGGGCAGCCCGGCGGTCGGGTCCAGTTGCAGATAGGCGTTCAGTTCGACTTCCGTAATGGTGGTGGTCACAGGCTTGGCCGGGGTCGCAGGAGCCTCGGCCCTGGCGAGAATCGCCTGGACTTTCTTGTTCATGCGCTCCGCGTCCGCGCGCGCCGACGCCTGCTGGGCGCCAAGGGGCGACGCCAGGAGGAGCGCCACGACAATCGCCGGCCAGAGCCGCATGATACGTACGATTGTAACGCTACTGGACCTTCGGGCCCTGGCGGGATCGCGTGATGAACTCAATCTTCTGCCGCTCCATGTCTTCCTCGAAGAACCGGAAGAACGCGCCCTGCCTGGGCGTGAGGACCTCGTCGATGGCGCGCCGTGCCACGCGCTGCTCGGCGTCGTACGCGGTTTCGAGATCGTCGAGCTGCCTGGTGAGCGTCACCAGTTCGGCTTCGTCTGTTTCCGGACGCCACTTGCGCCGCAGCTCATTGAGTAACCGCGTGCGCTGCTGCGTATGCCGTCTGCGCACGTCCTGGAGCCGATTCAGGCGCGCGAAGAAACGTTGATACTGCTCATCCGACAGCCGCAGCGCTTTTTGCGCCTGCACAAGTGCATAGGCATCGAACATCGACTGCATCTGCTGAAGCGCCATCCCGGGCCGCGCAGCAGGCAATTGGCCGCGGCCGCGCTGGCCCTGTGACGCGGGGCGGGCCGGCGGCTCCTGGAAGCCCAGGGCCGTGACATGCGGGAGGCCGGCCATCAAACTTGTTAACAACGCGATGCGGATGATCCTCATGAGACGCACTACTCCAATCCTTCGCCGAGTTCGGCCTTCAACAACTTCATGAACCGATCGCGTTCGGCGACGGTCAGCGCCTCGAAGGCTGCATCCACGGCATCGTGCGACGGCGTGAGCACCTCGTGGATGTCGTCACCCTCGAGGCCGCCCATGACGCTCGAGACAAACTCCCACTCGTCGCTTTCGAGTGCGGCCGATGCATCCGCCAGCACACCTGACTCGACCACTTCCCCGCCATCAGCCAGAGTGGCGGGCACGGGCGTCACCTGTCGATTCACGTAGAGCGTCACGCTTGCCACCAGTGCGATGACGACGGCGCTTCCTGCAATCAGCGTCCTCACGTCTGCCCAATTCGTCCACCAGGCGCGACGCGCGGGCTGGCTCTCAGCCTGCACGGCAGTCAGCACCCGCGCCTGAAAGTGATCCCAGAACAATGGCGACGGCTCCGGTATCTGGGCGTCGTCACCGGTCTTCGCCATGACGGCGCGCAGTTGGTCGACCTGCGTCTGGCACGACGCGCACCCTTCAAGGTGTGACTGCCGCGCGGCCGCCAACGCCCCATCGAGGGCGTTCACAAATTCCTGCGCAGATAAATGCGTGGTCATGATTGCAGCAACCGTTTCAGATTCCCGAGCGCGTGAAAAAAGTTGGCCTTCGTGGCCCCGACGGAACTCCCGAGGATCGTCGCGATCTCCTCGTGGGACAAGTCCTGGTACACCCGGAGCAGAAGCGTCGCGCGTTGCTTGGGCGGCAGTTGGGCGATCGCCTGTCGCACTTCGGCGGCGTTCTCGCTGCGGACCACCGCGCGGAGCGGATCATCGCGTTTGTGGTCCACGTGCCGTGCCTCGTCAATCGTTTCCGTGACCGGACGCTTTACGGCGACGCGATTCAGGCAGCAGTTGACGCCGACGCGATAGAGCCACGTGCCCAGGGATGAGTCGCCCTTGAAGTGCCTCAGGCCCTTGAAGGCCCTCACGAACACGTCCTGCGACAGGTCCGCGGCGTCTTCGTGATTGCGAACGAAGCGATAGCACACCTGATACACCGTGCGCTGATGGCGACTCACGATCACCGCGAAGGCGTCCTGGCTTCCCGCCAGGAACGCCGCCACCAGCACGCGGTCCTCGGCAGCCGACAGGTCGAGCGCGACATGACTGGACGCGGTGGTTGAACGTTCACCTTTGCTCTCGGAACTCACCCGTGCTCCCCAGCCCGGTAATGTTTCGGCAACCGATGCGGTGTGTGATGCCATTTCGTCCGTCCCTTCAGGGCCACCCGCCGCTTCCTCGTTCTCAAGGCAATCAAGAATGCCCGGCTTGCCTGGCGGAACCTGTCTGGTTAGACCGACGAACGTCCCGGTCGGTTAAAAGCCCAAGGACCTCCGCTCGCGACGGCAGACCCGTTTGCGCGCCCACCGCCCGGCACTTGAGCGCGGCTGTGGCGTTGGCGAAGTCGAGCAAGCCGGACAGGGGAAGAATGTCCTCCAGCCAGGCCGCCAGAAACCCAGCCCGGAAAGCATCCCCTGCCCCGGTCGGATCCACGATGGGCACCACAAAACCCGGGGAGTGAATCTCCGATTCTCCGTCCCAACACACCGCGCCGGACGCGCCAAGCGTGACAACCACGATGGCCGCGCCGTACTCCTTCCGAAGTTCCCGCATCGCAAGACCGGGTGCGGCTACGCCCGTGTGCGCCTGAGGAAAGCCTTCAGCGGCAATCAGCACATCGACATGTTTGAGCAAATCGGCCACGCCTGGTTCATTCCGATCGACGTCGACGACAACGGGTATTCCAACCTGTCTCGCCGCCTGCGCCGCGGCCGTGGCCGCCGACATGTCGGTGGTATCGATCAGGAGAACTCTGGCTGAAGAGATGTCCGAGGCAAGCGTTGAAGTGTCGGGCCAGCGCAGCGCGGCATCGCGCTGCCAGAGGACGGCGCGCGTTCCGGCGGATGGGTCGATCACGATGAATGCAGAGCGATTGGGTGCGCGGGCCGTGACACATGCGGCCGTATCAACACCCTCTGCTACCAGAGCCCGCTCCATCACCCGCCCCTGCTCATCGTCTCCGAACACGCCGAGGTATTTCGTGAGACAACCCAGCCGCGCGCAACCCACCAGCGCTGAGGCTGCCTGACCGCCCGGAAGGCTGATGAGGTTGAGCAGTTCAACTTTGCCGTCGGGCGAGGGCCAGTGAGGCACGGTCGCCAGGGTGTCCAACGAGTTCTCCCCGAAGGCCACCACATCGAACGTTGAATCTTGACGGGCCGAGGGGACGGGCAGGCCGGAGAATTGCGCTTTTTGCACGCGCCACCATGATAGTCCGCTGGCCTGAACCAGCTCAGGAAACGTAGAGCACGTTTAATGGCTAAGGCGGTAGAGATTAAACAGCCAGCCGCCGCCAAACGCGAGGGCAGCAACCACGATCACCATGAGGAAAAACGCGACCGCGGCGCCACCAGGAGCCGATTGCTTCATGCGTGCGTGATGAGGCATTTCTCTACTGTAGGCACTTTAGTGGTATCTACTATGCGAAACAGAACACCAAGGTCGTGCCCAAATTGTGAGCGGCAGGCATAACTCCCGATCGCGTTGACTTTCGCCTTTCTTTTGCATACAGTCGCCCCGTGCAGCCCCTCACAAAACGCCAGCGAGAGATTCTCGACTACCTCCAGGAATTCATCCAGCAGCACGGCTATGCGCCGAGCCTGGAGGAAGTCGGTCGCCGCTTTGGCCTGTCGTCGCTGGCGACCGTGCACAAGCACCTCACCAATCTCGAGGAGAAGGGCTGCATCAAGCGCCTGTGGAATCGCAGCCGGTCTGTGGAACTGCTCTCGGCCCGCACCGGCCAGCGCGCGGTTGAGTTGCCCATGTTGGGATTCGTGGCAGCCGGCGTTCCGATCGAGGCCGTGACCGGCTCGGAAACGATTGCCGTGCCTGAAGATCTGGTCGGCCGGCGCGACACGTATGTGCTCAAAGTCAAAGGTGACTCGATGATCGACGAGCAGATTCGCGACGGTGACTACGTCATCGTTGAGGATCGGAAGACGGCCGAGAACGGCGAGATGGTGATCGCCCTGCTGGGCGGATCGGACGTCACCTTGAAGAAGTTTTATCGTGAAAACGGGCGTGTGCGCCTGCAGCCGGCGAACCCGGCGATGCAGCCGATGATCGTGGATCCCGCACTGGTGCAATTGCAGGGCGTGGTGGTCGGCGTCATGAGAAAGTACTGACATGTCACTTCCCACCAAACAGCTCAGCTTCACGATCGTTCCTGACGAACAGGGCGATTCGCCCCGGACCTACGCCAACTTCTGCGCCGTCGGCCATACGCCGTTCGACATGACGCTGACCTTCTGCGACGTCCGCCCGCTGTCCGAGAAAGACATCAAGTCTGCGGAAGAGAATCAGACCGTGAAGGCACCGGTCGTTGCTCGGGTCGCGCTGCCATTCGCCGTCGTCCCCGGCCTCATCAATGCCTTGCAGGAGCAGATGAAAGCCATGCAGGACGCACAGGCGCAGCAGGCGCAGGGGTGGCCCGCAGGACCGCTCCACTGAAAATGTGGCACTGACGGAACGGGGGTACATGGCTAAATTGCCGGTCGCCTTCAGCGCCACGAAGATCTTCGACACGCTTGACGTCCAGCATCCCAATGCCTGGACGGAGCTGCATTTCACGAATCCCTACCAGTTGCTGGCGGCCACGATTCTTTCCGCGCAGTGCACCGATGCGCGCGTGAATCTGGTCACGCCTGCGCTGTTCAAGAAGTATCCGACGCCGGCGGTGCTGGCCAGGGCCGATGCCGCTGAACTGGAAACGCTGATTCAGCCGACAGGCTTCTTTCGCATGAAGACGAAGAGCCTCATCGGGATGGCGAACGCTGTGGTTGACCTGCATGGCGGCGAGGTGCCTTCCGAGATGGAGGCGCTCGTGGAGTTGCCCGGGGTTGGGCGAAAGACGGCGAACGTCGTCAGGGGCCACGCGTTCCGGCTGCCGGGCTTCCCCGTGGATCGCCACGTCCTTCGAGTGGCCTCCCGCATCGGGCTGATCTCGGCGAAAGCGTCGGAGGATGCCGTCAAAGCTGAAGCGAAGCTGACGACGCTGTTGCCTCCAGATCGGTGGACCCGGGCTTCGGACACGCTCATCCTGCATGGACGCCGCATCTGCAAGCCCACACCTCTTTGCGAGCGTTGCGCAATTCGAACCTCTTGCGCGTACTATCGCAGGAGATGACCCCAGACGAATTCCCCGCAGACCGGTTCCAGTTGCTCGTCAACGAGGCCGTGGCCTCGCTCCCGAAGCGTTTCCGGGACGCGATGGTCAACATGGCCATCGTGGTTGAGGACGAGCCGACGCCCGACCAGCTTCGCCAGGTGGAAGTGGAACCGCCCGACACGATCTACGGCGTCTACGAAGTAACGCCCCTGCCCGAACGCCAGTGGGCACACGGCAACGTCCTGCCGGACAAGATCTCGATCTTCCGGTTGCCCATTCTCGAAGACAGCGCCGATGAAGACGACATCGTGGTGGGCATCGGCGAGACGCTGATTCACGAAGTGGGTCACTACTTCGGACTGAGCGAAGAGGAGATCATGGACATCGAGGAAAAGTACTGGCGCGGGGACGAGCAGGAATAACTAGCGAATCGCGAAGAGGTGATGCAGGCCGCGGATATACACCGTGCCGGCAGCCAGCGCCGGTGAGGCGTAGACAGGTTCGCCCACCGAGTTCGTCCTGACCACCTCGTGCGTTTTCCCCGCCTTGATCACGAAGGTGTCCCCTTCCTCGCTCGTCATGAACAAATGCCCGCCGTACGCCACAGGCGACGACATGAACACTGACGGCACAGGCGGCCTGCCGCCTTCATAGATCACGGCCCCCGTCGCTGAATCGAGGCACGTCAGAATGCCGGCGTCCGACGTGACGTATACCAGCCCGTCATAGGCCGTTGGGGAGACGACGTAGGCAGAGCCCTTGCGGTATTCCCACACGCGACGCGCCTGTCCTTCAGGCAGTGCGCCTAGCGCCAGGGCAATTGTGATCTTTTTGGGATTGCCGGTGGAGATGATCACTCGCTTGCCGGACACGACTGGCGACGGTACCGCGTAGCTTTCCAGGCCCGGCTCGCTCCAGAGTTCACGGCCCGAGGCCGGGTCGTACGCAATGATGCGCGTGTCAGTCGAGGTGATGAGTTCCGCCCGGCCGCCCGCGGTCGTCAGCAGGGGAGTTGCCCAACTGATCGGCATCTTCGGCCGCGCCACGCGCCAGACGTCCTTGCCCGTAGCCGTATCCACTGCGGTGATAAACGACGTATCGCCGCTGTCCTCATCGGCCTGAACGATCAGCAGGCTTCCGAACAGCACCGGTGACGTGCTGACGCCTACGCTGAGGCCGGCCACCCTCCCCAGTTGTCGATGCCAGGCAGGTGTGCCGTCCATGCGATACGCGTAAAGTCCCTCAGTGCCGAAGTACGCGTAGACGCGCCGGCCGTCGGTGACAGGCGTCGGCGCGGCATACGAACCCTTTGAGTGGCGGTCATCATAGACCGGCCCCTCGTATGCGGTGCGAGTCCAGAGCACTCTGCCGTTCTTCGCGTCGACGGAGAGTACCTGGAAGGCATGCCGGCGGTTGCCGCCCGTGGCGTCTGGGCTGCGCCACTCGCTGCCGTCGATCGTGTGTTTGAGTGGCGTGTGGTTCGGAATCTCCGCCCCCTCGGTGGCGGTCGTGAGAAACAGCCGGTCGCCCCACACAATGGGCGACGAGTGGGCACGTCCGGGTATCGGCGTCTTCCATGCGATCCGCGAGGTCGGCGACCAGGTGTCGGGCAACGCGGACTCGTCTGACACGCCCGAGCCGTTACGGCCGCGCCAGCCCGGCCAGTTCGGATCCGCACTCAGGACAGCGAGGTGCCCGGCGAGCACCAACACACCGCAGGCCAACTGGGATCTCGTCACGAATCGGAGACTACCAGAAGGGCTCGTCCGATGGCGGACGTTACTTCAGCACGTCGTATGGATCGATCGGAGTTCCCTGCCACCACTTCCGCTCTGACGTGAGCTTGAAGATTGCGAAGTGGAGATGTGGCGTGTCCTTCGGTGCGTTCCCACTTACGCCGACGAACCCCAGCACGTCACCTCTGTTCACGCGCTTGCCTTCCACAAGGCCGGGCGCGTAGTGATCCAGATGCGCGTAGTAATACACGTAGGTGCTCGAGGGGTCGAACAGATACACGGTGATGCCACCGGCGTCGCTCAGAAACAGTTTGGCGACGGTTCCGTTTTCAACCGCAACAACCGGTGTGTTGAGCGGCGCCAGTATGTCAATCGCCTCGTGCCTGCGCGAGCTTCCGCGCATCTCATCAAACGTATCGTGCAGAGTGGCTCGGTCAGTTCCGAGCACCGGCATTTCCAGGTTGCGCTGACGCAAATCCGACGTCGCGTCTCCGTGAATCACAGGTCCGGCATCGGGACTCGGTACGGGGGGGAGACTGACAGCCGGCGGGTTCATCGGCTCGGAGGGCTGCACTTGGCCTGCGGGTGGCGTTGCCGCTGAGCCTGACGCGGGAATTCCGCGCCGCTCCCCAATCACCACCAGCACAGCCACTGTGATGGCACCGGCAACAAAACCAACACCGGCGCTCCATGCGATCACTCTGCCGCGGCTGATTGACGGCGTTGTCATTCGATGAAATGAATTGGCGTGCCCTTCGCAACGAGTTCGGCCAGTCGCGCGGCATCCCAGTTCGTCAACCGCACACAACCGTGAGACTGAGAGTAACCGATGCGACCCGGCTCCGGGCTGCCGTGAATGCCGTAGTGCTCTTTGCTGATGTCGATCCAGACCACCCCGACCGGGCCATTGGGCCCCGGCGGAATCTTGGCCTTGGAGTGAGCCGCATCTGCATCCCAGAACAAATCAGGGTTGTATTGAAACGTCGGGTTCCGAATCACCGCGGTCACGGTCCACTCGCCCAGGGGCAGCGGGTCGTGCTCGCTCCCGCTGGTGACCGGCGCGTAAAACAGTGTGACGCCGGAACCATCAATCACTTTGAGGCTTGACTGCCCCTTCGAGACCACCACCTTGTTTCCAACGCCGGCATCAGCAGGCTTCGCCGTCGCTGGCGGGGCTGGCTTTGTGGTCGCGGCTGGCTTGGCCGTTGCCGCGGCTTTGGGTGCCGCCTCTGTCACGATCACGTTGGGCACAGTGATGGTGGCTCCCGCTGCCAGTTTCACGCCGCGGTTCAGGCTCATAAGAAGCGCTGGCGACGTATGAAACTTCTCGGCCAGTGCCTCGAGCAGAGTCGAATATCCCAGCGCCTTGAGTTTGGCCTTTTCCATCATGTCCGCCGGGACCTTGACGAAGGGGCCGGCCGCGTCGGCTTCGGTAATCGCATAGGACTCAAGCGTCGTTCCCGCAACGGGTGGTGTCTTATGCACTTCGAGATACGCGGCCAGGGCCTTCTCGGTGTTCGATCCGCGCCTGCCATCGATTTCGCCGGGTGAAAATCCCGCTCGATCAAGTTCCACCTGAAGTGCCAGGTTGGCATTCGCCGCCGGCGCCTGCTTCTGCGCCTGCGCCTGTTTTTGCGCCTGCGCGTCGACACCTGCCGTCGCGAGGCTGACGACGCTGACGAAAATTGCTATCGATATCTTTTGGAGCATGTGCGTACTGTAAGACTCAGCAACGGCCGGGTGCTGTCCCTAAGCGCACACCGGATACACTCTCTGCACGTGGATAGACGCAG
>JBKJJZ010000335.1:0-4172 GCA_046597705.1 Vicinamibacterales bacterium | reverse complement strand
CTCCATTTGAACGTGTCGGTATCGTCGGCCTCGGACTGATCGGAGGCTCCGTGGCGCTGGCGGCCCGGCGGCGGTGGCCGGCCGTCCGGATCGTTGCGTGCGATCCCGCACCGGTGGCCAGCGAGGCCGTCGCGCAAGGGCTGGTTGAGGCGCTGGTTGAATCGCCGGCAGACCTCTCGGACTGCGACCTCGTCGTGATCGCCACGGCGGTGCAGCTGGTGCCGGGCGTGATCGCGCAACTCTCGAACGCGAAGGCGAGGGGACTCGTGACCGACACCGGAAGCACGAAGCGCAACGTCATGGCGGCTGCACAGTCGGCGCCCGGGCTTGTGTTTGTGGGCGGACACCCGGTTGCCGGTACGCAGGGCTCCGGTCTTGCCGCCGCGCGCGCCGATCTCTTCGATGGCCGGCCATGGTTGCTGGTCTCGGGTACATCAGGCGCCACGGACGAGGCCCGCGCAGATAGTGCCGCCCAGGCACGCGTGAATAGTGCCGCCCAGGCACGCGATGTAAAGGAAGCCATGCTGGCGTCCTTCGTGGTCGGCCTGGGTGCGAAGCCCGAGTGGACCGACGCGGTCACCCATGACCGCGTGATGGCGCATGTGACGCATGCGCCCCATGTGGTATCCACTGCGATGATGGCGGCGGCCGGACAGCCGGACGACGCGGCGTCCGAAGCCTGGCAGGGCATTCTGGACACCAACGCGGATTTCATCGCGGACGCTCTTGTGGCCATCGCCGCCAAACTGCCGACATCGTCAACCGCCTTGACCGATGCGCCGGCGGTGCGCGATGTGTTTGAGCGCGCGCAGGCGCTGAAGTCGAGGCCGTGATGCCGCCTCTGTGGACACCGGGTCCAGACCGCGTCGGCGCGTCGACTCTCACGGCGTTTATCAGCTCGTTGAAGGAACGAGGCGTCCGCGACTTTCCTGACTACGAGTCGCTGCACCGTTGGTCAATCACCGAGCGTGGACCTTTCTGGTCCGCCGTCTGGGACTTCTGCGGAGTCATCGGCACCAAGGGGCCGATTGATGTCGCCGACGGCGATCTCATGCCTGGTGCCCGGTTTTTTCCCGAGGCCCGGCTCAATTTCGCCCAGAACCTGCTGCGGCGCCGCGACGACACCTTGGCGCTGATCGCTTTCACCGAGCCCGACACATCCGCCGACAGCGGCCGGCAGTTGACGACGCGAGAGTTGTACGACGAAGTATCACGATGCGCGCAGGCGCTGCGTGCTGCAGGGGTTGGCAAGGGTGATCGTGTGGCCGCGTGCGTCGCGAATGTGCCAGAGACGATCGTGGCCGCGCTTGCGGCAGCGTCGATTGGCGCGGTGTGGTCCTCATGCTCGCCGGATTTTGGCGCACAGGGCGTGCTCGATCGGTTCGGCCAGATCGAACCCAAAGTCTTCCTGGCGGTCGGCGGCTATCACTACGGCGATAAGTACCACGACATCCGATCTCGAGTGGAAGAGATCGTCGCGAAGCTGCCAACGGTGACCACGACGGTCCTCATTCCCGACTCGTGGGAGCGCTTCCTGGCTCCGTTTCAGCCTGCCGAGATCAGCTTCGAGCCGCTGCCGTTCAACCACCCGCTGTCTGTGCTCTATTCCTCGGGCACCACGGGGATTCCGAAATGCATCGTGCACGGTCATGGCGGCACGCTGCTTCAGCACTTGAAGGAACATCAGCTGCAAACCGACATCAAGCCCGGCGACCGCGTGTTCTACTTCACCACTTGCGGGTGGATGATGTGGAACTGGCTGTTGACGGCACTGGCGTCAGAAGCCACGCTCGTGCTCTACGACGGCTCGCCGTTCATCCCTGATGGCAATCGCCTGTTCCAGCTCGCCGACCGGACGAAGATGACGTTGTTCGGCACATCGGCAAAGTTCATCAGCGCGGTAGAGAAGGCTGGCCTCCGGCCGATGCTCACGCACCGCCTGGACTCGGTGCGAACCATGACCTCGACCGGGTCGCCGCTGGCGCCCGAGAGTTTCGACTTCGTCTATGACAGCATCAAGCGTGACGTGCACCTGGCGTCCATCTCCGGCGGCACCGACATCGTCAGTTGCTTTGTGGGTGGACAGCCGAACGCGCCGGTGTGGCGAGGTGAGATTCAAGCCGCGGCGCTCGGCATGGCCGTGGACGTATGGGATTCAGACGCCACGCCGTTGCGAAACGAACCTGGCGAATTGGTGTGCACGGTACCGTTTCCGTCGATGCCGGTCAGTTTCTGGAACGACCCTGATGGCGCCAAATACCACGCGGCGTACTTCGATCGCTTCCCGGGTGTGTGGTGCCACGGAGACTGGGTGGAGCGCACCTCTCACGATGGGTTCATCATTCATGGCAGATCTGATGCGACGTTGAACCCGGGAGGGGTGCGCATTGGCACGTCCGAGATCTATCGCCAGGTTGAACAGCTACCGGAAGTGGTCGAGAGTCTTGCGGTGGGGCAGCAGTGGGAAGGTGACGAACGGATTGTGCTGTTTGTACGGCTGCGCGAGGCAATGACACTGGACGACCCGCTTCGTCAAGCCATCGCCAGGCACATTCGCGCAAACACAACGCCTCGCCACGTCCCAGCCAGGATTGTTCAAGTCACCGAACTGCCACGAACCAAGAGCGGAAAGCTTGTGGAGCTGGCCGTGCGCAACGTCATTCACGGCCGCGCGGTGCCGAATGTGGAAGCGCTCGCCAACCCCGAAGCGCTCGAGCTGTTCAGAGACCTTGAGGAACTGAGGAACTGAGGAACTGACTGAACTGGCGGACCTGTAATTCGAATTCGTTAATTCGGAAATTTCCGTCAGTTCCGCCAGTTCGACATGTCCCTAGCTCCTCATTGAACCTTAATGGTCTGCCTGAGGCTGAGCACGACCTTGGATCCCTGTTTCATGCGGAAGATGAGTTCGTAATTGCCGCTTCCGCCCATGGGGTCGGCCCGGTAGGTGTGGTCGGCGGTGTAGCGCCGGCGGATTTCGCTCTTGCCGGCCTCGTACGGATCGCAATCTTCGCCGGACTCCGACTGGGTCTCATCGCCCCAGACCCATTCGATTTTCGGACAGTAGTAATCCTGGAAATCGTTGGCTCCTGCGGAAAGCTCCGCCGTGGCCACCACGCGCGCAGGCGGAAACACCACCGTGGGATTTACACGCAATGCAGATTTCGGCTTGCCCTTGCCCTGCCCGGCATCGGCGGACAACATTGCCGTGCCGTTTGTCGCAATTCCTGATGGCAGCAGGATTGATGTACAAACCAGCGCCAGGACACCGGCGCCCCGGGATATCATGCCCAGTCTCAATTTCATCGTGAGAGTCAGTTTACCAGAGAGGCAGCGTCAGTCACGTGAATCGAATGCCTGAGTTTGTGGGAGTCGCGACCCGGCCCAGTGAGGTCAAGGTCGACATGTTGTTCGTCCCGGTCTTCGGTGCCGAAGACCAACTGCTGGATTTGGCGGACCTCGATGCCGCAACCGGCGGCGAGATCACGCGGGCCCGCACGCACGGGGAATTCCGCAGCAATCTCTACGAATGTTTCATCACCCGAATCGTGAGCGGCCCGTATCAGGCAGCGCGAGTCACGCTGGTTGGCGCCGGGCCAATGGCAGACACGAGTGCTCAACGGCTGCGACGGGTCGCGGCGGCGTGCAGTTTCACTGCGCGGTTGCGGTCAGTCCAGAGCGCCGGATGGGTGGTTCGCGAAAGTGTTGATCCCCTCACGGCGGCACAGCACGCGGCCGACGGCTTCTGCGCGGCTGAGTTCGACGCCGGCACCTATAAGAGCACCGACCCCGGCACGGGCGAGTTCCTGACCCGCGTCGTGATTGTGGCGCCGGGCGCAGATCCCGCGGCGCTGACCCAGGCCGTGTTTCGCGGTAGGACCGTGGGCGCGTGCGCGAACTGGGCCCGGTCGCTCGCGAACGAACCGGCCAACATCCTGACGCCCCGCGAGTTCGCCACACGAGTGGCCGAAGGCTGCCGCTCGGTGGGACTCTCCGTCGATGTGCTCGAAGAGGATCGCATCCGCGAACTGAAGATGGGGCTGCTGCTGGGCGTTGCGCAGGGCAGCGCCGAGCCGCCGCGTCTGGTCGTCATTCGGTACGATCCGCCCGGCGCTCCAGAATCTCCTGTGCTTGGGCTCGTCGGAAAGGGCATCACGTTTGACACGGGTGGC
>JBKJJZ010000313.1:0-3671 GCA_046597705.1 Vicinamibacterales bacterium | reverse complement strand
TGTCGAGTGAACGAAGAATCATGTACCAACCGCCCCCGACCGGGCGAGAGTTCCGGTAGGGTTGGCCGAGCGCTACTCGGTGGCCACAAGACGGGCGCGAATCGGGGGTATGAGGAGCACGTGCCGCGAGCCGACGCTCTCTACGACGAATACCTCAGGGATTTGAAGGAGGAAGGGCTGATATGACGCGCCTCACGTGGACCGAAATCAAAGCTCGCACCAAGCCGGGTACCCGAACTCGTATCGAGGCCGGCGCCAGGCGCCTGTCGAAGGATGTTCATTTGGCGCAACTTCGAAAGGCCAGGGGCCAGACTCAGCAGTCAATGGCCGAGTTGCTGGGGGTCACGCAGGCCGAGGTCTCCAAGATGGAGCGCAGAACGGAGCTGTATGTGGGCACGCTTCGGAAGTTCATTGAAGCGATGAATGGTGAACTCGTCCTGGCCGCCCGATTTGGCGACGGCGTCGAAGTGCCGATCACATTGGTTCAGGCGGACGACCCGGCGTAGTCCGCGGCGAGGGCGTTTTCTGTTAAAGTGGTTTGGTTTGACCTGCCTCTCGGGTCCCCATCGTCCAGAGGCCTAGGACGTGGCCCTTTCAAGGCCAAGACCCGGGTTCGAATCCCGGTGGGGACGCCAGCCTTCGCTAATCGCTCGCTACGCTCGCAGCTACGGCTGGGCGAGCCACAGTGAGCGCTCTTTGAAGGCTGTCCCGCCGTAGCTGCGCCGCCAGGCGCGTTCAGCGAAGGCGGATGACCCACCGGTACGCATGTTTGAGTTCTTGCCATCCTCCGGCTCCAGCAAGTGTGAGAAAAAGCACACGCAGCCCTTCTCGTTCCAAAAACTACCGGAGTGAATCGATCGATCGAGCGGCAAGGCCATTGCACACGGCGGGGTGTATGGCCGAGCCAAAGCGTTACGTCTACATCCTTCGAAGTGAACAACACCCGAGTCGTCACTATGTCGGTCTGACATCCAACGTCGATGCGAGGCTGGCGCAGCATAACGACGGAAAGTCAGCGTCTACCGCGACGTGTCGTCCCTGGCGTTTGCTGACGGCTGTCGAGTTCACCAACCCACACAGTGCCGCGCTGTTCGAGCGTTACCTGAAGTCCGCCTCCGGCCGAGCGTTCGCGAAGCGGCACTTTGTGTGATGAGGTGGCCGCCCTTCGAGAATCGAGCGTGCAGAGTGAAACGTCACCCGACCGTCACTATGTGGGCCTGTCGTCTGACGTCGTGGCCCGGCTCGCTTTGCACAATGAGCGCGGCGGCATTTCTGAATTCCCGCGGCCCCGTGTCCCTCAGCAGGCCTTGCACATGACGTCGAGGATGTAGTCCACGATGAGGTTGGCCTCTACGTCCAGGAGGAGGAGATGGGTGCCAACGATGCGGTACTCCAGGCCCTTGGGAAGCGGCGGCAGGATGGCCAGCACGTTGGGCGGCATTGTCGACAGGGGCCTGCCGGGCGGGTACTCGGCATTGACCGCCAATACGAACGTTGCCGGACCGTCATCCCGGATCGCTTCTCTGGTCTCGAGAGCCTCCGGGCCGCGCAGTTCCGGATTCAACGCCCGACGCAGCGCCAGCGCAATCGCGGGCCTGAAGATATTGCCCGGACGGGCGCCGCGCCGCTCGGAGCGGATACGCATCGCCAGTGCCTGTTGGGCAAGTCGAATTTCTGCCACATCGTTCCCCGGGTTTTGGCCACTCGCCTTCCGGCGAAGCTTTTCATGCAGCTTCATGTAGTCGGTTACGCGCTCCGTGAAGTCCGCTATCAGCTTTTGTTCGATCGACACCTGGGAGGTCGTCTGCGGGGCTGTCCTCGGAACGGGCACACCCGCCTGCGAGTGAGCACACCCGATCATCAAAACCGCGGCTCCTGTAACCAGGAAGAGTCGTCCGTTCATCTCAGTACCTCAGGGGGTTAAGGTGCAACATGCATGCCACGGGTATGCTTCGCACATGAGAGCTTCAGCACGCGCCCGATAGCTCGAATTGGCAACGCCACGCCCTTTGTGAGCATGCCTTCCATTGCGGCCCCGACGTCTGGCAGTGAATCGGGCCATACTTGGCCCGCGAGGTTCCTGATGCGCGTCTTGGTCGTGTTCTCTTCTCTGGCAATCGCCGCGATGTCCGTCGCCCCCGTGGCACAGCGGGCCGGCGGCCCTCCTCAAGGCGCGGCTCAGTTCGATGTGACCGAAGCGTCGATCGCACAGATCCACGCGGCCATGACGGCAAAACGCCTGACGTGTCGAGTACTTGTCGCGGCCTATCAGGCACGCATTGCCGCGCACGACAAGCAGGGCGCGGCTCTCAATGCGCTCACGCAGATGAACGACGCGGCACTCACCGAAGCCGATTCGCTTGACCGCCGGTTCGCGTCTGGCGGACTCACCGGACCGCTGCACTGCATTCCCATGATCGTCAAAGACAACTTCGAGACCATCGGCCTGCAGAGCGCGGCAGGCTCGCTTGCCCTGCAAGGATTCGTCTCGGACAAAGACGCCTTTCTGGTCGCTCGCATCAAAGCCGCCGGCGCCATCGTCCTCGCCAAATCAAATATGGCGGAGTGGGCGTTCAGCCCCCTGGAGACGGTGAACTCGCTCCTGCCCGGATACACGCGAAACCCGTATGCCACCGATCGAGTCACTGCCGGGTCCAGTGGCGGCACGGCCGCGGCGGTCGCTGCAAGCTTCGGCGCGGTAGGCCTGGGGTCTGACACGGGCAATTCAATTCGTGGACCGTCAGCGCACCAGGCCCTGGTGGGGATTCGTTCGACGATGGGCCTGACGAGTCGGGCGGGTGTGGTGCCCCTCAATCTACTGGCGGACATCGCCGGCCCGATGGCGCGCTCGGTGGCCGATGCGGTGGCGGTGTTTCAGGTGATTGTGGGAGAAGATCCCGACGATTCGGTGACGGCCGCAAGCCGTGGCCGCACCATCCCGGCCTATGCGGATTCGCTGAAAGCTGGTGGGCTCAAAGGCACGCGCATTGGCGTGCTGCGCCAGGCGTACGAACGCGGGGGCGTTGACGCCGAGGTCACCGCGGTCTTCACCGCCGCTCTTGCTTCGCTCGAACGCGCCGGCGCCACCATCGTCGATCCCGCGGCCATCGATCTGGCCAACGTGCGACGAGGACAAGGTGGCGGTTCGTGCGGCGGATTCAAGTACGACATCACACAGTGGTTCGCGCGCCATGCGGGGAAAACGCCGGTCGGCTCTCTGGCAGAAGTGATCAAGTCACGGAAGTTTCATCCGTCAGTCCAGACTCGCCTGGAGTCTGCCGAGGCAAGCACTCCGGCCGCACCCGGATCGCCGGCCTGCCTTGCCGAAGCCGAATACCGAAAAGCCTACGGCGCTGCGGTTACGGCGCGCATGGATGAACTGAAGCTCGACGCCTACGTGTATCCAACGTGGAGTTACCCGCCGCGACTCATCGGAGACCTCAACACTCCGGCCGGCGATAACAGCCAGGTGTTTTCCCCCACGTCGGGCTTCCCTTCGATCAGTGTGCCCATGGGTTACACGCGCGAGAACCGCCTGCCGGCCGGCATCACGTTCTTTGGACGAGCGTGGGACGAAGCCGCACTGATACGGCTGGCATTCGGGTACGAGCAGGCGACGCACCACAGGCGCGCGCCGGTGCTGCGGTAGATGTCAATTTGGCGCCCCTGAA
>JBKJJZ010000286.1:0-6299 GCA_046597705.1 Vicinamibacterales bacterium | reverse complement strand
GTGACGTCCGTGTTCTCGCTGAGGCCGAGCCGGATCTCATCGACGCCGGAGATGTTGACCACCCACAGCCGATCCTTCGGGCTGACGTCGTAGACGCCCTTCGCGTTGAACGCGTACTGAACCGGTACTCCGCCGAACCCGATGTCGCTCGTGAAGAGATCGACGAAGCTGCGGCGCGCCGACATCACCCACGAGCCCCTGCCGCCGTTGATCGGCCCCTCGAAGATCGCGCCCGCGCCCGCGAAGCCCACCGTGGCCCAGCCGCCGAACTTCTGCCGGTTTCCTTCGCGCTGCGCGACCTGCAGCACGCTGGACGTACGGTTGGTGTACGGGGCGGGATACCCGCCGGCGAGGAACGTCACATCCTGGATCAACCGCGCATCGAGCAGGCTCGAGATGCCCCCGGCCGATCCGAAGTTCGCGAACGAGTTGATGTTCGGGATTTCGACGTTGTCCACGACGAAGAGATTCTCCAAAGGACTGCCGCCGCGCACGATGATGTCGTTCCGGCCGTCGTTGGTGCCGATGACGACACCGGGGAGGCTGACCAGATATTTGGAGACGTCCTGGTCGGCGCCGGCGACCTTCAGAATCTGGCGGGGCTCGATGAGGAAGATGGAACTCTTGACTTCATCCGGCGGCCTGAAGGCCGGGGCCGTGACCGTCACGCTCAGCGTCACCTCTTCGAGTCGCGGCAGCGTGATCTCGACGGTGCCGTCCAGGCCCGAGTGCACCTCCACCGGTGCGGTCGTGAAGGGCAACCCTTCCCTGGGCAGCACCTCGAGACGGTAGGCGCCGGAGCGCACCCCCAGGATGCGAAACGCGCCTTGGGCATCACTGGTGGCGCACGACGGAGTGTCGAGCGCGCACACGCGCACGCCTTCCGCCAGGTTGCCGCCGCCATCGCGGACCACACCCCTGATGGCTCCCACCCCGGTGGTGTCCTGTGCCGCGGCAGACGTGGCCAGGCCGCTCAACACGGCGGCGGCGAGCACCGCTGCCACCCAGGCAGGCAGGCGACGAGGCAGGTTGTGGGATGTCACACGGGTCATGCGATATGTCCTCCGATGCGGATGAGTTCCTGTTGGTAGGCGTCGTAGTCGCGAAGCACCAGTCCGCGCTGACCGATGAGGGCGGCGTGACGAACGGCGCCGCGTCCGCCAGTCCACAGTTCGACGTCCGGCGGAAGGTCGCCGACGATCGTGCGCAGGTCCTGCTCCTTCGACTTGCCTGCCGATGCCGTCGTGATTCCCAGCACCAGCACCTGTGCCCCCGCAGATGTCACGCTCTCGACGATGTCGCGAGCAGGAAGATCGGGTCCGAGATAGACGACGCCCAGGCCGCTGCTGGCGGCGAGCATCGCCGCGCTCAGCGTGCCCATCTCGTGGCGATCGCCTGATGGGGTCGCAAACAGCAACCGGGCCGGCCCATCCGGACGCGCGTGCAACCTGAGGAAAGAGCCAAGAATGTTGCGTATGGTCGAAGACACGAGGTGCTCCTGAGCCATGCTGGCGCGTCCCCGGTGCCAGTCATCGCCAACCTGCGCGAGCATGGGCATCAGCACGTTCCGGACAAGGTCGATGGGACGAAGGACGGCGGCCAGGCGAGCGATCTCCTGATCGATGCGCGGCGCGTCGTAGTTGCGCAACGCGGCGTCGAGCGCCACCGTCTCCACCCACGGCTGGGGCATTGGGTGGACCACCGGCACTGCGACCGCACGGGAGGTCGCGGCAAGGTGGCGCAGTTCCTGATCACTGAGCCCGGCCAGACGGCCAATGCTGTGACCGAGTTCTACCGCGCCCCGCAGCAGGCGAAGGCGCGCGACGTCGGCCGCCGTGTACATGCGTCCCCGGTCGTCGCGGACGGGCGCGATCGCACTGTGGCGACGCTCCCACGCACGGAGCGTATCGATGCCGATCCCGGTCAGCCGGGACACCGCCCGAATGGGGTAGTGCGCCGGCACCTCGCGTGGTCTCTTCATCGGACCATCATGCGAACAGCCACCGCGCATGCGGCTGACGCCGTCACTCCCCATGCCAGGTCGGCCATCGCCAGCACAAACGGCCACTGGCGCAACGTCGAGTAGTTGGTGAAGTCGTAGACGCCGTAGACGACGAGGCCGAACAGGGCGCCGTAGCCCGCCGCCCGCGAGACCGTCGACGCGCGCGGGATGACGAAGAGTGCGATACCGGTCCCCAGCAGGACGTAGACGAGGAACGCGGCCGGCCAGTTGGGCGCGATGCCGCCGTCGGCGAGTCGCACGATCGGTGCGAGCTGGTCGCGGTAGAAGTTCGTCATCAGCACGCCGAGCCAGATGCCGTCGAGCACCATGAACGCGACGGTGCCGAGCGCCGCGAGTTTGATCGTTTGTCCCATCACATCCCCGTCTTTCTGAGCCGCCCTTGGAGGAACAGCGTATCGGGGCCGCCTGGATCTGTCAAGCTTTTGTCATGGACAACTCATAGACCATCGTAGTGGCGCATCTGCCCCCACGTGGCCACTGTGGACCCAGAATGAAAACGGCCCGCCGAGGCGGGCCGTGCATCGATCAAATTGCTCAGAAGAAAATGGTCGGGATGCCGAGATTCGAACTCGTGACCCCTTGACCCCCAGTCAAGAATACGGGCAAATTGCTATTGGCGCGGCTAAAGCCACACCCTACGTACTACAGGCAGGTGAAAACTGCTTTTGATCGACATCTCGATCAAGCGATTCACTTCGCAACCAAGGTTACCGTCACCTTGATTCGCTCGTTGCCGCGCACGAAGACCAACTGATACGAGCCGACGTACCCGGCCGGCGGCATCCAGGCAAACACCGATCGTGAGAGCGATGAACCGATCGGAAGAGGTTGCAACTGATCATCCGTGACGAGATAACCCGCGTCGACCGGGTCGCCCAGCCACAGTTCCAGGCGGCCGAGTTCTTGAAGCCGTACGGAGAACGTCCGGTCGTCCTTCGCGGACAGCGGCTTCCACGGCTCAGCCAGGTCGAAGCCCATTCGGCCCCACACGCCCGCGGTGACAGGAGGGGTGTCCTGAAGGGTGACGGCCAGACCCAATGGCTCCGCTGGGGCCGCGCGCAACATCTGCTCTACCTGTAGATCTGCTGGACCTGCCGTGCCATTCAGCACGTTGAAGAATCGGGATCCAATGCCCTCTGTCCGGCCCGCTGAGTCGGTCACGCTCCATGCGATGGTGTGCAGGCCATTGGACAGTGTGGTGGTGTCGAGGGTGTAGGCGCCGATGGCTGCACGTTCCGCGTCCAGATTCCGGAACTTCGTTTGATTGCTCGTGCGCGTCGTCAGGACCGGTAGCGGTGTCGGATTGCCGAAGATATTCGCGACGTCGTCGTTGCAGTACAAACCAACCGGTACTGGATTGCCGACGCTGCCTCGACACTGGTTGTAAGCGACGAGCGCGGTCGGCAGGCCGTCGATAAACACCGTCATCGTCGACCCGTTCGTCGGAATCAGGATGTCGCCGGGGTCGCCACCCGCCGTGTTGCCATCTGGCGTAATCGCCCAGCCGAAGTTGTTGAACACGCCGGCAATCGTCTGGCCCTGCGCTGGCGTGTCGATCGCGCCAAACGGCTTTGCGATGGAGTCGTTCGCCATCGTAAGGGCCGTAGGCGTCGTGTAGTCCGGGCTTGCAGGGTTCGACGATCTGCCCAACAACGTCTTGTTGCCATTCGTGTCAGTGGCTACGGCATAGATCGTCAACGCCCCCTGCCCGCCGTACGGCTGGTTGTTGGGCACGTGCGGCAACATCGGCGTCAGCATCAAATAGCCCCACCCGGCGCGGTTCTTGTTCGGATAGGTGGGGAACGCGGCCTCCACATCCGGGCGTGCGCCCGCGAGGAACACGGCGTCGCCGATGTAGACGACACTGTTTCCCAACATTGTCTGGCAGTTTTGCGGCTCGAAGGCCAGGCAATTCCGGAAGAGCTCGACCTTTGTCACGCCAGCGTCGTCGAGCGCCCAGCCAGTGACGCCGATCGCGCCTTGAACGCCGGCGGCGTTCTGCGACGGCGTGTCGACCTGCCCGAAGGGCGGCGGCGATGGCCCGGTAGTGAAGCTCCAGAACGCCGTCGCTCCACTATCCGCGTATGTCGTCCCGCCGCCGTTGATGCTTCGCACGTGCCAGTAGTGCGCAGTGCTCGTGGCAAGTCCCACCAACCCGACACTGGTAGAGAGTCCCGTTGACACCCAGTTGGCGCAGGCATTGTCGTTGGTGGTGTCGTAACAGTACTCGTAGCTTGCGGCTTCGGCACTCGCTCCCCAGCCGATCGTCACGCTTGTCGAGGGAGCCGTGATGCCATTCGCCGGCGACGACTTGCCGAATGCGCCTGGCAGTGATGCCACGTTCAAGATCAAAGTGCCGCCGGATCCGAAATACGAGGTCACAAGAATGGCCAGGCGCTGGCCCGCAGTAGCTTGCAGTGTGAGGGACGACTTACCTGGGCCGGCTGAGCCGAAGTTGCAGCCCACCCAGGTGAAACCGGAGGGCGCTCCCGTGTAGATCGACAGTATGGTGTAGTAGTCACTCCCGAAAGTGTTGACGCCCACGGGGCCAGTGACCGTCGGAGTGAAGAGGTACCAAACGCTTTTCTGTTTACTCCCGTTTCCGCAGGTCACCGTCGGGTCCTCTGCGGTCGTTGATGCGGCGTCGACGGTTACTGCGGACTGGTACGGAACAGAACTGATGACGGTCGCCGTCGCGAAGGTATCGTTGGGCGCCACAACCACCGGGGTGAGCGGGAAGTTGATGTTCGGGGTCGCGTTCGGCGCCGCTACCAGCACGGGCGTGCCGCTCGTCACTGTGCAGCTAAAGTTGGGACACAGCAGATTGTTGTACAACTGCCCCAATAAGCCGGACTGCGTCGATGGGAACGCCTGGACAAAGTACGACCCCGTCGGCAGCACCGGCGACGTGTAGACGCCCTGTGCGTTCGTACTGACAGACCCGACGTACGACCCAGTGCTCGAGTTGAAATAGACCGAGACGCCCGCCGCTGGCGCCGACGTGGCGGCGTTGGTCGCCGTGCCCGTGATCGTCCCTCCCGGCGCCAGTGCGAAGTTGATGTTCGGTGTGACGTTCGGCGCCGTGACCATGACCGCCGTTCCACTTGTCACGCTGCAGGCATCGCCGGGGCACGGCACGTTGTTGTACACCTGCCCCACTAAACCTGACGCCGTGGACGGGATCGCCTGAACAAAATACGACCCCGTCGGCAGCACTAACGTGTAGACACCCTGCGCATTGGTATAGGCATACCCGACGTACGACCCGCTGCTCGAGAAGAAAAGGACCCAGAGGTTTGCAACTGGCACCGACGTGGTGGCGTTGGCCACCGTCCCCGTGATCGTGGCTCCGGGCGCGAGCGCGAAGTTGATGTTCGACGTAGCGTTCGGTGCCGAAACGACTACAGGAGTACCGCTTGTGACAGTGCAGTTAGAATCGCACGGCAGGTTGTTGTACAGCTGCCCTAAGAGGCCGGACGCCGGCGGCGGGGCCGCTCGGACAAAATACGAGCCCGTCGGCAGCCCCGGCGAGGTGTAGACGCCTTGCGCGTCCGTCGAGAGCGACGTGACGAACGCTCCTGAGCTCGAATAGAGCCAGACCGAGACGCCCGCCGCCGGCGCCGCCGTGGTGGCGTTGGTCACCGTCCCGGTGATCGTCGCACCCGGCACCAGCGCAAAGTTGATGTTGGGCATGGAGTTCGGCGCCGTCAGCACCACCGGCGTACCAGTCGTCACCGTGCAGCTGAATCCAGGGCAAGGAATATTGTTGTACAACTGGCCCACCAGGCCGGACACCGTCGTCGGATTCGCTTGGACAAAGTACGAGCCCGTTGGGAGCACTGACGTGTAGCCCCCTTGGGCACTTGTCGAAGTCGACGTAACGAATGCCCCAGTGCTCGAATAGAAGTAAACCGAGACACCCCCGACCGGTGCCAACGTTGTGGCGTTGGTCACCGTCCCGGTGATCGTCGCTCCCGGCGCCAGCGCAAAGTTGATGTTTGGCGTGACGTTCGGCGCCGTCACCAGCACCGGCGTGCCGCCCGTCACTGCGCAGTTGCCTCCGGTGCATTGCTTGCTGTTGTACAGCTGTCCCAACAAGCCGGTGGAGACCAACGGGAGTACTCGCACAAAATACGACCCCGACGCCAACTCGGCCGACGTGTAGACACCCTGCGCATTCGTCGAGACCGATTTGATGAACGTTCCAGTGCTTGAATAGAACTGGACCGTTACGCTCGCCACCGGCGCTGACGTGGTGCGGTTGGTGACCGTCCCG
>JBKJJZ010000239.1:0-4702 GCA_046597705.1 Vicinamibacterales bacterium | reverse complement strand
GTCTACTTCACGACCGCCGATCGCGCGGACGCTGATGAGAAGGCCCGCCGCGATGCCAAATTTACGGTGAACATCCGGAACGCCGAGACGCCTCTGCTGGGGCTGTGGACGCTGGAGCTCGCTCCGGTAGCCGCCAAACGGCTCTCGCCGGAAGGGGCGTACTCGGTGTCGGGCGTCACGATGAGCGACGACGGCAAGTGGGTGGCGTTTCGCGGCGGCTCCACCAAGCGGTACGAGCGCAACATCACCTCGGAGGACATGTACAGCGATCTGTATTTGATGGAAGCGGGAAGTGGGCACATCGAGCGCTTGACCAGCAACGTTGAAGTGGGTGAGTCCGGTCCGAGTTTCTCGCCCGATAGCCGGTGGCTCGCGTTCGGGGCGCCGGACGACACCACTCGCTATTCGATGACCAATGTTCGCGTGTATCTGCGCGCGGTCGCCGATCGCGGCACCCCGTTCAAACAACTGAGCGGCGGCTTTGATGGCGACCTCAACGTCGGCTTCTGGTCGCCCGACAGCGAGACGATCTACTTCAACACCGGTCTGAAGGCGACGACGCAGCTCTTTGCGCTGGAGGTGTCGCAGAACGAGATTCGCCAGATCACGCGTGAGGCAGCCTCGGTGTCGGTGGATCGCGACGGCGACAGCGGGCTCGTATTGATTTCGTATGCCGACGGCACTACGCCGACGACCGTGTTTACCACGGCCTCGCTCGACAGCGTCGGCACCCGCGCGACCTGGAAGCAACTCACCGACACCAATCCACAGGTGCGCGGCTTTGCCCTCGGCAGTCAGGAAGAGATTACGTGGACGTCGAAGGACGGCACGAAGGTGGGCGGTGTGCTGCACAAACCTGTGGGGTATCAGGCGGGGCAGCGGTACCCGCTGATTGTCGCGATTCATGGCGGTCCGGCATCGGCGGACATCCTGAACTTCAACGGCGGGTACGGCGCACAGGTGTACGCCGGCGCGGGATATGTGGTGTTGCGTCCAAACTATCGCGGGTCAACCAATTACGGTGTCAAACATAAAACCGACATCGTCGGCGACTACTTCCGCACCGGGTACGAGGACATCATGGCCGGCGTGGATCATCTGATCGCGCAGGGACTGGTGGATGGCAACCGCATGGGGGTGCTCGGGTGGAGCGCGGGCGGTCACTGGTCGAATTGGATTCTCACGCACACCGATCGGTTCAAGGCGATCAGCTCCGGGGCCGGCACGTCAAACTGGATTTCGATGTACGCGCAGAGTGATGTGCAGCGCAACCGGCAGTTTTATCTCGGCGACAAGTTGCCGTACGACGACCACGACGCCTACTGGAACCAGTCGCCGCTCAAGTACATCCGCAATGCAAAGACGCCGACGATGATTCACGTGGTGGAAGGGGACCCGCGTGTCCCGAGTCCGCAGTCGGTAGAGCTGCATATGGCGCTCAAACAGATCGGTGTCCCGACGGAACTGTTCATGTATCCCGGGGCCACGCACGGCATTCCGGACGCGCGCAACCAGCTGCTCAAGTCGATGAGTGAAATGGCGTGGATGCACTACTACATCCGCGGCACGGGCGAAAAATTCAGCTGGCGGCAAGTGCTGGACACGATTCCGAAGTGACGTGAACGCACGAAGCCGTGGGCGAGGGGCCGTCAGACGTGATCCGCGGCATCGATACCGCGTCAGTGAGTTCGAGGTATTTCGACACGCTGTCCCCCTTCACGACGACCGTGCGAGTCGCGTTGACCCCATCGGCGTGTTGCGCTGATGCGCCCGGAACACCTCGCTCGCGCGAAAGAGGTGGTCGTCGCGGCTCTGGCTCTGCCGGCCGATCGTCGAGCCACGTATCTCGATCAGACTTGTGGTGACGATCCCGAGTTGAGGGCTGAGGTGGCGTCGCTGCTTGCGCAAGACGCCAATATGCCGCGCGTCCTGGCCACGGCGGAAGCGATGCGGGACGCATTGAAGCCGTTCGGCGCCGCCGAAACGCGGCGCGCGGCACCGGATATGTTGGACACGACATCCAACCTGTTTGATGGCCTTGCGGCCCTTGCTGGCGCCAAGACCGTGGTGCTCATCTCGGGCGGCTTTGGAATGGGTCGTGAAGTGGAAGGCTCGGTGCGCAAGGTGGTGAGCCGTGGCGTGCGCGCCGGCGCGCGCGTGTATGCCATTGACCCGCTCGGCCTCCAGCGCGTGGGCGGCCCACCTGATTTGCTCAACTCGCTGTCAGTGGACACCGGAGGCCTGGTGATCTTCCACGAGAACAACTTCGGCCGTGCGCTCGACGCGATCGCGGCTGATACCGGTGTGTACTACCTCCTCGGAGTTCGCCCGCTCAACCGCAAGTTCGATGGCAAGTACGCGAGATCGACGTGCGTGTGAACGTGCCCGGCGTGAGTGTCCGCGCGCGCCGCGGCTATCTGGCCGTGGACCCGTCAACACTGCGGTCGCCCTCGGGCCGCTAGTCGGTACCGGCGTCATCATTTTCTGCTTCGCGTGCGGGTCATCATCAGGGCGCAGTACAATGCCGGCATGGAGTTCCAGATGGACCGGCGCGCGTTTCAGGTAACGCATGCCGCCCAGCATGGCCTGCCGAGCCAGGATCTGGCCTTCTGGTTGAGCCGGCCGCCGTCAGAACGTGTGGCGGCCGTGGAGTTCCTGCGGAGGCAGTTCGATGGATCTGGCGCCAGACTTCAGCGAATTCTTCGGGTTACTCACCGCGAACCGCGTTGAGTTCGTGGTTGTAGGCGCGTACGCGCTGGCGTTACACGGCGCCCCCCGTTACACCGGAGATATGGACATCCTGGTGCAGCCCACCAACGACAACGCCGTCCGCGTGTTGAAAGCCATCCGTGAGTTCGGCTTCCCGACCGACACGCTCACACCCGAGGCGGTGGTGGCCGCCAGTTGCCTGATTCAGATGGGCACACCACCGGTCCAACTGCACATCATGAGCGCGATCGATGGCGTGTCGTGGGCGGACGTCTGGTCAAACCGGGACGTCGCCCCGATCGGCGGCCTGGAGATTCCGTTCATCGGCCGTCAGGCGTTCATCGAGAACAAACGCGCCGCTGGCCGGGCCAAGGACCTTGCCGACATCGAGGCGCTGGACGGGACCGATCCGGCTGCTCCGCGCTGATTGGCTTGAGAGCTGGTCACGTTGGGGATCGAGCGCAGGTGCTGAAGCCCGTATCCTGCTGCGCCCACAGCAGAATGCGCTCACCTCAATGCCAGACACCGCCCAGGCGAGGACCTCGCCGTGATCGGAAGCACGATCGGCCCGTACCAGATCCTTGCCAAACTGGGCGAAGGCGGCATGGGCGAGGTGTACCGCGCGCGGGACTCGCGGCTGGGCCGCGACGTGGCCGTCAAGGTCTTGCCCGTGTCATTCGCCGGCGACGCGGAACGCTGCGCGCGGTTCGAACTCCGACGTATATGTCTACTCTCTGGTGGGCGGCGGGCACGTGCAAGTGTCGGATGCAGGAGGCCGGTTGCCGGTGTGGAGCCACGATAGCCGTCGTCTGGTGGCCGTCAACTGGGCCGACGCCGTGCGCCGCGAGTTGCGCGGTCGAAAACGGCAGTGAGCCGGCCCGGGCACGTATAATCCGCGCACGTCATGAGCCTTACTCCCGGCACCCGTCTCGGCCCCTATGAAGTCGTCTCCGCCCTTGGCGCTGGTGGAATGGGTGAGGTCTATCGCGCGACTGACAGCCACCTGAAACGATCGGTCGCGATCAAAGTACTGCCTGCGTCGATGGCGGCCGATGCGGACCGCCTCGCGCGGTTCCAGCGCGAAGCCGAAGTGCTGGCCGCGCTCAATCACCCGAACATCGCGGCCATCTACGGCCTCGAGAAGACACCGGACCTGACCGCGCTCGTGATGGAGCTGGTCGAGGGGCAGGACCTGTCGGAGATGATTGCGGCCCGGGCTAAAGCCCG
Organism: Vicinamibacterales bacterium; assembly: GCA_046597705.1. Taxonomy (GTDB): domain Bacteria; phylum Acidobacteriota; class Vicinamibacteria; order Vicinamibacterales; family SCN-69-37; genus SYFT01. The sequence goes on along the minus strand of JBKJJZ010000239.1, from coordinate 766 downwards.
GGCCCTCCATCCGGATGGAGCCCCCGGGTTTCAGCCCGGGGGAATTCCCCTGTCCGACGCCCTTGCCATCGCCAAACAGATCGCCGATGCGCTCGAAGCCGCGCACGAGCAGGGCATCGTCCATCGCGACCTCAAGCCGCAGAACATCAAGGTCCGCGTCGACGGCACAGTGAAGGTGTTGGACTTTGGCCTCGCGAAAGCGATGGACTCACACGTAGGGCGTGGCTTTAGCCGCGCCGGTGACGGCGCCCCTGAAGGGACGCCCTACGAATGGCCCACGATGACGTCCCCCGCGATGACCGCGATGGGCATGATTATCGGCACGGCCGCCTACATGGCGCCCGAGCAGGCGCGCGGCCGCGCTTCGATCGCCGCGCTGACGTCTGGGCGTTCGGCGTCGTGCTCTACGAAATGCTCACCGGCCGGCGCGCGTTCGACGGTGAAGACATCAGCGTCACACTCGCGAACGTGATCAAAGAAACGCCGACGTGGGATGCGCTACCGGCTGATCTTCCCGCGCCGATCCGCCGCCTGTTGCGGCGCTGCCTTGAGAAGGATCCGAAACGCCGTCTGAGTTCCATCGGCGATGCGCGGCTTGAATTGGACGAGGCGCTGTCACCGGCCGCTCGGGATGGAGAAGGAATCGGTGTCGTCGCGCCGGCATCAACACCAGTGCCTGCCGCTGTCGTGATTCCCACATGGCGGCGGGCGCTGCCATGGGCGGGCGCCGGCGTGCTCGGCGTCGCGCTCATCGCCGCGCTCGTCG
>JBKJJZ010000212.1:0-5903 GCA_046597705.1 Vicinamibacterales bacterium | reverse complement strand
CACGGTGCCCCGTAGGTCACGGACATGATCAGGTCCGGTGTGACCGGCCTTTACCGACAGGATGACGGACTTGGTATCGCCCGACGTGTCATCGTGGAAGTAGATCCGGCCGTCGATGCCTCGGTCCTTGCCTTTCTTCTGCTCGGCCGGACGTGCGCCCACCAATGATAGCGCCCACCATTGGAATTGATACGGGTCGGACGCGGCCAGAGCCTTCGCATCGTCAACGCTGGTGGGTTCCCCAATCACGTCGTAGGTGTCTCGGATGGCGTCACCGTGCGCATCGCTCAGGCGCTTCTTGATCAGGCCGATGGCCAGGTGCGTCACGTCGATTCCAATCCATCGGCGGTTCAATTTCTGCGCGGCGGCAATCGTGGTGCCACAGCCGCAGAACGGATCTAGAATCACGTCGCCTTCGTTGGAACTGGCGTTGATGATGCGCTCTAGCAGGGCTTCCGGCTTCTGCGTGGGGTAGCCGAGACGCTCCTGAGCCTGAGAGTTAATCGGGAATACATCGATCCAAACGTCTTGCAGAGGCACGCCTTTTGATGATGACAAGTACCGCTTCTGCCTGGGCCATCCGCCCTTTTTCGTCGGCCAATATATCGATCCCTCGGTGTCCATACGGTCGAGTTCACTGGGCGGATAGGCCCAGTGCCGTCCTTTTGCGGTCACGTCGAATCCGCGCCATGCTTCGCCGGTTTCACCATGCCTAACCCCTGAGCCGGTTAGGTCGGCGTCCTTCCATGGCTGTTCGTCGCCACGCGAAAAACGTTGCTTGATGTAAGCATCATCGTAAGCCTCGTGCCCGCCAATCCAGCGCATTGCGTCTGATCGTCCATAGAACAAAATCACGTCATGGACTGGCCCGTATCGTTTCGCGCTGCTGTGCGCACTCGTGCGTTTCCAAATGATTTCGTTGCGGAATTGATCCGGGCCAAACACCGCATCAATCAACATCTTCAGGTAGTGACTCGCGGCAGGGTCACAATGCAGGTATAACGAGCCAGTTGGCTTCAGAACTCGCCGCAGTTCCACAAGGCGCGGAGCCATCATCGCCAGATACGCCAGCATGTCGCTGTCGCCGAGGAACGTGCGGAACGCGATCAACGCTTGCGCCACCGAGCCGCCCTGTTCGACAACATCACGAAACGCGGCGGCTGCGGATTCGTCCCACTGCCACGTATCTTCAAACGCCTTGATCTGCGCGGCGGCTTTCGTCCCGGACTTCTCGGCAAACAGCACGTTGTAATTCGCGTTGGAATTGAACGGTGGATCGAGGTACACCAGATCCACCGATTCATCGGCCACGTAGCGCCGGAGCACGTCCAGGTTGTCGCCGTAGTAAAGCTGGTTCTTGACCATCGGCCCGGAGTGTAGCCCGATTATTGGGCCAGCAGGGCGACGATTTCTTCGACGGTCCAGACGTGATCCGAGACTCCGGCTTCCATCGCCGGGGTCACGCGCAGCGTCTGGTGAACGCGGCCGAAGTTGTAGAACATGAAATACAGGGCGGTCATGGCGACGTGGTTGTCGAGCTTCTTGGAGAACGCATTCGTCAGGCGCGTGAACCGGCGCATCGACATGCGCATCGTGAGATTGGACCGCTCCACGTAGGACGTGCTGATGTGCTTCGCGTCCGGGTCGCCCGTGATCGTGGTGGACACGCAGCCGATGCACACGGCCGGGCTGTATCGCTTTTCGTCGCTCGGGTCGCCACCGTAGAGCTTCGTCAGTGTCGCGTAATCGATCTGTGAGCCGAAGGCGTCTTCGACGGCGTTCAGATAGGGCTTGTGGCCGTCGGTCGTGAGTTGGACGCGATACTTGAGCCGTGACGCCACGTCCTGCATGAACTCATAGGCGAAGCTCGCGTCACGCCCACCGACCAGCACCGACAACACAAGTTTGGAATCGGCATCGATGGCCGTCCAGGTCCACACGTCGCCCGCTTCGGGATGGTTCTCCCTGATCTTCGGCGTGACGTTCTTTTTCTTCGCGTAGCAGAACGACCAGATTTCATCGCACTGGACCCGCTTGCACGTCAGGCCGCGCAGCGTCTCATCCTGATACTTCGCACAGGCCGCGCCCAAGTTGAGAATAAGGCCCTGAATCGTGTTCTTCGCGACACCCGTCAGGCGCACCGTAGAGCGGATCGAGTTGCCCTCAACCAGGGCTTTGACGACGGCGACTTGCTGTGCTGTTTTCAGGCGATTCATGATACTGACCATTATGCTTGAACGGTCACGGAATGTCAACATCACCGTGATAAGTTTCTAGGGCGCTACTGTTAAGCGTCGACCGAACCGCCCAGTATGCAAAATTACATCCACGAATGCAAATTTGCATATCGCACGGGCGGGAAATAAGATGGCGCACTGGGAGTTTCGGGACTTCTGCAGCCCGTTGGGCCGAAATCAGATAGCCGAGTGGTACAACAAGCAGGGCTCGGACGTCCAGGCGGAGATGGACGTGTTCTTGCAGACCATGTCGGTTACGCAGAATTGGGTCTGGCCCCAATGGGATTCGTTGCATGGAAAACAAAAAGGGCTCTACGAGCTTAGGTTTAAGGTCAGGAAAGTTCAGTACCGCCTGATCGCGTTCCGAGAGGGAAGCGTTTGCACGTTGCTGATCGCATGCACGCACAAGCAGGATGTCTATAACCCGACCAACGCTCTAGACACGGCAGTTACAAGGCGGAAACAGTTAGCTAACGGAGAGGCTACGACCCGTGACCACGATTCAGAATAAAACTGCGATTTGGTCGAAGCTGGAAAAAAGTAAGGCATACCGGACGGCTTTTGTTGCGTCCACCCTTAAACGCTGGCTTCCATTTCAAATCCGCGTCATCCGTGAGCGCCGTGGATGGAATCAAACCCAGCTGGCAAAAGCATCTGGACTGACCCAAGGTGCCATTTCCAGAGCGGAAAACCCCGACTATGGAGATCTTTCGCTCAACACTCTCCTGAGGATCGCCTCGGGCTTAGACTGCGCCTTCGAGGGCCGCTTTGTTCCATTTAGCCGACTGGCAACACAGTTTGCGAACATGTCAGAAGGCGCAGCAAATGTCCCGCCATTTGATGTTGACAATGAGTTCGTCAATGGAACGACCTACGGAAGTGCGCTCCTTAGTCCAGCCGGGACTGAGTCGAGGCTTGCCTCAGTCGTTTCCAGTGATGTCGAGTCGCCAGTCGTAATTAGGCTCCCGTTAACAACGATCGACCTATCTCAATAGAACAGCAAAAGGGCTTTCACAATGGCAAAGAAGAATGGTCGTGCAGTGGTTATCAAGGCTCCAACTGAGACGACGCGGCGAGTCACAACCAAGACAGAAGGCGCTGTCACGTATTACACGAACGCCGCGAGTTTCCAGGTGTCCAATTTTGATGTGAAGATCCTGTTTGGAGAGATCGAGTCGGCGAGTCCGGAGCTTCTTGAAACACGGGTGTTGGCGAACATCTATATGTCGCATTCCCACTTTAGGGCGTTCATTGACGCCATGCATGTGGCCGCCGGGAATATCGCCACATTGATGGCGACACCTAAGACTGACTCATCCGATTAGGGCTTGAGACCTTTCCACCGCGCCGCAGCCGCTTTCTTCGCAATGGCTTTCCGCTTCGCAGGACTGAGCGCAGCCGCCCGAGCCTTCCCGCCCTTGGCCCCTCCGAGCTTCCCTAGGGCGACTGCGGCCGGGTTCTTCCCTGCGTCCTTGTCCAGCAGTGGGGAGCCGTCCAGGCGTTCCCCGATGGCTTGCTCGACTACGCGACGGGCGACGGTTGTAAAGTCGTGGGCGGTTCCTTCGCGCTTGGGTTTGCCGATGCTTGAGCGTCTTGGCATGGCCCATGATGGCACGGTTCGGAGTGCATAATCAGGGAGGGTTTATGCAAACTGACCCACTACCCAGAGTCCTCAGACTCGGCTGGAAGGCGGCGACCGTGCTAGAATCCCCGCCTTTCCAACAAGGAGGACGCCATGATCGTCGTTCGAAACTGCTTCATCGCCAAGCCGGGATCCGCCAGCAAGCTGGCGGCACAGATCAAGGATGCCGCATCATCCACGCAAGCCTTCACCTCGTTTCGTGTGCTGACCGATCTCACCGGAGACTTCAATCGAGTCATCCTCGAGTACGAGGCGGCCAACATCGGTGAGTTCGAGGCCAACATGAAGCAATACGCGACCGACGAGGCCTTCCGCGAGAAGATGAAAGGCTACACGGATCTCTACATCACGGGCAGCCGGGAGATCCTGACGATCGTCTAGCGCGACTATCTGCGCAGCGCACTGCGGTCTTTTGCACCATGAAGTTCCTGGGACACGGGGCCGCTGTCGGCAGGCTACCGGTTTTCGCCGGAGTCGATGGCGTAGTCACCCAGTCGCACGTTCGCCACGTTCATCGTGTGACGAAAGTACGCGATGGGATCGCGAATCAGGAGCGACGTGGGCAGGAGCGGTGAGACCGGAGCCAGGGGGTCGGCCTTGACGAACTCATAACTTCGATACGAGACGGGGTGCACCAGGAACGGCAGCCGAGGTCCGTACCACGTGTCCCGCAGCGGGTCGTACCCTTGCCACGGTATGACCTGTTCGGACTGGAACGGCTTCGGATTCCGGAACGCCGACCGGCACACAAATCGCCGCCGATTGTACGCGGCGACGACCCCGCATTGGCCGAGGGCGTCCACGTAGACGGGCGTGCCGTCGAGCGGCACCTCGGCCGAGCGGGCGTTGCCGTACTGGGTCAAATACAACTCGACCTTCAGGTGCACCGGAGAATCCTTCGCCGCGTCGAAGAACGTTCTGTCGAGCGACACCACGTATCGCAGTTGGTCATTGTCCACCTCGACCTGCGCACGGGTTCGACGCTGCACGCCCGACAGGGTCTTGAGCGTCACGTCCGCCGACTGAATCCGCAGGTCGACCGGACTGGCCCCCTGGACCACAATCGGCAGCCCGACCAACTGGCGGTACCGGTTCTGCACCACCGGCTCGCCACTGCGGGGCACAGGCTGACCAAGGTTCAGCGCAAAGGCGCTGTCGGGCGAACCTTTCAACTGCGACTGCACTGCGAAGGCTGCGCTCTGGGGAAACGCGGCATACACCACGAGGCACACGGCGGTTGCGGCCACGCCGAGCACGGCCGTGTGCACCGACCGCCTGAGGCGGTATTGCCGCCACAGAATGAACCCGGCGACCGCTATCGCCAGCAGACTCCCGACCACTGACGGCACCCATTCCAAATCACCGTACCCGCGGCGGTCCAGAATCGTCGCAGCGACCGCCGCTCCGACCACGACGGTCGCGGGCAGAAACTGCGCCAGGTTGCGCGTGAGCGCCGCGATGGCGGCCACCGGCAGCAGCACGACGACGATCAGGAGCACCTGATTGCCGAACAGGCCACCAAGAGTGGGCGACAGCGGTATGCCGTCCAACGACACGATCGCCGCCTGGGTGACCAGCAACGGCAGGTTGATGAACGCGAGCATGAACAGCGCCTTGCTCAGTACGAGGCTGGCGCGGCTGTAGGGCCGGGTCAACCAGAAGTGCCGATCACCTGGAAGCGCTTCGGTCTGGATGACACGTGCGATGAGCAGGCTCCAGGAGATGAGCAGCAGCAGCATCAGCGGCGCCATCGGAACGGGCATCCGACCGCCGCCCTCCTGCAGGCCCTCCCAGGTCTGCACCCCTGTCAACAGCAGGATGGCGAGCAGCAGTCCGGTGGCGGCCAACTCGAAGCGGAGATGCCGCGCGTCCTTGCGAAAGATGTGAAGCGCTTGCTGAATCGTCGTCATGGTCGTCCTTATTGGGGTGGGTTAGGCGGCGACTTGTGCGGTTCGCGCGAGCGTCACGAAGATGGCGCGCAGCGACATGGGCGTGGCCTCGATGTGGCTGACACCACGAAACAG
>JBKJJZ010000024.1:0-7266 GCA_046597705.1 Vicinamibacterales bacterium | reverse complement strand
CACCGATCGAGATTGCGGACCTCGAGCGGGTTTCCGCGTATTGGAAGGCCACCGAGGAACAGACGCCGGCAGTGGCCGCGTTCTTCCTGGCCAGTACGTCGCCCGACTATCTCAAGGATGCGCCCGGAGGCATGAACTATCTGACGGCTCCGGCGGCCGAGCTCGAACGCGGCAAGGAGGTCTTCGCCGAACGGTGCGCACGTTGCCATTCGAGCAAGACGCCGCCGCTGCCTCCAGACGTGACGGGCGGCATCTGTTCCGGTGGCGGCACGGGACCGCAGTACCTGCAGTGCTGGAGCAAGTATTGGGAGCACACGAAGACGGCGGAGTTCAAGAGGGCGATGACGGCGCTGGTCAAGCAGACCGACTTCCTTCAGGACAACTACCTGTCGAGCGAGCGGCGCATCCCCGTGACGCTGCTCGAGACCAACATCTGCAGTCCGCTGGCCACCAACGCGATCGCAGGCAACATCTGGGACAACTTCTCGTCGCAGAGTTACAAGGATCTGCCCTCGGTGGGCAAGGTCACCATCTATAACCCGACAGACGGATCGCCGCAGGAGTACGTGATGCCGGCCGGCGGCCGCGGCTACACCCGGCCCGCATCGCTCATCAGCCTCTGGACGTCGGCGCCCTTCCTGCTCAACAACTCGGTCGGCACGTTCGACTGGCGTGGCTCAGTGGAGGGCCGAATGGCGTCCTTCGAGGACTCCATCGGGCAGATGCTCTGGCCCGAGCGCCGCACTCGCGACTCCCTTGTGCCAGGCCTGCCAGGCTTCGTCCAGCGGACGACCGCGCGAAGCTATCTGAGGGTCGCGCCCGGTTACCTGCCTGACCTGCTCAAGGGCATTCTCGGTTGGACGCGGTACCTGCCCTGGGGTGACGGCAAGGTGGAAATCGGACCGATCCCCGCCGGCACTCCTGTGGGACTGATAGCGAACCTGGCGCTGATCTCGGAAGACCGAAGCCCGGCAGCCGTCGTGCAGTATCAGGCGAAGCTCGTCGACGTGGTCGGCAGACTGATGATCGCCCTCAAGAGACTGCCGGCCAATGCCACCGACGAGCAGGCGCGCGCTGAGCTGGGCAGGTTTGTGGCGCCGCTGATGGAAATCAGCAAGTGCCGCGACTATGTGGTCAACCGCGGCCACTACTTCGGGACGGATCTCTTCAAGGAAGAAACCGGACTGACGGACGCCGAAAAACGCGCGCTGATTCAGTTCCTCAAGACGATGTGAGCTGCTGGCGCCCCTGAAGGGACGCCCTACGTACCGCGCTCTACCGGCCGCGCGCGCGAGCGATGCGATCGACGAGCTGTCGGAATTCTCCGCTGTCGATGCCCTTCCCATTGAGTTCCAGGTCGAAGGACCCGCCCTGGAACGGCTCGACCTTGAGCTTGTAAACGCCGCTCTGCTCGACCTTCTTGATGTCGGCCAGCTTCCACTTCCGGGAATCCTCAATTTTGTCCTGCGACTCGAACGAGACGGCATCCTCACTCAGAATCAGTGTGCCCTGGCAACTGCCGACCAGATGGCCGTGCTTTGCTGAGTAGCTGGCAAGAATCGCGGCGGCGCCGGCTGGCACCGGTGACGCTGGCGTCGTGGTCGTGGGCATGGTCGCACCTGTGGTCTCGTACCAACGCATCACGTTTGACGACTGCGAGAGGCGGAACCGGAAGGTGTCGCGTTCGCCGTCCGAGTCTCGCAGCTGCCTCCGGGTGACGATGGTCACCACATCACCGGATCGATCGATCCTGGCAATGTCAGAGCGGCTGATCGTGAGCGACGACTTGGGACTCTCGGCAGACACAAACACGATGTGGTCGGAGACAAAGGCGATCTGGCCCTTTGCCGAGCCAAACGGGACTGCCAGTTCAGCATCGGTGAAGACCAATGACGTCTGGGCGTGCAATGTGCCAACGGCGAGCGCGGCAGCAGCCAGGGTGAGCGACAAGCGTTTAACGGTTCTCATGAAACCTCCGACGGGTGTTCTGACAAGTGATTAGACAGTCCCGGCGGTCCCCCGTCAATACAACCAATAGGCGCGGGGAGGGGATCAGCCTGTGAAGAGGTCGGCAGAGAGATACTTCAGCCCGGTGTCCACCGCCACAGTCGCAACTACTTTGCCGGGTCCGAGCTCGCTCGCCAGATCGATGGCGGCGGCGACATTCAACGCGCTGGACGTGCCGACCAGCAGCCCTTCCTCACGCGCCAGCCGTCGTGCGAGCGCGCGCGCACGCTCTTCAGGAATAGCACGGGCCTCATCGTACGGCTTGTCCGTCATGTGCGGCGGAATGCGCCCGGTGGCGATGCCCTCCACGCGGTGAGCGCCAGCCCGCCCTTCGGTCATCGCCGGCGAACTGGCCGGCTCGAGCGCGATGATGCGGGCGCGGCTTCCGCCACTGCGCAACGCGCTCGCAACGCCCAAAAGCATCCCGCCAGTGCCCACGGCTCCGCAGAACGCATCAAGAGTTCCGCCGGTCTGGTCCAGCAACTCGCGCCCAATCCCTGCGTAACCGTCCACGGCGTCGATGTTGTGGAACTGATCGGTCCAGAACGTTCCGGGCTCGGCGGCGAGCACTGCGATCTGCTCCCGGAATCGCTCGAAGAGAGCCGGAGTAACCTTGCCGCCATCGGACGGTACGATCCTCAACTCCGCACCAAACGCTCTCATCGTCTGCAATTTTTCTTGTGCGAAGGCATCCGACGAGAGAAGCAGGAGACGGTAGCCCTTGGCGGCGCAGACCATGGCCAGTGATGAACCGGTACTGCCGCCGGTAAATTCAACCACGCGCATGCCGGGCTTCAGCGCACCGCGGGCCTCGGCGCCCTCAATCATCGCCAGCGCCATTCGATCCTTGTATGAGCCCGTCGGATTGTAGAACTCGAGCTTGACAAGCACGTCCGCGGCTTCCGAGGGGACCACGGCGCGGAGGCGAACAAGCGGCGTTCGCCCGATGGCGTGAAGAACGGATTCAGTGACAGTCACGCGCGGCTCCCGCCAGGTGGCCCGACGGCCATGCGATCCGCGGCCATGAAGACAATCGATCCCACCATGACGCCCAGTATGAGCAGCCCCATGCTCTCTGTGAAATACCACCACTGAACCTCCGAGAGCAACACGAGCGTGGCGCCAACCACAAACGAGATCTTCGCCCCCAGCACACCGGCGCGGGGCCTGCGCATGGCGTCAAACACCCTCCGCACCCACTGCCGGATTCGGGCCGCGACGGCGGTCCTCAGACCCATTGCCGGCTTCTCAACCGCATGAAACGAGATCCAACCCAGCATCACGACCAGAGGCAGCGTCATGAAGAACAGGCGCCACGGGTCTGCCGTGTGTGTGAGTCGACGCACCATCTGCTCCGCGGGCCAGCCGAAGAGATAGATGCCATAGGAGCAATCCCCAATCTTCCGCGCGATCCAGGACCCGATGTTCGGGCGCTCTCCGAGAAAGACGATGAGATACGCGCCGAACACGGCGAAGGCATAGCTCTGCACGCCAAACATGCCTGATGCCACCAACAACACGAGGCTTATCGCGGCCCCCAGGCGCGTGGTGCCGTACCGGCCGTGAATCCAGTGCATCAGCACGCCGCCGGCAAAGTACGGCAACGTGTAGGCCAGGCTGCGAATCGCCTGATCGACAGACGGGAACACCCATATCAGAGCGGACAGGGCAACGGCGATGAGGGCGGTCATCCGACTGGACGGAGCGATGGTCCAGACGAGCAGCAGAAACACATAACTCAACGCTTCATAGTGCAGCGACCACAGGGACCCATTGACCACCGTGGAGACCGCTCCTGAGGCGCCCCCGTAGACGCCGGGCAGGCCCGCGTCGTCGAGCGTGGTCAGCGCCTTCCTCACATAGTAGGTGGTCTCGGGTGATGACAAATACTCTTTCAACGTTAACGTTGTAAACAGCGGGCCAATCACAGCGACAGTCACTAACGTGCAGAAGAGGAAGCCGGGGAGGATGCGCAACGCCCTGTTGACCGCATACGTGATCGCGCTGGGACGCGACTGGAGCGAGCGTGTCAGCAGGAAGCCGCTGATGATGAAAAACGTAAAGACGCCGTAGAGCCCCAGGAGGTTTGTTGGCCCGAGCAGACGGATAAATGGCTCCGTGTCCTCGGAACCTGTCGCGATCAGGAACGCATGCGAAAACATGACGGACACCGCCCCAAAGAAGCGCAAGCCGTCAAATCCAGGAAACGTATCCCGATCCGCCATCAACGGGAGAGTGTAATGCCGTCCGGACGGACGCGACCAGCGTGCACTGTGCGGGGTTAGTCCGACTGCAAGGCGCGCGTCGGATCGATGCGGCTGGCCCGAATGGAGGGTATGACTGCGCCGATGACGGCGACAGCCAGCATGACGCCAACAGCCGCCGCCCAGACTCGCGGGTCGGTGCCAGTGACGTTGAACAGATACGCGTTCACGAACTTCAACGCCCACGCGGAGATGAAGCCTCCCGCGAGGAGGCCGGCAATCACCGCCAACATCTGTTCGCGCAACAACAGCCGCACGACGCCTGTGGGCGTTGAGCCGAGCGCCATTCGAATGCCGATCTCGCGAGTGCGCTTGGCCGAACTCATCGCCATCAGGCCCAGGATGCCGACGCCGACGATGGCGAGCGCGGACGCGGCGAACCCGCCAAAGATCCATGAATTCATTCGTCGGGTGCGTATGGACTCGTTCAAAAGCGTGGTACCCGTCGCAGCCGAGATGACACGGACCGTATCGGGATTGGGTTGACGGGCGAGCGCAAACAGCGCGGGCATCAACTGCCCGGCAGCCGAGGTCCGCACCACAACGCTGAGCGATGTCTGTTCGTCGCTCACGAGCGCGTAGGGACTGAACACTTGCCCCACCTGCGTCTCATCCCATCGGACCAACCGCACGTCTTCGACCACACCGATGACGTCAAACGGTCGTGGCTTCTGGGAAATGAAGCCACGTATCTGCCTGCCGACCGCAGGGCCGCCGGAAAATGCCTTGGCCGCTGATCGCACGGTCATGACCGCGACTGACGCGCCGGAAGTCATCTCCTCCGTCGTCATCCAGCGTCCGGCGACAAGTCTCAACCCCATCGCCTCGTAGAAACCCGTCGTAACGGCCATCGTGGCGCCATCGGTGAACGCGTTCATCATCAGGGAGCCGAAGCGGCTTTGAGTTACACCAACCGCCGTGACGCCTGGCATCGCACGCACCTGCTCCGAGAATCGTTCTACCGCGAGATCCCGCTCGGCACGAGTCGTGGGCACGGCCCTGCCGCTGAGCACGATCACCTCGTCAGCCGCGTAGCCCGGATCGATACGCCAGACCTGGACCAGGCTGGTCATGAGGAGCGCTCCGGCAAGCGTGAGCGTCAAGCCGATGGCGACTTGTCCGGCGACCACGATGAAGCGGCCGGCCGACAGCACACGATGGCTCCCGCGAGCTCCCTCCGTCATGTGCGGCATTGCCGGTACGCGCACCGCGCGCCAGACTGGCCAGAGAGAAGCAAGGACGGTGGCGCAGGCGGCGAGAACAGCCGTAAACAGCGCTACGCGCGCGTCGATGGCCGCAGGCTTAAGGAGCGCCATCATCGATGGGAGCAAGCGGCTGGTGACGCGAAGCAACGGCGTGGCGAGCAGCAGACCGGCGACTGCGCCGGCCCCGACAACCATCAGGTTTTCCACGAACAGCGGCTTGGCGATGTCCATGACCCTGCCGCCCAGAGCCCGGCGCACGCTGATGTCACGTCGCCGATCCAAAGCGCGACTCGCCATCAGGCCGGAGATGTTCAAACATCCAAGCAACATCAGAAGGCCCGCGGCCGCTGCCGCAAGCGAGAATACCGGTCGCTGCCTCTGTGACAGCACTTGCTCCAACGGTTCGAGGCTGGCGTGATCGAACACCGGTGAGCCGTCGTTCGCACGCGGCACCCAATCGGACTTCTCTGCCGCAGCGGCCGCGTCCATCCGGGACTGGACTTCCTCGATCGAGATTGTGCTTGGCAGCCGCGTGATCGCGCTGAAGCCGCGGTACCGGAGGTCATCACGTCGAGCGGCATCTGTGACCAACGGGACAAGCAGTTCCGGCGCCTCGCCCATCCACGGAAACAGGAAGCCGCGAGGCAGCACGCCGGCCACATGGTATTGCCGTTTTGGCAATGAATCCGCGGTGGGTAGAGGTTGGCCAACCACGTCTGGCCGGCCACCGAACCTGGATTGCCAGACACCGTAGGAAATCAGCACCGCAAGGGAATCGGCGTTGAAGTCAGCCGCGGCGAATCCGCCAACGAGCGGGCGGATGCCCAGCACATCGAAGAAGTGGTCGTCGATGTAGCCTGCGATCGGCGCCCACGCGCGCACATCGCCCGTCTGCGTCGCCGTCAGCCCCGTCCTCAGCGTGGTGCTCATCGCCCCTGGAACGGCATCAGTCCAGTCACGAATGTTCCTGGGCGCCACGGAGATACCGCCGCGCTGCTTCTTCGTGAGGTAGCCGCCGGTCATGAGGTGAAGTTCCGCGGGTCTGAGATACGGCAGCGGCTTGAACAGCACACCATCGACGACCGCGAACACGGTGGTAGAGAGCGACACGCACAACGCCATGACGGCGATGATCGTGCCCGCATACCAGCGGGACTGTCTCAGCGCCCGAAGCGCCTGACGAATCTCAGCCATTTTTCAACCTCCGCGATGATGCGGGTTCAGACGGCTGGGCGCAAGCGCTGGTTGGATTGGAGTACGTAGGGCGTCCCTTCAGGGGCGCCGACTTGGCGCGGTCGACAGCGCTCTAGCGTTCGAAGAGCCGGACGCGGCGCAGCAGAAGGTCCACGATCCAGCCGACCAGCGAGAACAGGACCAGGCCGGGCCACATCGCCCGGCGGGCGGCTCGACTATCCGTGCCCGCTCGGCGGAGTGCTTCGGCGTCGGGACCGACCTTGCCACCCGTGGACGACGCGAGCGCCGTCAGTAATGCGCTGTCGGGGGTGCGGAATCGATATTCGGCGCGCGAGTCCGGCACGAACCGGCGAGAGAGGCCCGCCGTCGCAGGCAGCGTCTCGTCAACGAGCGTGGCCGAGATGGTGGCTCCCGCGTCCACGGTCAGACTCGCCTCATAACGCCCGGGACCAACCTGTCGCGCCACGAGGTCACGCGGTGTGCCGCCCGCTTCCACTCGCACTCTGGGCCGCAGTAGACTCTTCGGCCGGCCGTCCGATTCCCGGGCATCAACAGTCACCCTGTCGTTGCGCGAGACACCTCGCGCGGGCGAGACC
>JBKJJZ010000327.1:0-11073 GCA_046597705.1 Vicinamibacterales bacterium | reverse complement strand
CTTCTGCGATCGCGCTTTGCAACTGTCTGAGTCGCGCAGGGCGGCCGCTGGTCGCCTGGCCCAGGCGTTGGAGAAATCGCTGACGCAGCTCGCAATGCCGCAAGCGCGCGTAGAGGTCCGAGTCCAGTCCAGGCCCGAGTCTCGGGAAGGTTGGAGCAGCAGGGGAGTGGACGAGATCGAGTTCTTTCTGTCTCCAAATCCCGGTGAAGACGTGCGGCCGCTGGCCCGGATTGCATCGGGTGGCGAATTGTCCCGGGTGATGCTGGCGCTCAAGACTCTGGCAGCGCCGGATGAGAATGGGCGCACACTGATTTTCGACGAGGTGGACGCCGGCATTGGGGGAGCCGCGGCCGATGCCGTCGGTGCGCGTCTGCAGGCGCTGGGGGACCGCTTTCAGGTTCTCTGCATCACGCATCTTCCTCAGATCGCCGCCCGCGGGTCGTCGCATCTGCACATATCGAAGGAAGTCCGAAACGGCCGCACCGTGACCGTGGTGACCCGGCTCGAGACGGATGAGCGCGAGAGGGAAATCGCCAGGATGATTGCGGGTGCCGGAATCTCTGACCAGGTTGTGGCCTCGGCCAGGGAGATGCTGGCCGCCAGGCGGTCGATCGAACAAACGGCAAAAGGCGAAAGCGAAAACGCGCGACAGGCGAAAGCGAAAGGGAGGCGGCGTGGCGCGTAAGTACTTGCTGGAGACGTTCGGCTGCCAGATGAACTTTCACGATGGCGAGCGCATGTCGGGGCTTCTCGAAGCTGATGGATACCAGGCCACTTCGTCCGACGCCGACGCGGACCTGATCGTAATTAACACCTGCAGCGTCCGTGAACGCGCCGAGGAGAAGCTCTATTCAAGGCTTGGCGAGATCCGCGCAGCCACCGCACACCGCACCGGCCGGCGGCCCACCGTGGCCGTCACTGGGTGCGTGGCCCAGCAGGAGGGCGATCGGTTGCTGAAGCGAACGGGGGCGATTGACGTGGTTATCGGCACCCAGGCGCTCAAGCAACTCCCGGCTGCTGTGCACGCCGCTGAGGCCAACCACACCCGGGTGGTCGATATCCGGCCGTATGACGATGTGTCATTTCCGCTTGGTGTGGCGAAGGCATCCGACCCATCACGGGCTTGGATCACCATCATTGAGGGGTGCAACGAGTTCTGCTCGTTCTGCGTCGTGCCTTACACGCGCGGACACGAACGGATGCGGCCGGTGAAGGACATCCTGGAAGAGGTGGCCCGTGCGGCCGACTCGGGTCGCGTCGAGGTGCAGCTTCTTGGGCAGATCGTGAACCATTACCAGGCTCCAGACGACGCCTCGTGTGACTTTGCCGGACTGCTCGAGCGCGTGAGCTCAGTGTCTGGGATCGAACGTATCCGGTTCGCCAGCCCTCATCCTCGCCACGCCACCGACAGATTGATCGCTGCCGTGCGGGACCTTCCCAAGGTCTGCAAGCACTTCCATCTTCCCGTGCAGTCCGGCTCGAACGCCATCCTGCGCGCGATGCGGCGCCGCTACACCCGCGAGGATTACTTGGGTTTGGTCGACAAGCTTCGAGCCGAGGTGCCTGGGATCTCAGTCTCCACAGATGTCATCGTTGGATTCCCTGGCGAAACGGCCGCCGATTTCGAGGAGACGATGGCTCTGGTTCGGGAGGTGGGATTCACGTTCATTTATTCGTTCAAGTACTCGCCACGGCCCAATACGCTGGCGATAAAACGTCTGCCGGATGATGTGCTCGAATCGGCGAAGACAAGCCGCATCATGGCGTTGCAGGCACTTCAAGCACGGCTTCAGCTTCAGTTTCACCGGTCCATGGTTGGCCAGGTGGTCGAAGTCCTCGTTGAGACGCGGTCTCGGCGGCGGGATTCGGAACTGTCCGGCAAGACGCGCGGATGGACCTCGGTCAACTTTCCGGGACCGGTTGAGTGGATTGGCCAGCTGGTGCCAGTGCGAATCACGGAGGCGGCTCCGAACAGCTTACGGGGAGAGGTGTACACCGATGCTCATTGAGATGGCCGTCAAGGGCCTGATGGTGGACCCTCTTACAAATCTTCCGATCATCATCCTGCGCGACGAGGCACTGGAGCGAGTGCTCCCGATCTGGGTCGGGCCTGTCGAGGCCAACGCCATTGCGCTCCAGATGGAGAATGTCTCCACGCAGCGCCCCATGACGCACGATCTGCTTCGCAACGTCATCACCGAAATGGGCGGGCGACTGATCCGGGCGATCATTCACGACTTGCAGGACAGCACGTTTTACGCCTTCCTCGAGATCCAGGTGGGCGAGGAGCGCATTCTCGTCGATGCCCGTCCGAGTGATGCTCTGGCGTTGTCGCTACGGTCAAAGGTGCCCATCTTCGTCAACGAGCAAGTGTTCGAGCACGTCAAGGCGGTGGATTTCGTACCGCAGCAGGTCGATCAGGAGCGCCTTCAGCGCTGGCTGGAGAGCCTGGACCCCGACGATCTTGGGTACAAGATGTAGTGGGTGTATCATGACGCGGGCGGATTTTGCCGCGCGAGCAGCTGGCGTTCCAACCAATGATCATCGCCATAGCGAACCAGAAAGGCGGCGTCGGCAAGACGACGACCGCGATTAATCTCGCGGCGGCGTTTTCGCTGCGGGGGCGTCGTACGCTCCTGATCGACCTCGACCCGCAGGCAAACAGCACGATGTCCTACGTGGACGTCACGGCGATTGAGCGCTCCGTCTACGACGCCATCACCGACCCCAAGGTCAGCATCAGCGATGTCGTTCTACCGTCCTCACAACCAAATCTCTGGGTGGCTCCTTCACGCATCGCCCTGGCCAAGCTTGAAGGGAAACTGGTGGGGGAGTTGGACTCCCATTTCAAACTCAAGGACAAACTGGCGCCGGTTCTAAAAGACTACGACGTAGTGGTCATCGACTGCCCGCCTGCTCTCGGTCTGCTGACGGTCAATGCGTTGGTCGCGTCGACTCACCTTTTGATTCCAATCCAATCGTCCTACTTCGCTTTGGAAGGGACAGACGATCTGCTCGAGACTATCGAGCGCGTCAGGCTCAGGGCCAACCCTGACCTGCGCATCCTGGGCGTGGTGATCACCATGCACGACAAGCGGACGGCGCTGGCTCGCGATATCCGTGCGCAGATCGACAAAGTCTTCGGCAAAAAGGTCTTCAAGACGGTCATCACGAAGAGCGTTCGTCTCGAAGAGAGTCCCGCTTACAAGGAATCGATTTTCAAGTTTGCGCCCGAGTCATCCGGCGCCACTGAGTATTACCGTCTCTGCGAGGAGGTCATGGATCGTGTCTAAAAGAGGCCTGCCATCCAGTCTGAAGATGCGTCACGACGAGCACTATGTTGACGCTCTTACCAACCCAGCCGGCGCCCCGATTGGCCGGATGATCCCCATTGATTTGATCGACCCCAACCCCGATCAACCCCGTCAGGTCATGGGCGACCTTTCGGAGCTCATGGCATCCATCGCCGAAAAGGGAATCATCGAGCCCCTGATCGTTCGGCAGCGCGGAAGCCGGTATCAGATTGTCGCGGGCGAGCGACGCTACCAGGCGTCAGTTCAAGTCGGACTCCGAGAGCTTCCCGTCGTCATCCGGGACGTCGATGACAATGAGATTGTCGAGGTCGCTCTGGTTGAGAATATTCAGCGCAAGGACCTCAGCGCGTTTGAGGAAGCTGAGGCACTCCAGGTGCTTGCTGAACGGTGCGGTTACACCCACGAAGACCTTGCCAGGCGGATGGGAAAGTCGCGCACTAACGTCACTGAGTCGTTGGCGCTGGCGCAGATGCCGACGGAGGTTAGAAATCTATGTCGGCTGGCCGACATTTCCTCTAAGTCATTGCTTTTACAGATAGTTAGGCAGCAAGACCCTCAGAAAATGGTCGCCCTGATCGAGAAACTCACCAGGGATGGCGGGGGCGCCGCAGTCACCCGCGAGCAAGCGCGAAAGGTCGCGGCGAAGCCGAAGCCTGGCCGTCCGAAGGCCTTCGTTTTCAACTACAAGGCGCCCGCAAAAACCTTCAGCCTCAAGCTTCAGTTCAAGAAGTCGGACGTGGACAAGAAGGAAGTTATCGAGGCGCTCGAGGGCATCTTGGTGGACCTCCGCAAGCATTGAGCTGGCCGGCTCCTGGCGGCCGACGCCTACGGACGAGTGCGGCACACGATACAGAACAACGTTTGAATAATCGCGACCCGGTGAATAACTATGCGTCCAGGCCGCATACGCGCGCAGCGCAGCGGGCCCCGGCCAGCGGGCCGACGGGGGCCCGGCCAGGGTGCGGGTTGAGTGGCCTCCGGATCTACACTGATAATACATGACATAACATGTATTATCAGACGTTGGTGAAATATCTAAAACAACCTGCCTGTGCATGGATCGCGGATGCCGCGCAGCCGCGTGGTATCGTCAGACGGCAACCGTGATGAAAACGCTCGACCGGTATCTCATCCGTGAAACGCTCGGGCCGTTCGCGCTCGCCCTGGCCCTGTTCACGTTCCTGCTTTGGGTGCAGCCGATGCTCAAAACCGCCGAGGTGCTGGTGGCAAAGGGCGCCCCGATGGAAACCATCGCATACCTGTTGCTGACGCTCCTGCCGCAGGCGCTGGGAATCACGGTCCCCATGGCATTTCTGGCGGGCGTCGTCATGGCACTCGGCCGGTTTTCGGGTGACCGGGAAGCCGTGGCCATGATGGCCTGCGGGGTCAGTCCGGTCAGGCTGATCCGGCCCATGATGCTGCTGGCGGCGGTTGCGGCCGGCGCCACCCTCTACGTCCTGATCTGGTTGATGCCCGACGCCAACCAGTCCTTCCGGGATGTCACCTTCCAGCTGACCGAGAAAATGGCAACGCAGGACGTCAAACCAGGACAGTTCTACGAAGGGTTCACGGGGAAGACGATTCTGATCGGGGGCCGGGAAAACGACGGCACATGGACCCAGGTCATGATCGCCGACACGTCCACTCCGGGCCGCCCGGTGCTCCAACTCTCAGAACGGGCTCGTCTGGTTTCAGACGAACAGGCCCAGTTGGTCAATATCATCGAGGCCAACGTCAACAGTTACCGCATCCTGAAGAACGAAGACAACTACGAGGTTCAGCAATCAGCGGAGGAAGTCACCCATATCGACCCGAAGTCGGTGTTCGGCGACGGCGGGAGTCCCGGGCGGGGATTCAACGAGATGACCATCGCCCAGCTCGATGCCCAGGCCCGGGACAAGGTGGCCAACAGCCTGTCGCCCCACAACGAGATCATGTTCAAGCAGCAGCGGTTTGCCTTTCCGCTGGCGTGTCTCGTGTTCGCCATCATGGGTGTCGCGCTCGGAGTCACCACCAGGAAGGATGGCAAGCTCGCCGGCTTCGCCATCGGCATCGTGGTGATCATGGCCTACTACGGCATCATGACCTTCTTCGAGGGAAGGACCAAAGGCGGCCAGTTCCCGGCGGTCTGGGCCCGTTGGATGCCGAACATCGTACTCGGCGTGATTGGCATCGGGCTGTTGTGGTGGCGCAGCCAGGGAGCCCGCCGGCCGCTGTCAATTTCGGTGCCGCCCTGGCTCTCAGCATGGTGGCCGGGATCAACGGCTGACTCCCCCGCCGGGGCCGGAGGGACTCAGCGGCGGATCGTACTCGTCATCCGGTACCCGGAGTTCTCCCTCCCGCGGCCGCGACTGATGGACATCTATATCTCGCGCCGCTACGTTCGGACGGCGCTGCTCGCGTTCACGGGGCTCCTGGCGCTGTACTACATCGGCGAGTTCATCGAACTGTCCGAGAAAATTTCCAAGGGCCAGGCGACGATGCCCATGGTGGCGCAGTACTTTTACTACGCGACGCCAAAGTTCATCTACATCGTGATTCCGCTCGCGACGCTGGTGGCCGTGCTCACGACGCTCGGCGGCCTGACGCGCACCAACGAACTGACCGTGCTTCGTGCGTGCGGCACCAGCCTGTACCGCACGGCCCTGCCGATGCTGGTGCTCGCACTTGTTCTGAGCGGACTCCTGTTCGCCCTCGAAGACCGGGTCATCGCCCAGTCGGAACGCAAGGCGGAGGTCCTCCGCAATATCATTCGCGACCGCCCGCAGCGGACCTTCAATGCGGCGAACCGGGCCTGGGTGATCGACAACGACACGCTCTATCACTACGCCGTCTTCGACACCCGGCTGCGGACCCTGCACCAGCTTTCGATTTTTGAGACGGCCCCGGAGCCGTATCGCCTGAAGTCCCACACCTTTGCGAAAACCGTCGTATTCAGGGACGGCACCTGGACAGCCACTGACGGGTGGGTGCGGACGATCGACGACAACGGGAGGGTAAAGCGAACGCCGTTCAAGGAGCGTACGCTTGAGTTGCAGGAGCCGGCGGTGTTCGGCGCTGAGCAAATCGACGCGGCATTCATGAGCTATGGAGAGTTGCGGACCTATATCGAGCGACTCGATCAGAGCGGCATCAGCGTGGCTGAACAAAAGGTGGAACTCGAGCGCAAGCTCGCATTCCCGTTTGTCACCCTCGTGATGACCTTGATTGCCATTCCCCTCGGTGTCACCACCGGGCGCCGAGGGGCGCTCTACGGCATCGGTCTCGCAGTCGTGCTGGCGGTGGCCTACCTGCTGACGTCAAGTCTCTTCATTGCCTTTGGTTCCGCAACCTTGCTGCCTGCAGTCCTTGCCGCATGGGCGACGAACATCCTGTTCGCGGCTGCTGCGCTCACGATGTTGTTCACCGTCCGGACTTGACGGACGACGCAGCGGGCGGCCCGCCGATCGACACTCCGGACACCCAAATCGTTCCTGCTGCGCCGGGCTGGGTGTGCCACGTGTCCACGACGAAAAGCACGGAGCGTATGAGCGCCACGGTGGGCTTCCTGTTCGCTTCCGTCTCTCCGAGCCGGAAGTCCTGCAGGGCAAGAGTGACCTCGCGCGGTGTCTGATCGACGTATACCGACCGGTGCCATCGTTCGCCGTCGTCGCCGCCAGGCTGCCGCACTTGCACCGAAATGCGCATGGGTGCGGATGCGCGCAAGGTGGCGGTCACTGTGGTGAAATCATCGCCGCCCGCCAGCGGATAGGCCATCGCCGCGAATTGGCCGTTCAACGGGCCGGCGCCCAGGCGAAACGCCATAGCCATTTCCCCGCCGGCGAGCCGGACGTCACTGCGCGATGTCGCATGTTTCTCTGAACTCCAGGCGGCGGCGTCATCCAACTTCCGGATGATTCGTGAGACGACTGGCGTGTCAGGGGCGTCAACGGGAACCGATCCGACTCGTATGATGTTGGTGACGATCCACGGAATCGCGGCACCCGGCAGTCGAACTTCAGCGCGATAGGTCGCCGGCTCGCCTGCCGCCGTGAACACAGCGGACCCAGTTCCATTCGACACTTCTTCCCCGTCACGAAGCAGGACGACCGACGCATCCAATGGCGCAGGCACTGAGGCGCTGATGGTGACCGTGGATGTCGTGATCAGCGACTCCCCTATTTGAACAGTCCGGCCTCCATCAGTCGCTGAAAAGCTGATCTCCCCCGGCGTCGCTAACGCGCGCACGACTGAGTACGTCTGTCCCGTGCGAAGCGCATCCAGAACTGTGGCTGCATCCTGTATGGCGTTTCCACTCAAGGCGCGCGGCAGATTGACGGCCTGCGCCACGGTACGGAACATGTCCCTGTAGGAAGGCCGCGCGAGAATCGTGCGCGATTTCTGTGAACCTCCATCTTCATCGATCCCGATCCTCGCGTGCGCATCCACACCTGCCAGCCCGACCACGTTGTGTCGTCTCGAGAGTTCGTCCCATCGCCGAAGGGACGACGCGGGCCGGGCGAACACTGACGCGATCGATTCGGGGGGACGAAACAGGTAGTGGCCCAGTGTCAACAGCAAGCGGCCGGTGCCTTCATCCCGCCATTCCGAATCCGCATTGAGCCACTCAATCGCGTCCACCCGCACGTCGTCGCCTCGCCATCGAAGACCGGGGTGCGGCGAGTCCGGGTGCGCGGCGACCGACCATCCACCCATGCGGTGCACGTCTTCGACCGTGTCTCGCGACTCCCCGCCCAGCGGATACGGCGACGCGTCCTTGAGGCCCACGCCAACGAGATGTCCCGAGATTGTGCTGATTTCCACCGCGTCGATCAGCAGGACGCCGTTGCGATATTGCGGGGGCTCCGGATCGCGGGTGGCGTCGCCATGATCGGTGACGATCACAAATTGCAGCGACGCCTGTCGGGCGGCAGCAGCGACGTCGTCCAGGGTGCCGCTGCCATCGGAGCGGCTGGTGTGAACGTGATACGCACCGTAAATGATGGTGGATGGCGGCGCGGACAGGCGCCTGGTTGCCGGCGGCAGCGTCGCTGCAAGGTACAACACAACGGCCGCCATAACGGCGGCCGTTGTCATCGAGAGGGTTCGTCCAAGGCGCCGCATCCGGAAGCTTCGCCTTTTGACGTACGAGGCGCTACAGGCCCGCGGCCGCCTTCAGAGCGGCAGCCTTGTCGGTCCGTTCCCAGGTGAACTCGGGTTCGGAGCGGCCGAAGTGGCCGAACGCCGCGGTCTTGCGGTAGATGGGCCGCCGCAGATCGAGGTGACTGATGATGCCCTTCGGCGTCAGGTCGAAATGCTGCCGAACGAGCTCGCTGAGCTTGTCGTCAGACACCGTGCCGGTGCCTGAGGTATCAACCAGCACCGAGACCGGCTCGGCGACGCCAATCGCATAGGCCAACTGGACGAGTACTTTTGTCGCAAGACCGGCAGCCACAAGATTCTTGGCAACATACCGGGCGACGTACGCCGCGGAGCGATCGACCTTCGTCGGATCCTTGCCTGAAAACGCGCCGCCTCCGTGAGGTGCGGCCCCGCCGTAGGTATCAACGATGATCTTTCGGCCCGTCACGCCGGCATCCCCGTGCGGCCCGCCCACAACGAAGCGGCCAGTCGGGTTGATGTAGATCTTGGTGTTGGCGTCCATCATGCTGGCCGGAATGCTCGGCTTGATCAGCTTTTCCGTAAGGTCTGCCCGCAGGGTGTCATTGTCCACCTCTGCCGCGTGTTGTGTAGAGACGACCACGGCATCCACTCGCACCGGGGTGTCGCCGTCGTATTCCACCGTCACCTGGGACTTGCCATCAGGCCGCAGGTACGTGAGCGTTCCGCTGCGCCGCAAATCCGACAAGCCGCGCGTAAGTTTGTGCGCCAGCATGATCGGCAGCGGCATCAGCTCCGGCGTCTCCGTGCACGCATACCCGAACATCAGGCCCTGGTCACCGGCGCCGCCGGTGTCAACGCCCTGGCCGATGTCGCGCGACTGCTCATGGATTGACGACAGGACCGCGCACGTCTCGGCATCGAAGCCGTATTTGGCTCTGGTGTAACCCACGTCGGTGATCACTTCGCGCACCACTCGCTGCGTGTCGATCGTGCAGGACGTGGTGATCTCGCCCGCCACGACGGCCAGGCCGGTGGTGACCAGCGTTTCACACGCGACGCGCGCCAGGGGATCCTGCGCGAGAATGGCGTCGAGAATACCGTCAGAAATCTGATCGGCAATCTTGTCGGGATGACCTTCCGTCACCGATTCGGAGGTAAACAAATGGCGGCCAGTGCGGCCCATGCAGGAACTCCTCACGTTGGGGCCAGACGCGGGCCCGGGAAAGAGAGAGCGTACCAGACGCTTCTCTGGCGGGTCAATCAGTAAAGGCGGCGCATCTATCGCCGTGGATGGAACGCGTCGTACACCTGCCGCAGCCGCGCCTCGAGCACGTGGGTGTATATCTGCGTCGTTGACAGGTCCGCATGTCCCAGCATCGTCTGGATCGCGCGTAGATCCGCGCCGCGTTCGAGCAAGTGAGTCGCGAAAGAGTGCCGCAACACGTGCGGACTCAGGTGAGTCTGGATGCCCGCCTTCGCGCCGTAGTCCTTGAGGATCTGCCAGAACCCGCCGCGAGTCAGGCGTCGAGCGCCGCGCTGACTCACGAACAGCCACGGCGGATCTTTCTTTGTCACGAAGGCAGGCCGGGCCTCGGCCACATAACGGCGGACCCAGCCTATGGCTATGTCACCCAGAGGAACGATGCGCTCCTTGCTCCCCTTCCCAAGGCATTGCACAAGCCCCTGGTCAAGACGCACATCCGCGATGCGCAGGCTCACGAGTTCCGACACACGCAGACCGGTGGCATACAACACCTCTATCAACGCCCTGTCGCGAAGGCCCCCCGGTGTGGACACGTCGGGCGCATTGAGCAGCCCATCGACGTCGGCGGTTGACAGGAAGCGCGGCAGCGATTGGAACGCCCGGGGCGCGTGCAGATCTTCCGCCGGGTTTTCGCGCACGTCGCCGCGCCTGCGGAGGTGGCGATAGAGGCCCCGGACGCAGGCGACGAGTCGGGCCGTTGACGTGGGCGACAGCCCGCCGGCCATGGCATCTCGCACCAGGGCTTCGAGCCCGCGCCGATCCATGCTGACGACCTCACGCCCTTGTGTCGCGGCAAACGCCCGCAAGCGCTCCAGGTCACGGCCGTACGCGCTCAAGGTGTGCGGCGACAGCCGGCGTTCCACCTCGAGGTGACGCAGGTAGGTTGCAATGGACTCGTCGATCATGGCCTACTCTACAAGCGTGTTCCTGCACGCGTGACTCATGGTCCATTCTTCCAAGTGGCAGTATCTTCCCACCGAAGCCATCAATAGCGCTTCGCTCGCCATCGACAAGATGCCGGTGCTCGATATTGTTGACCTTGTGCTGGCCGAAGACCGCAAGATGGTCGCAGCCGTCCAGAAGGAGCGCGAACAGATCGCGCACGGCGTGGAAATCATCGCCGCGGCCCTCAAAAAAGGCGGCCGGCTGGTCCTGGTCGGCGCGGGCACCAGCGGCAGGCTCGGCGTGCTCGAAGCGGCGGAAATGCCTCCCACGTTCAGCACCAAACCTGAATTGGTGCAGGCGATCATGGCCGGCGGACAAGAGGCCATGTTTCGCGCGCGGGAAGGCGTCGAGGACAACTTCGAAGAAGTCGGTCGCAGCATCGCGCGCCTCCGCATCGGCAAACGGGATGTCGTGATTGGCGTCTCCGCCAGCGGCATCACGCAGTTT
>JBKJJZ010000581.1:0-10396 GCA_046597705.1 Vicinamibacterales bacterium | reverse complement strand
CTCGCCCTTTGCGCCGAACCGTCGCTCGTCATCGCCGATGAACCGACGACCGCTCTCGATGTCACCGTCCAGGCGGAGATCCTCGACCTGCTCCGGGACTTGCGCGCGAAACTCGGGCTCGCGCTTCTGCTCATCACGCACGACCTGGGTGTGGTCGCCGAGATGGCCGACCGCGTTGCCGTCATGTACGGCGGACGCATCGTGGAGCAAGGCCCGGTCGCTGACGTGTTCAAGACACCGGCGCATCCGTACACCCGTGGACTGCTTGCCTGTTTGCCGGGTTCCGCTGTCGGCCCCCGGTTGACCGCGATTGCGGGAACTGTGCCGTCACTCGGCCAATTCCCACCCGGCTGCTCGTTCGCGCCACGGTGTGGCGATCGACTCGCGGAGTGCGAGGTGATTCCCCCGGGCGTCACGGCCCTGCCAGGCGGAAGATCGGTCCGGTGCTACCTGCACGGCAAGGCCACCGGAGAGCCCACGTGACCGCCCTCTTGCAGGTATCTCACCTGGTAAAGGAATTCCGCCGCGGCGGCTGGCTGCGCGGAAGCTCAGCGGTGCGCGCGGTGGACGACATCAGTTTCGACGTCCGGCCGGGGGAAACCTTCGGACTCGTCGGCGAATCCGGCTGCGGCAAGACCACGACGGGCCGATGCATCCTGCGCCTGATTGAACCAACGTCGGGGCAAGTGAACTTCAAGGGCACCGATCTCGCGACGCTCAACGCGCGAGACATGCGGCGGGCACGCCGGGATTTGCAGATCGTGTTTCAGGATCCCTACTCATCTCTCAATCCGCGGATGCGAGCGGGCGCCATCGTGGAGGAGCCGCTGATCATCCACCGCATCGGCACGCGCGAAGAGCGCAGAGCCCGCGTTGCGGAGCTGTTCGGGCTGGTTGGTCTCGACCCCGCGCAGATCTCGAAGTTCCCGCATGAATTCAGCGGCGGCCAGCGTCAACGCATCGGGCTGGCGCGTGCGCTTGCGCTGAATCCGTCGCTCATCATCGCGGATGAACCTGTCTCAGCTCTCGACGTCTCCGTGCAGGCTCAAGTGGTGAACCTGCTGCAGGACCTGCAGGCCAAGCTCGGTCTCACATATCTCTTCATCGCGCACGACCTGCGCCTGGTGCGCCAGGTCTGCGATCGCGTGGCCGTGATGTATCGAGGACGCATCGTGGAACTTGCAGCCGCTGATCGACTGTTCAGCGCGCCGGCGCACACGTACACGCAGGCGCTGCTATCAGCCGTGCCGCGCGTGGATCCGGCCGACCGGACGGTGCGAATTCCTTTTGCTCACGAGAAATATGAGGCGTTATCGCTGCGCGAAGTCGCGCCGGACCACTTCGCGGCTATTTGAATGGAGGCCGGGTCTTCAGACCCGGCAATTTGCCGGACCTGAAGGTCCGGCCTCCGTACGGAAAGGAGGCCGGGTCTTCATGATGCTCGGCGCTTACAACATCCCGAAAAAGCCGAATGTCGAGGAAATGTTCGTGGTGGAACCACCGGGAACGTCAGCCACCCGGGTTCCTCTTCCGATCTCCACCACGGCATTCGGGCACGTATCACCTGACTCAAAATGGCTGGCGTACGCCTCGGCTGAGTCCGGCCGGTAGGAGGTCTACATCACGGCCTTCCCCACGGCTGGACGCGTGTGGTCCATCTCGAAGACAAACTCGGGTCGCGAACCGGTTTGGGCCAAGTCAGGCGGCGACCTCTTCTACCTTCAGGCGGACGGCACGGTGATGGCGGTGGGCATCGGTGCCGCCGGACCAACTGCCGAACCTCGTCTGGCCGGCGTCGGCAAGTTTCCCATCGGTGTCCGCGGAGCGGGCGACCCCTATTGGGACACGCTGCCTGATGGGCGATTCGTAGTGACGCAGACCGTTTCAAATCCGGCGCCGAGGCCGATTGCGGTTGTCATCAACCGCACGGCCAGCCTCGCTGCCAGATAACTTGCATGCGGCGCCCCTGAAGGGACGCCCTACGTACCGCAGCTACTACGCACCGCAGCTACGCCGCGCGTTTGACGTCTTTTTCGACCTGGCCGTCGCGGATGTGGATGGCGCGATGGGCGTGAGCCGCCACTTCGGGTTCGTGCGTGACCAGCACGATGGTGTTGCCCGTCTCGTGCAGGCGGGCGAACAAGCTCATGATTTCGACACCGGTCTTGGAGTCGAGGTTGCCCGTCGGTTCGTCCGCGAGAAGAATCGAGGGGTTGTTGACCAGGGCGCGGGCAATTGCCACACGCTGACGGTGGCCGCCCGACAACTGATTGGGGCGATGGGTCATCCGATCGCCCAGCTCAACTTTGTCGAGCGCAGTCTTGGCGCGTTCCATGCGTGTCTTCGACTGCACACCAGCGTAGATCAACGGCAGCTCCACGTTGTGCAGCGCGGTTGCGCGCGGTAACAAATTGAAAGTCTGAAACACGAAACCGATTTCTTCATTCCGGATGCGCGCCAGCTCATCGTCATTCATCGTGCCGACACCTTTGCCGTTGAGCGTGTAGGTGCCCTGGCTGGGGGTATCGAGGCACCCGATGAGGTTCATCAGCGTGGACTTGCCGGAACCGCTGGGTCCCATGATGGCCACATACTCCCCGCGCTCAATGCCAATGGAAACCCCGCGCAGGGCATGAATCTCCTCAGTGCCCATGATGTAGGTCTTCCACAGGTTGTCGGTCTCAATCAATGCCATAACTGTAGGTTATACGCGATTGGCCACAGGGGCGTTCCTTACTCCAAAGCTTCGTACTCGTCCTTGAGGCGCCGAATGACATTGGGGTCGGCCAATGTCGTAGTGTCTCCGAGAGCTTTGCCTTCAGCCACATCCCGAAGGAGCCGGCGCATGATCTTGCCGGAGCGGGTCTTGGGAAGGTCGGCGGCAAACAGAATCTGGTCGGGTCGCGCGATCCCGCCGATCTTCTTCACCACGTGCTCCTTCAGTTCATCGACAAGTGCGGGGTCCGCGACAATGCCTTCCTTCAAGGTCACGAACGCGGCGATGGACTGGCCCTTGATGTCGTGGAGGCGGCCGACGACCGCCGCTTCGGCCACCGATGGATGGTCCACCAGCGCGCTTTCCAGTTCACTCGTACCAAGACGGTGTCCCGCCACATTCAGCACATCGTCCACGCGTCCCATCAACCAGTAGTCGCCGTCCGCATCCACGTGCGCGCCGTCTCCGGTGAAGTAGACGCCGTCCGCCCAACGCGTCCAATACTGCTGGACGAAGCGCTCGGGGTCGCCGTAGATGCCGCGCAACATCCCGGGCCACGGCTTGGTCAGCGCGAGCAGGCCGCCTCCGCCGCGGCTTACGGGGCCACCGGCCTCGGTTCGAATCTCCGCGGTGATGCCGGGGAATGGTTTCGTCGCTGAACCGGGCTTGAGCGGCGTGAGCCCCGGCAACGGCGCGATCATGATGTGACCGGTTTCAGTCTGCCACCAGGTATCAACCACGGGGCAACGCCCGTGGCCGATGTGCTCGTGGTACCACATCCACGCTTCGGGATTGATCGGCTCGCCCACCGAACCGAGCAGGCGCAAGGACGAGAGGTTCCGCTTCGCGGGCCACTCGGTCCCCCACTTCATGAACGCGCGAATGGCGGTCGGCGCGGTGTAGAAGATCGTGACGCCGTAGCGTTCGACGATCTCCCAGAATCGGTCCTTCGACGGCCAGTCGGGCGCGCCTTCGTACATCACGACCGTCGCACCGTTCTGCAGCGGACCGTAGACGACGTAGCTGTGTCCGGTGACCCATCCGATATCGGCCGTGCACCAGTACACGTCGGTGTCCTTCAGGTCAAAGACCCACTTCGTCGTGGCGTACGTGCCAACCAGGTAACCCGCGGTGGTGTGCACGATGCCCTTGGGTTTGCCGGTGGTGCCGGACGTGTAGAGGATGTAGAGCATGTCCTCCGCGTCCATCGGTTCGGGCGGGCACTCGGACGACGCGTCCTGCATCAGGCGGTGATACCAGTGATCACGGCCCTCCTGGACGTGCACGGGAAACATCTCGCCGGCGTGACGCCGCACGAGCAGGACGTGACGAATCGACGGCGTGTCCTGGAGCGCTTCGTCGGCGGTCTGCTTCAGCGGCACGATGTGACCGCGGCGATATCCGCCGTCAGCGGTGATGAGCAGCGACGCCTGCGCGTCGTTGATGCGATCGCGCAGCGCCTCCGCACTGAAGCCGCCGAAGACCACCGAGTGAACGGCGCCGATGCGCGCGCAGGCCAGCATCGCGATCGCAAGTTCCGGAATCAACGGCAGGTAGATGGCGACGCGATCGCCTTTCTTCACGCCGAGCGACTTGAGCACATTCGCGCACTGGCAGACCTGCCGATAGAGATCCCAGTAAGTGAGCGTACGGCGATCGCCTGGCTCCCCTTCCCAGATGAGCGCGGCGGTGTTGCGGCGCGACGTGCGCACGTGGCGGTCCAGGCAATTGACACTGGCGTTGAGCTGACCGCCGACGAACCATTTGGCGTGAGGCGGTTGCCAATCGAGCACCTGCGTCCACGGTTTCATCCACTCGAGTTCGGCAGCGAAACCGGCCCAGAACGCTTCGGGAGCTTCAGCCGCGCGTTCGTACACGCCGGGGTCGTTGGCCGTGGCTGTGGATCGCCAGGCTTCGGCAGGCTCAAAGACCCGCGCTTCTTTGAGCAGCGCGTCGATCTCTTCATGGCGGCGCACGCCGCCCTGGTCCGGATTGACCGGACTCACGCAGGCGGGCCTATCGTCGTGTCCGGCGTGACCTTCTTGCGGAAGAACGCCAGGCCCAGCAGGGCGCCGAGCATGCCGAACACGGCATAGATGGGGATACTGACCGCCATGGAGACCAATGCCATGGTTGAGCCCTGCGTCAGGGAGCGCACCCATTCGGCCGTCTCCGGAGGCAGGTTTGGAATGTTGCTCAGGGCCTGCTCAATAGCCTGCTGCGAATCGCCGCCGCCAAACATTCGCAGCGTGGCCAGGCCGGCCACACTTTGAATGAGCCCGCCGATGGCGCCGGCGATCAATCCCGACAGGGCGGCGGCTGATGTTTCCATTGGCGCCGGCGTGGCTTGCTGCTGCAGGTAAACCGTCAGCATCCCACCAAGGATGACCCACAGGCAGCAGCAGTTGGCGAAATTGATGACCGGAAGCGCCGACAGCACTCCGATGAACAGACCTCCGAGCAGTGCAGGTTGATAGCGGGCCATGGGCGTCCTTTGGGATCGAAGACTGTCGGGCGGTCAGTCGTAGTATTCGCGGCCCAGATGCGTGATGAGTTCTTCACCGCGCATGTATCGCAGCGTGTTCTTCAGCTTCATGAGCTGGATGAAGAGGTCGTGCTCAGGGTAGAGCTCCGGCACGTGCATCGGGCTCTTGAAGTAGAACGAGAGCCACTCCTGAATACCCTTGAACCCGGCGCGCTTGGACAGGTCCAGGAACAGCGCCACGTCGAGGACAATGGGCGCGGCCAGGATGCTGTCGCGGCACAGGAAGTTGATCTTCAGCTGCATCGGATAGCCGAGCCACCCGAAGATGTCGATGTTGTCCCAACCCTCTTTGTTGTCGCCGCGCGGCGGATAGTAATTGATGCGCACGACGTGGGAGATGTCCTTGTAGAGATCCGGATAGAGATGCGGCTGGAAGATGTAATCGAGCGCGCCCTTCTTGCTTTCTTCCTTGGACTTGAACGACTCGGGATCGTCCAGCACCTCGCCGTCGCGGTTGCCAAGGATGTTCGTCGAATACCAGCCGGCCACGCCAATCAACCGGGCCTTCAGGCCCGGCGCGATGATCGTCTTGATCAGCGTCTGCCCCGTCTTCATGTCGCTGCCGGTGATCGGCGAACCAGTCCTGGCCGCCAGTTCCCTGAGCGCCGGCACTTCCGCACTCAGGTTCGGTGCGGCATTGCCGTACGGGAGGCCTTCCGAAATCGCCGCATACGCGTAAATCTGGCTCGGCGAGATTGCGACGTCGTCTTCAAGGAGGCCCTTCTCGAACGCCGCCAATGACGCGTGACACGCCGACTCGGTCAGGAAGATTTCAGTGGAACCGGCCCAGATGAGCACCAGACGGCTGCAGTTGTTGTCGGCCTTGAACTTGCGGATGTCGGCGATCAGCTGATCGGCCAGGTCCTTCTTGTTCTTGCCCTTCTTGACGTTCGGGCCGTCCAGCCGCTTGACGTAGTGCCGGTCGAACACGGCAGACATCGGCTTGATGGCCGCCAGCTCGTCTTTGACCTGGTCCAGCAGCTTTTCATCGAGCACACCGGCGTGTTTCGCGGCTTCGTAGCAGTTGTCCTCGAAGATGTCCCAGCCGCCAAAGACGATGTCGTTGAGCTCGGCCAGGGGGACGAACTCACGAATGGTGGGGGTCCGGTTGTCGGTGCGTTTCCCCAGACGCACGGTGCCCATCTCGGTCAGCGAGCCAATCGGTTTGGCCAGCCCTTTCCGGATGGCCATGACACCGGCGATTGTAGTGGTGCTGACCGCACCTAAACCGACCAGAAGAATGCCGAGTTTGCCGTCGGCAGGAGCAAGCGAAAGACCCTTATTCACGCATGGGACTATATCATTCGGGTGATGCTCAAGCTGTTCCACCGCGCCGGCGAAACGCCCCACAGGACCGCGGTTTCCATGGTGGGCGCGCGGCCGGGTGACTCGGTCCTGTTCTGTGGCGCGGGCCGTCCCGACATGGCTGGTGCGGTGGGCGCGGTCACCGGGCTGAACGGTCAGACCACGGTGGTCGATCGCGTGGACGGCGCGGCGGCACGTGTCGCCGCCGGGGCCGCCGCAGCCGGGGCTCTGGTGGATTTTGAAGACGCCCCTCTTACGATGCTTCCGTTCGACAGCGGGCGTTGGGACGTTGCCGTGATCGTGGACGGACTCCCGGCTCTTGGGGGCACAGCCACCACCGTCTTGTCCGAGACTGTCCGAGTGGTGCGACCCGGCGGCCGGGTTGTAGTCATCGATCGCGTGAGCCGGCCCGGACTTTTCGGACTGTTCCGTACACCAGAGACCTCAGTGGCCCCAGCCGAAGCGATCACCGGGGCACTCACGGCCACAGGACTCCGAGGCGTGAGACTGCTGGCCGAAGCGGACGGCGTTCGCTTCTTCGAGGGCACGAAGATCAGCAGCTGACGCGAATCGCCGGGTCCAACACTAATTTGTCAGGTTCCCTGTGGAATTGAGGACTGAGGATTGAGGGATGAGGATCGGGATTGCACGAATTGCCGATGGCGGATTGCCGATCGGATAGACGGATTGACGAGGCGGCGTACGGAGTGCCCGGTCAACCCCCAATCCGTTCCTCATTCACGCCATCAGCACTCTGCGATCCCGATCCTCAATCCTCAGTCCTCAACCCTCAATTCCGCAGGGGACCTGACAAAGTAGTGTTAGGGGCGCCACACCCATACCGGCGGCCATCATGGCACAGTCGCATCAGTGACTGACCAGTGGTCCTGTTGACGGTTCGAATGCCGGCGACTACGATCCGCAGCGTTGAAGTGGCCGGCATTCGTCCTGCTGATCGTGATTGCCGGCGCGTCCGCAGCCGCGCAGCGGACCCCTGACACCACACAGGCCGGCCGCTTTGTCTTCACCGCCGTTGGCGACATTGGCTCCGACGCCGAGGCCCTGGCCACACTTGATCTCATCCGCCCGGCGAAGCCCGATTTTCATCTGGCCCTGGGCGATTTCAGCTACACCACCGAACCGGAAACCGTCTGGTGCGATCTGGTGAAGAAGCGCGTGGGACCCGCGTTTCCCTTTCAACTGGTCGTGGGAAATCATGAGGATGATTTCGGAGAAGACGGTCACATCACCCGCTTTGCCCAGTGCCTGCCGGATCGGATTGGAGTCACCGGCCAGTACCCGATGCAGTATCTTTTCGACTACCGCAAGCTGGCCCGCTTCATCGTCATTTCACCTGACCTGACCGTCAGCGGCCGGCACTACTACTACGGCGCGGGGAATGCGGACTTCAAATGGGTCGCCGGTGCGATCGACGACGCGCGAGCGGCCGGGATCCCTTGGGTGATTGTGGCCATGCACAAGAGTTGCCTGAGCATGGGCGAGTACTACTGTCACATCTACGCGGATCTGATGAATCTGCTGGTGGAACGCAAAGTCGATCTCATCCTGCAGGCGCATGACCACTCCTATCAGAGGACGAAGCAGCTTGCCCTGAGCGCCTTATGCCCGTCGATTGCGATCGACGCGTTCAACGCCAACTGCGTTGTGGCCAGCGCAAGCAGGGACAAATATGTGAAGGGGGCGGGCGCCGTGCAGATGATTGTGGCCACTGGCGGCGGCAGGTTGTATCCGCTCAACACCGCCGATACCGAAGCCGGTTATTTCGCCCGATGGATGGACGCGAAAACAGAGGCGCGAAAGGGAATCCTCCGCTTTGAGGTGGACAAAGACCGCATCTCCGCGGCGTTCGTGGGTGCGCCTTCCTCGTCGCGCTTCAGCGATCGGTTCACGATCGCGGCGCGTGGCCGGTAGCCCCTATAATCGCTGCCGGAGCCCCCACTGACTGACATCTTTCACCAGGTCTATAACCCGGTCGGCGGCAACGTTCTGCTGTCCGCGCTGGTCGCCTCACTGCCGCCGATCCTGCTCGCGTTGCTCCTCGCCGTCCTGCGCGTGGCGCCCTGGCGTTCGGCCATCGCAGGAGCGGCGACGGCGTTCGTCCTGGCCTGGCTCGTGTGGGGCATGCCGCTGTCGCTTACCGTCGCGGCCGCCACGCACGGCATGGCCTACGGCCTCTGGCCCATCAGCTGGATCGTGGTCAGTGCGGTGTTCTTCTACAACCTCTCGGTTGAAAGCGGCGACTTCGATGTCATTCGCCGCTCGCTTTCGCGGCTCACCGGCGATCGCCGCATTCAGGTGCTGCTGGTCGCCTTCTGCTTCGGCGCGCTGATCGAGGGCATCGCTGGTTTCGGCGCACCCGTTGCCATCACGGCCGCCATGATGGCCGGCCTTGGCTTCAACCCGATCATGGCTGCAGTACTCGCGCTGCTGGCAAACACCGCGCCGGTCGCGTTCGGCTCGCTCGGCATTCCAGTCACCACTCTCGGCGGCCTGCTGGCGCCCATGCTGGGCAGCGACACGCAGACGACGACGAGAGCGCTGTCGGCGATGGTCGGGCGGCAGCTGCCCTTCTTCTCGCTGCTGATTCCCGCGTACCTCGTCGTGATCTTCGCCGGGTGGAAGCGCATGGTCGAAGTATGGCCGGCAGTCCTTGTCGCGGGCCTGACGTTCGCCGTGGGTCAGTTCACCGTGTCAAATTTCGTCGGGCCGGAATTGACCGACACCCTTGCCGCGTTGCTGTCGCTCGCGTCCGTTGCCATGTTGCTGAAAGTGTGGCGGCCGGCTGAAGAGTACACGGGCGGCGGTGAGCCGGCGGTGCCGCACGCCGGTCCGCCTGACACCAGCCGCCGAGTCGCACGCGCGTATGCGACCTACGGGATTCTGGTGATCACGGTGCTGATCGGCCAGTCCGGCAACTTTGCCGGAATGTCGAGCGTGCCACCACCAGCGAATATCACGTCGCTCCTGCGTTGCGGCCAGGGCGGAAACAGGATGTGTCCCGATCCCTGGGTGGGCACACCCGCGTCAGTCGAGCCGCAAGCCGTGCGGTTTCCCGTGTGGGAGTTCAGTTGGCCCGGCGCCTACCGGCTCGTTGATGGAAAGCCGTCGGCGATCGTGCAACGTGAAGCGCCCGTCACCTCAAAGACGAGCCCGTACGCGCTGACATACCGGCTCGATTTTCTGGCGACTGCCGGCACACTCGTGTTTTTTGCAGCACTCCTGGCCTTCGTGCCGATGTTCGTCTGCGGAACCAGACCCGCCGCCATCTCACGTGCGTTCGGCCAGACCGTGCGGCAGTTGCGATTGCCGGTCGTGACCATCGCCTTCATCCTTTCGATCGCCACCGTCATGAACTACTCGGGCATGACGTCGTCAATGGCGCTGGCCCTGGCCAGGACCGGTTGGTGGTTCCCGTTCTTCTCCGCATGGCTGGGCATGATCGGCGTCTTCCTCACGGGCAGCGACACGGCATCGAACACATTGTTTGGGCCGCTGCAGGCGACCACAGCAAGCGTCACGGGGCTGGATCCCATCCTGATGGGCGCCACGAACAGTTCTGCCGGTGTGATGGGCAAGATGATCAGCCCGCAGAATCTCTCCGTGGGTGCCGCCGGTGTGGGCGCGGTTGGACGCGAAGGCGAAATCCTCAGGCGCGTGGTGGTCCATAGCCTCATCCTCACCACGCTGATGGGCGTGCTGGCGATGCTGCAGTCGTACGTCGTGCCGTGGATGGTGCCGTCGCTCAAACCGTAGCTCAGATGTAGGGCGTCCCTTTAGGGGCGCCGTGCATTTGGCGCCCCTGAAGGGAC
>JBKJJZ010000355.1:0-2508 GCA_046597705.1 Vicinamibacterales bacterium | reverse complement strand
GTCCTGGTCGCCGGCGGATGCGGCCGGCAGAACCTTGAGGGCGACCCGGCGGCCAAGGCGGACGTCTTCAGCGAGATACACCTCGCCCATTCCGCCCTTGCCGAGGACACTCATGACCTCGTAAGGCCCGAGTCGGGTGCCCTGATCCAGCCTCATCTCGTCCGGATCGCCGGACCGACGCGGATGAGTGATCGCGCCCCGTGACGGGAGAGGCCAGAGCGCTCGATACGCGTCACCGACTTTCCAGCCCTGCGATCATGCGCCATTCTCGCATGTCGGCGAGCCGCCGCAGAAGGCACCTGCTTGGTGCCAACTTGGATCCGGCGCTGTTACGGATCAAGACCGAGCATAATGGCACACCTCTTCGAACCCTTCTTCACGACGAAGGAGCAAGGCAAAGGCACCGGGCTGGGCCTCGCCACGGTCTACGGCATCGTCAAACAAAGCCGCGGTCACGTGTCGGTCGCGAGTGTGCCGGGAGAAGGCACCACGTTCGCCGTGCATTTTCCCGGCGTGCAGGCGGAGGCAGACCTCGCCCAGACGGACCTTCTTCCAGCGGTCGTGACTGGAACCGAAACAATCCTCGTGGTCGAGGATCAACAGGAGGTGCGTCAGGTGATCAAATCCGTCCTGACGCGTCACCCAGCCGCGCTGGCGCTGCTAAGCGGACACCAAGGGCCGCTGCACCTGGTGCTGACCGATGTGGTGATGCCGCTCATGAGCGGGCGCGAGCTGTTTGGCAGGCTTGGTGGACTCGGCCAGTCGACACGCACGCTCTATATGTCGGGATATGCGGATGCTGACATCGTGAAACACGGCGTGCTGGATCGGGGCATTGATCTTCTCCCCAAGCCCTTCCAGTCGAATCAATTACTGTTCAGAGTGCGTGCGGCACTCGACCGTCCTCGAGCCGCCCAGGGGTCGTCATTCGCAGGCGCACCTCAACGATCACGTCCGTCCCTCACACGTTCGCTCAAAATCGGAACAGCCTGTTGATCTTCACCACCAGCCCGCGGTTCTGCAGGTCGAAGCGGGCAAACGTCTCTGACGTGTCGTGGGCATCCGAGTAGACGACGAAGAACTCGCTGCCGGGCTGAAACTCCCAGCGAAAGCGCAAGTTCGTGGCGATCGATCGGCTCGTCGACGAGTGCTGGACCAGCGCCGCGACGAACATGCGCGGCGTCATGGTGTACGTGGCGCGGGCGCCGGCAACGCGCACCGTGGCCGTCGAGCCGAGGCGATCGAGCCAGTTCAGCGAGATGTTGGGTTCAATGCCGAACTGGTTGGTGATGCCGAGCCGGGCGTTCACCGACGCCGTCTGCCTGGTCCCGTCGTAGAACTCGCCGACGTCCACGGCGAGCGTTCCGGAGAGCCGGTGCTGCTGACCGGGGCTCCACGCCGCGCGGACATGTTGAAACGAATAGCGACCCGCCGGCACGATGATCCCGGCCGCCGGCACGAACGGCCTCTCTAATAACTCAGATTCGTTGAGATAGGTCAGGCCGAGGGTGTCGCTGTTCTGCAGATCGATCCGGCCCGACACCGTCACGCCCCGTGATTCAAGCTGCTTCTGGTTGTTGGTGATGTAGTCGATGCTGGTCTCGTAGAAATACTGTCGAATCGTCCGATTGCGCCGTGGCCGCGGGCTGAAGCGCAACGACCCGTAGTTACTGCGAAACTGCGTGCGTCGCAGGAAACCCACTTCGGGATTGAAGCCATCGCCGACGACCGTTCGATCGATCTGAGCCCCGTAG
The DNA here is from genome assembly GCA_046597705.1 of Vicinamibacterales bacterium. Taxonomy (GTDB): domain Bacteria; phylum Acidobacteriota; class Vicinamibacteria; order Vicinamibacterales; family SCN-69-37; genus SYFT01. The sequence goes on along the minus strand of JBKJJZ010000355.1, from coordinate 754 downwards.
CGATCCGCGGCGTAGTTGAAGTTGGCTCGATAGCTGATGGCATCGTCGGTGCGGCCGGTGGTGCCGGACTTTGCCAGGTAGCCGCCGAGACTGGCGTCCTGCGACATCGCGAAGTTGGCGTCGACGCCGAATACCTGGTTGCTGCCAGGCGACGAGGTGGAGACGGAACGGTTGGTAAAAAGCGCACCGATCGAACTGCGCTGGAACACGTCGCGTCTCACCCGCAGGACGGTGAAATTGGTGCCCGCCACTCTCGGCAACGACACCTCGTCGGTCCCGATGTTCAACGCACCGATGCTGTAGCGGCCGACGCGGCCCGCCAGCCGACCGCCAATGTTAATCGGCACGGCGGTGCTGCCCTGCAGTCCGATGCGACGACTGTAGAAAATCGTCGGGGCGTCACCGCCGCCGCCGCCATTCACGCCACCAAACGCAAAGATGCCCTGGCCTTCCAGGAAGAAGTCGCGCTTCTCTGGAAACTGCAAGTTGAACCGGGTCAGGTTGACCTGCGCCTCGTCCACTTCGACCTGCGCGAAGTCCGTGTTGTAGGTGAAGTCAGCCGTGAGGCTCTTGGTCACGCCGTACTTGACGTCAACACCGACGTCAGCATCGAGCTCGTTCCGGAGCGCGGGGGTGATCAAGGTGTCGGTGGTCAGCCGCGACGCCGCGTACGGCTTGATCTCGAGGCCCCTGCCGATGGTCGGCACCTCAAGGCCCACCAGCGTTGCCGCGGCCGAGGCGCGAAAGAAACCGC
>JBKJJZ010000204.1:0-3095 GCA_046597705.1 Vicinamibacterales bacterium | reverse complement strand
TCCCGCTGCCGGACAACTCGGTGGACGTCATCATCTCGAACTGCGTGATTAACCTGTCGGGCGACAAAGATAAAGTGCTGGGCGAAGCATTCCGCGTGCTGAAACACGGCGGACGATTCGCTGTTTCAGACGTCGTCAGCCGCCGCCGCGATGTGCCGGCGGAAATCCGTCGCAGCGTCGAACTCTGGATCGGCTGCGTGGCCGGCGCGCTTCACGAAGAGGACTTCAAGGCAAAGCTGGCGAACGCCGGTTTCGAGAACATCGACATCGAGATGGTGCGAGAGTATCGCTCGGCCGATGCCCGCCAGTTCCTTTCGGACGCCGGCCTGGATGCCGATGCGATCGCACCAATCGTTGACGGCGCATTCGGCAGCGCGTTCGTGAGAGCCACCAAGCCGTGACAGAATCTTCGGATGCCGCCGCGTGTCCGATTTGCCCCATCCCCGACGGGATATCTGCACGTGGGCGGCGCCCGAACCGCACTCTTCAACTGGCTCTACGCCAGGCGCCACGGTGGCACGTTCATCCTGCGCATCGAGGACACGGACGTCGAGCGTTCGTCGGCCGACATGATCAGCGGCATCCTGACCAGCATGACGTGGCTCGGGCTGACCTGGGACGAAGGCCCCGGGGTGGGCGGCCCCCATGCGCCGTACTTTCAGGCCGAGCGGCTCGATAAATACCGCGCAGCCGCGGCTGGGCTCGTGGCGTCAGGTCACGCGTACTACTGCTACTGCCGGCCGCAGGATCTGGCCGCAAAGCGCGAAGCCGCGCAGGAAGCAGGTTCCGCGTGGATGTACGACCGCACCTGTCACGCGCTGTCTGCCGGCGAAATTGCCCGGCGCGAAGCAGCGGCTCAGCCCCGCGCGATCCGGTTCCTGGTTCCACCAGGCGTCACCACATTCACCGATCTCGTGCGCGGCCACATCGAGTTCGCGCGCGAACATATCGAGGACTTCGTCATCCTCCGCTCTGACGGCTATCCCACCTATCACCTCTCGGTTGTGGTGGACGATGTGGAGATGGAGATCACGCAGGTGGTTCGTGGAGATGATCACATCTCGAACACACCGAAGCAGGTGCTTCTTTACGAAGCGCTCGGAGCGCCGGTGCCGGAATTCGCGCACGTGCCACTCATTCTTGGACCCGACAAGAAGCGCTTGAGCAAACGCCATGGCGCCACATCGGTCGGCGAGTATGAAATTCAGGGGTATCTGCCAGAGGCCATGATTAATTTCCTGGCGCTGCTGGGCTGGTCACCAGGCGGAAACCAGGAAGTGTTCTCACGGGAGGAACTCGTCGAACGGTTTTCGCTCGACGGGATCAGCGGCGGAAATGCGGTGTTCAATTCCGAAAAGCTCGACTGGTTCAATCAGCAGCACATCATGCGGCTGCCCGCGGACGAGATCCTTCGCCGGCTGCGTCCCGCAATCGAGGTCGCCGGACTGTGGCGCGACACATTTCTGACGACCGGCGCGGCTGCCACGCCCTACGAGTTTTCCGGCGCCGCTGAAGCCACGCCCTACGGAAGGCGCTGGATCGCTCGCGTGATCGATCTGCTGAAGCCGCGCGCCCGAAAGCTGGCCGACATCGTGCCGGCCCTCATCCCATTTGTGTCCGATGCGGTTACCTACGACGAAGCCGCAGTCAACAAACACCTTAAGGGCGAAGGTGTTACCCAGCACCTGTCCGCATGGTGCGACGTTCTCAGCACCCTGCCGACGTTGGAGCCCGGGGTGACGGAGGCCGCCCTTCGCAAGCTGGCCGAAGCACGCGGAATCAAACCTGGCGTGTTGATCCACGCCACTCGTGTGGCCGTTGTGGGACAGGCGGTAAGTCCAGGCCTGTTCGACGTGCTGGAGTTGGTGGGACGTGACCGCGTGACTGAAAGACTACGAACCGCGGCGTCGTAAAGCGCATAACGTGCCGGACACACATGCCCTCAGCTAAGAATACCGATCCCAGCGCCACGTTCGAACGTGCGCGGCGAACGCTTCTGGCCGCAGACCCGAGGCTGGCCAAAATCATCAAGCGCACAGGCCGCCATCGCCCAGACTTCACGCCCCGCGATCCCCTGGCTGCGCTGGTTCGCGCATTGGTGTCGCAGCAGCTTTCCACCAAGGCCGCTGACACCATTCACAAACGCGTGCTGCAGCTGATGCCGTCGCTGACCGCGCAAAACATCCTGCGCGTAAGCCCGGCCGATCTTCGCGCGGCAGGGCTCAGTGGGCAGAAGGTTTCCTACCTTCGAGATTTGGCCGAGCGCGTCGCTGACGGACGACTCGATCTTTCATCACTCAGTCAGAAGTCAGACGATGAGGTGATTGAGGCGATTGTGGCCGTCAAAGGTTTTGGCCGATGGTCCGCGCAGATGTTTCTGATGTTCTGCCTGCATCGGCCCGACGTCCTGCCCACCGGCGACCTCGGCATCGTCAAGGGTATGCAAGGCGTGCTGGGCATGAAACGGCGTCCCGCGGCAAGGACCATGGAGCGGGCCGCGCAGGCGTGGCAGCCGTATCGAACAATCGCGTGCTGGTACGTCTGGCGCAGTCTGGAATAGATCACGATGCTCTTTCGACGACTCATCTTCATTAGCGTGCTGTTGGCGTTGGCGCTTGCGGCACTGTCGTTGTGGGGCATCGAACGCGTGAGGGCGCGCGACCGCGCGCTGGCGATCGAACGGATTGCCGCCAGCCAGACAACGGATCTCGTTCGCGCTCGCTGCGAAGCGAACCCGAACTGGTTCCTGGCGGGTCCGCGCGAGAACGCACCCAGCGCGGCACTGCTTGCGCAGCCCGACGGTGACGTATTGGCGCCGCGGCCCGACGCGAAGCCGAGGCCGGTGGAATTTTTCGCCTACGACATCGAGTACATCGGTCAAAGTCCGGCGGCACCGCGACTGCCGCCCACCATGCGTGCCGCCCTCCGGCGCGGCGAGAAAGTGGTGACCATGCCATTTGAGACCGAAGAGGGCGTGGGCGTGCAAACGGCGATCGCCACAAACTGGGAAGGACCGTGCACAGCGTTGCTGTTCCGGATGCATCCGCCTCCCGGACAGTTCATGGAGCGCGCACGCATCTTTGGTTTTGTGGCGG
>JBKJJZ010000171.1:0-11642 GCA_046597705.1 Vicinamibacterales bacterium | reverse complement strand
CCGTCGGAATCGCGTGTTGTCGCCGTCGTGCGGCGTGGCTGTCAACACGCGATTCCGACGGCTCGTCTCGCTGGGGGCGACTGACTCGCCCTCCGATGCACTGACGATTTTCCAGCGTACGCGCACGGGCCGGGCGCGCCACGTAAGGACAGTCGACGTCAATCCCGGCGCAAGCCTGTCGCGCGTCCTCGCGGCGATCGACTCGTTCGAGGATGTGCGGCGGTCCGGCGACGCACCTGACGGCCTTCTCCTGATTTGCGGCGTGTTCCGCAAGCGCGCGTTGTCCTCGCTCGCAGCGCTGTCGGCGTCGCTGCATCGGAGGCTGGCGCTCGTCAACGCCGCTTCGGTCGAGGCGCCCGTTGAAACCTGGACGCAGCCTGGACTCAGTTTCGGCGACGCGCCAGCCGACTCGGACGATGGGGATGTGATGCCGGCCGATGAGTGGTCCGCGTTGAGCGCCGTAACGGGACTATCTCACGCGCGTGAAAAGGCGTGGCTCGAACGCCTGTTGGGTCTCACCCATCGCGTGCTCTCAGTCGCGGGCGATGATCCAAAGCTCGCCCGATTGGCCTGCCTGCTCCGGCGGGCACACGAACCATCGATCGTCTTCACCGAATATCGCGATTCACTGCGCGCGCTGGCAACGGCTTTGGGCGGAACGCGACGCGTGTCAGTTCTGCACGGGGGCCTCACTGGCGCCGAGCAACGCGAGGCGCTCCACTCCTTCCTCCACGGTGATGCCGACGTGCTCCTTGCAACCGACGTCGCCAGTCAGGGCCTCAATCTTCAGCATCGCGCACGCTGGGTGGTGCACTTCGACATGCCGTGGACGCCGATGCGCCTCGAACAGCGTGTCGGCCGCGTGGACCGCATCGGGCAGACACGGATAGTGCACGTGACGACGATCGGCGTCCGCCATCCGGCTCAGGAGGCCTTGCGCCAGCGTGTCCTTGCGCGACTGGACGCAAGAGACAGCACGAGGCTGGGTACCTGCACGCGATGGACACGCGGCGCAGAGGGCCTCGCGCGCTGGTTCGCGCGCCAGCGGGTGCTTGGCGCCCGTTGGCGCGGTCCCGACTCCCTGGCCGTGCCTCGAGCGCGGGTCACCGCATCCACGCTCTGTCGTCTCGGCCTCGACCCCTGCGCCGGCCTGCTCACGCTCGTGGAGATTCCGCTCGTCACTGACACCGGCGACGTGCTGGAGCGACACTTTGGTTGGCTCAGTGGTGGTGCCGTGTCGGGTGCTTCAGGCGTACGTCCGCCCTCAAGGCTGGTCCGTCGCGCGCGTGCACTTGGCGCTCGCGCCGGGCGGCACCTGGCACGGTTGAACGCGGCTCAAGCCACGAGCGCGACGGCAGCGCCACGCCAACCGGGCCTGTTCGACCCGCGCGAGCTGGCGGGACGGCGTTCAGTCACGTTGGGCGGACGCGACACGCCGCTGCCCGCATCGGACGTCACTGTGCACGTCGGCCAGCCGCGCCTCATCCTCATCCTGGAGCGGCGCGCATGACCCTGCCAGGCATCGGCGGCTGGCTGCTGCCGGCGCGCTTCATCGCCGAGCATGTCGCGCCTCGCGCGACATGTGACCTCCGCGTGCAGGCGCAGTGGGAACGATGGTGGAGAGAGGTTGAGCGAACCTGCGGGCCGGCCACGGGCATGCGCGCGCTGTTTGACGAGGCGGCCATGCCACTCTTTGGAAGGCTCGGGTTTCGCACGCGGTATCCCCGATTTCAGCCAGGCTCTGCGACCGCGACACTGTTGACGCCGGAGGGCCGGACAGTGGCGCTCATCGTGCGCCCCTGGGCCACACGGCCATCCGCGTTGTGGCGCGATGCCACCTCCGCCGCCCGCGACGCCGGCGCTGAGTGGTGCTGCATCTTCGCACCTCCTGCGCTGTCGATCATTCCGGCCTCCGGCCACGCCCAGCGGCGCAGCCTCGACCTCACGATGCCGGCCACCATCGAGCCACAGTCCCTCGCAACGTTCCTGTCGCTCACAAGCGCGACGTCGTTCGACGCCAACGCGCTGGACCGATGGCTCGACGCTGCTGCCATCGAGGAGGCGCGCGTGCGTTCCGATCTCCAGCAGGGCGTCATGACAGCGCTCTCCGCATTCACCAGCCTGCTGCACCGCGCGTCGCAGGCGCCGGCTGAAGCTGAAGCGCTCACGCTTGTGTATCGCATCCTGTTTCTGCTGTTCGCGGAATCGCGCCACCTGGTGCCCGGCCATCATCCCGTCTACGGGGAGTCCTACACGTTGTCCGCACTCTGCGAGGAGGCACTTCGACGCCCATCTGCGCGCGGCTCATGGGATGGCCTTGCGGCAATTTCCCGTCTCTCGCGACAAGGCGGACGCGTCGATACGCTCGAGGTCTTTCCATTCAATGGCCATCTATTCGCCTCACACGCCGCGCCGTCGCTGGAATCGAGGCGTGGCACGGGCCGCCGCACGCGCGAGAGTGACGCGCGTGACGCGGTTGTCGGGCAGGCGCTCATCGCCCTCGGCACCAGACGCGAGCCCGCCGGGCGCGTCGCCATCAGTTACGCCGACCTTGGCGTGGAGGAACTTGGCGCCATCTATGAGCGCGTCCTCGAAGTTGGCGCACTTCCTCGTCCTGGCCGCCACAGTGCGCTGCGCAAGGACACTGGCACGTTCTACACGCCGCAGGCACTCGCGAATTTCGTGGTGCATCGCACGCTCGGGCCACTTGTTGAAGGCCGCACGGCCGACCGTCTCCTCAACCTCCGCATCGTCGATCCCGCGATGGGATCCGGCGCTTTTCTGGTGGCAGCCCTGAGATACCTCGCCGGGGCTTACGAACGCGCCCTCATCCGCGACGGCCGGTGCGACTCGTCCGACATCTCCGAAGCCGATCGGGATTCCTTCCGCCGCCTGATCGCACAGCAGTGCCTGTTTGGCGTGGATGCGAACCCCGTAGCCGTACAGGTGGCGCGGCTATCACTGTGGCTGGCCACGCTCGCACACACCAAGCCGCTCAGCTTCCTCGATCACCGGCTGCGGGTCGGTAACAGCTTGATCGGCGCGTCACCCGCAGACATCCAACGGTCGCCCGGCGCGGGCACCCGAGAGTTGCCGCTCTTTGACGCCGGAACTCCGCGGCTCGAAGCAATGCTGCGCCGCGTCGTGCCGTCGCTCATGGAGATCAGCGGTCATCCGGATGACTCTGTCGCGGACGTCCGACGCAAGGAGGCGGTATGGGCTTCATTGCAGAGTGCTGCACACCCGATAGCTCACTGGCGGGATGCGGTGAGCCTGTGGTGCGCGCAATGGTTCTGGCCGGCCGATGAACGCCGGCCGTCGCCTGCCGAAATCCGTGCGGCAGCGGATGCAATGGTTCACGGCCGTGGAGACTTGGGCGCCGAACACGTCAATCGTCTTGCGACGATCGCGCGCGACACCGCTCGCAAGCAGCGGTTCTTCCACTGGCCGCTCGAGTTTCCCGACGTGTTCTACGACTCGAGTGGCGGTCCGCGCCGCCGGCCGGAGGGCGGCCCCGATGACGCGGGCTTCGACGCGGTCATTGGTAATCCGCCCTGGGAAATGATCCGCCGCGACAACTCCTCGGGACGAAAGGGGCTGGCGCCAGACCCCATCGTGAAGTTCGTGCGCGAATCGGGGCTGTTTCCGCTCTGCCAGCGTGGCCACCTCAACCTCTATCAGCCGTTCATCGAGCGCAGCCTGTCTCTGGTTCGACCCGGTGGCCGGGTCGGTCTCATCGTGCCCTGGGGCTTCGCCGTGGACGACGGAGCGGGGCCCCTGAGGGCGGCCCTGGTGGACGCCGGCGCACTCGACACGGTTGTGGGATTCGACAACGTGAGAGGGCTGTTCCCGATCCATCGCGGCGTGAGGTTTGCCGCCATCGTAGCCGCGCCAGGCGGGACGCCCAGAGACACCCGAGCCAGGTTTGGCATCGCGTCAGTCGACAGTATCGACGCCATGACAGCGTCACCCGACGAACCACTTCCGATTCAACTCTCCGCCGCCGTGCTTGCACGCGTCGGTGGGCCCACGCGACGGATACCCGATCTTCGTCGCGACGAAGATCTGCAGTGGCTGTCTGCCGTGATGCGGGCCCATCCGGCAATTGGCGCGGTGGATGGCTGGCACGCGCGCTTCAGCCGCGAACTGAATGCGACCGACGACAGTCATGCGTTCAGTCCAAGGCGCTGTCGCGATTCGCTGCCCGTGGCCGACGGCAAACATATCGGTCCGTTCCTGGTGCATCTGGATCGCTGCGAGCGTTTCATCCCGGAGCAGTTGGCACGCCAGCAGCTGCGTGATGCGCGGTTCGAACGCGCGCGACTCGTCTATCGCGACGTCTCGGGCGTTGGCAACCGCTTCACTCTTGTCGCGGCCGTGATGCCGGCCGGCGTGGTGACGACCCACACGTTGTTCTGCCTTCGGAATGACGTCCCGATGGTGCAGCAACACTACCTGTGCGGCATCTTCAATTCGGACCTGCTCAATCGCGTGGTGCGACTGCTGATGGGCAGCCATGTGACGACAGGCCTTGTTGAGCACTTGCCGGTGCCTCCATGGGAAAACGGAGCCGTTCAGCGGCGCATCAGCCGCATCGCCGCGAGGCTGGCGCTGCATGAATTGAGTGACCAGTCACGAGGCCGGCTCCTTGTACATCTAAATGACTTGGTGGAAGCACTTTATGAGACTTAATGAACTAAATAACGCAATTTTGACTATATGGTATGACCATGGATATGATCATGGACGTGGAAGAGATGGCGATATCGAAATTCAAGGCGACCTGCCTGTCGGTCGTGGAACGGGTCCGCAAGACACGAACGCCGATCCTGATCACGCGGCATGGCGTGCCCGTGGCGCAGATCATCCCGCCGCAGCCTGTCGAACAGCCGAAGAGCTGGCTTGGCAGCATGGCTGGCACGGTGAAGATCCTGGGCGACATCGTCGGGCCGGTGATGGACCCGGACGACTGGGAGGCGATGCGGGATTGAGGCTGCTTCTCGATACTCACATCTGGCTCTGGAGTCTCGCGGATCAGTCACGTCTGACGCCCCAGGTGCGTCGTGCCTTGGCCAAACCGGCGAATGAGTTGTGGCTGTCACCGGTCAGCACGTGGGAAGTCGCGTGGCTGGTGGAGAAGCAACGGATTGTGCTCGACACACACTTTGAGGCGTGGCTTCCGCGTGCGCTGGGCTCAGCCGCGTTCCGCGAAGCGCTGTTCACGCATGACATCGCGGCAGCTGTACGAGACATCCGTCTTCCGCATCGTGATCCAGCCGACCTGCTCCTCGTAGCGACGGCCCGCGTCCTCAACCTGACGCTTGTGACGGCGGACGAACGCCTGATCGACGCAAAACAGGTCCCCACGCTCGAAAATCGTTGAACCTGGGACCTCGGACCCCGAACCTGGGACCTCGAACCTCGAACCTCGGACCTCGGACCTCGGACCTCGGACCTCGGACCCCTTAGGTTATAGTCGCATCGCGTGCCCAACTACGGCTTCGTCATCGACCTGAAGAAATGCATCGGGTGCCACGCGTGCACCATCGCCTGCAAGGCTGAACACGATATTCCGGTCGGCGCGAATCGCTGCTGGGTCAAGACTGTTGAGAAGGGGCGCTTCCCCGACGCACAGCGACTGTTTCTGCCGGTGCTGTGCAATCAGTGTGAAGACGCGCCGTGCATGAAGATCTGCCCGACAAGCGCCCTCTTCCGCCGGCACGACGGCATCGTCGATCTCCATAGCGATGCGTGCATCGGCTGCAAGGCCTGCATGGCCGCGTGCCCTTACGACCAGCTGTTCATCGACGAGAACACCAAGACCGCTGAGAAGTGCAACTTCTGCGCGAACCGGATCGAGAACAAGCTCGAACCCGCCTGCGTGAGTGTGTGTCCCACCGAGTGCCGCATCTTCGGCGACCTGGATGATCCGGCGACGAAGGTTGCGCAGATTGTGCAGCGGGAATCCTTCACCGTGCGCAAGCCTGAAAAGGGCACGGGACCCAAAGTGTTCTACCTGGACGCGGACGACAGCATCATGCGGCCCGAGATAGCGTCGCGGCCGTTCATGTTCAAGGAAGGCGGAGTGCACCTCCGGCCGCTCGGTGCCCCTGAGCCGGACCCGATGTCTCCGGGCGATCCGCGCGTGGACTATGACGTGCCGCACAAGAAAGCGTGGGGCATCGACCTGGTGCTGTATCTGCTGACCAAGGGCATCTCTACCGGTGCGCTTTTTATCGGCGCCATCCTGTGGTTTATGGGCGATCGCAGCGCGCTTGCCGGGCTGGCGGCCCCGCTGGTGGCGGCAACGTTCTCCGCCCTGACCGCGGTCGTGCTCGTGATGGACCTGGAGCGGCCGGAACGCTTCTACTACATCCTCACGCGGCCGAATTGGACGTCATGGATGGCACGCGGCGCGTTCATCCTCACCGCCCATGGGGCCATCGCCGGCCTTTGGATCCTGGCATGGCTGCTCGATCTGCCGGGCGCCATCACCGCACTCGCGGTACTGACGTTGCCGGTTGCATTCGCAGCCACCGCCTACACCGGCCTGCTGTTTGCGCAGGGCCTGGCGCGTGACTTGTGGCAGGGACCGCATGCGACGATCGACCTGGTGGCGCAGGCTGCGGCCGAAGGCGGGGCGGCCCTGCTCATCGCGGCCCTCTTCATCGCCGTGGAACCGTGGATCCTGATGACGCTGGGATGGACCATTGCCGGCGCCACCGCCCTCCACTTCATGATTCTGGTTTCCGAGAACCTCCTTGCGCCCAGTCCCACGCTCCACCATGAGCTTGCCGTTCGCGCGATTCGCAGGGGCGCGTACGCTCAGCTGTTCTGGGTGGGTGCCCTCGGCCTGGGCGGGCTTGCGCCTCTGTTGTTATTTGCCGTGGCGATGTCATCAGGGTTCTCAATGACCGTGCTCATCCCGATGGCCGTGGTCACGCTGGCTGGCAGCCTTGCGTGGGAATACATCTGGGTTGAAGCCGGGCAATGCGTTCCGAACTCGTAGATGTAGGGCGTCCCTTCAGGGGCGCCACAATGAGGCCATTGGGCAAAGAGGCGACCGGCGATGACTGAGTTTAGAAAGCACCCGCCCGTGTCCGACTGGGACAACTATGTGGACTTCGAGTCCACGAGCTGGCCGAAGAAGGATCGCCGTAACTACTGGATCATCCCCAGCATCTGCTTCAACTGTGAATCGGGGTGCGGGATCATTGCGTACGTCGACAAAGACACGCTCGACGTGCGCAAGATTGAAGGCAATCCGCTCCATCCTGGGAGCCGCGGCCGCACGTGCGCAAAGGGCGTTGTCACCCCCAATCAGCTCGAAGATCCGGACCGCATCCTGTATCCCGTCAAGCGGGTCGGCAAGCGCGGCAGCGGCGAGTGGGCGCGCGTCACCTGGGACGAGGCACTCGAAGACATCGGCGGACGGATTCGCAAAGCCATCATGGAGGGCCGGCGCCGTGAGGTGATGTATCACGTCGGGCGGCCAGGTGAAGACGGTTATGTGAACCGCGTGCTGCAGGCGTGGGGTATCGACGGACACAACAGCCACACCAATGTGTGCTCGTCCTCGGCCCGCCTCGCCCACTTCCTTTGGACCGGCGCCGATCGGCCGTCGCCCGACTACGCCAACGCCCAGACGATTCTGCTGCTCTCATCGCATCTCGAGTCGGGTCACTACTTCAACCCGCATGCGCAGCGCATCATCGAAGGCAAGTCCAGGGGCGCCAAGCTCATCGTCATGGATCCGCGCATGTCGAACACGTCGGCCAAGGCCGACATCTGGATGCCGACGAAGCCTGGAACCGAGGCCGCCATTCTTCTGGCGATTGCGAAGTACCTGATCGATTCGCAGAAGTACAACCGCGAGTCAGTGAGGCGCTGGGTGAATTGGGACGCCTATCTCAAGGCATGCCGGCCGGATTTGCCGGTGACGTTCGAAGCGTTCGAGGACGCGCTGAAAGACGAATACAAAGACTTCACACCCGAGTATGCCGAGCTCGAGTCCGGCGTGCCGGCGCACAAGATCATCGAGGCGGCTGAAGCCATCGCCACTTCCGGCACAGCGTTCTCCACGCACAGTTGGAGGGCCGCGGCCGCCGGGCATCTGTGGGGATGGCAAATCACGCGCTGCCTCTACTTCATCGTCGTGCTCATGGGTGCGATTGGTGAAAAGGGTGGTGTGAACCTGCACGTCACGAACAAGTTCGTCCCGAAACACCCCAATCCGCCGCCGGCGCCCGAGTACTGGAACGAGCTGCTCTTCCCGAAGGAATTCCCGCTCGCGTTTTTCGAGATGAGTTTCCTCCTGCCGCACTTCCTCAAGGAAGGACGCGGCAAGCTGGATGTGTACTTCACGCGGGTCTATAACCCGCTGTGGACGAATCCCGACGGCTTCTCGTGGATGGAGATGCTCGAGGACGAGTCGAAGATTGGGCTGCACATCGCGTTGACGCCGATGTGGAGTGAGACCGCATGGTTCGCGGACTACATCCTGCCGATGGGGTTGGGCACCGAGCGGCACGATACGATGAGCCAGGAGACGCACGCGGGACGCTGGCTCGGGTTCAGACAGCCCGTCAAGCGGGTGGCGCTCGAGAAGCGCGGCACGCCGGTGACGCTCACTCACGAATCGAACCCCGGCGAGGTGTGGGAGGAGTCGGAGTTCTGGATCGCGCTCTCGTGGAAAATCGATCCCGATGGGTCGCTTGGCATCCGCAAGTATTTCGAATCGCCGTATCGGCCAGGCGAGAAGATCACCGTGGATGAGTACTTCGGGTGGATTTTCGAGAACTCGGTGCCGGGTCTTCCTGAGGCCGCGAAGAAAGACAACCTGACGCCGCTGCAGTACATGCGCAAGTACGGCGCGTTCAAGGTGGATGACGTCGCCTACAGCAAGGCGCATGAGCGGCCGGTTGAAACCGGTGGCGTGGATATAGACGGTGGCCGTGTTGGCGGCTTCAATACGCCGTCGGGGAAACTGGAATTTTACTCCCCTACGCTGGCTGAGTGGGGTTGGCCCGAACATGCGATTCCCCGCTATGTGCCGGGGCACGTGTATTGGCGCGACCTCGACAAGGCCGCTAACGAATTCGACCTGCTGCCGAACTTCCGCCTGCCGACGTTGATTCACACGCGCTCGCCGGTGAAGTGGCTGTATGAAATCTCGAACAGCAACCCGCTCTGGATGGCCAGTGGCGACGCGGCGACGCTGGGCCTGGCCACGGGTGATTTGGTGAAGGTGCACACGGGGATTGGCTTCTTCGTGACGCGCGCCTGGGTGACTGAAGGTATTCGTCCGGGCGTGGTTGCCATGTCGCACCATCTGGGTCGATGGCGGCTCGACGAGGAGAAGGGCGGATCGCGCAATGCCACGGCGCTCGTCAAGATCGCGCGCAGTGCTGATGGCAAGTACGAAATGCGGCAGGTGCACGGCACGCAGCCGTTCAAGAGCAATGACCCTGACAGCGCCCGCGTGTGGTGGACGGAGATTGGCGTCCACCAGAACCTGACCTTCCCGGTCCAACCCGATCCGGTGAGCGGCATGCACTGCTGGCATCAGCGAGTGCGGCTCGAGAAGGCCGGGCCGGATGACTCATACGGCGATGTGATGGTGGACACCGCCAAGTCTCATGAGTTGTATCTGGAGTGGATGGCGAAGACCCGGCCCGCGCCCGGTCCAGACGGCACCCGCCGGCCGATGTGGTTCGATCGGCCCCTCAAGCCCGTGGCAGCCGCGTACAAGATGAACCCGTAGGGCGTGGCTTTAGATCCGTTTTCAGATGCAAGTAGCCGCCAGAAGGTGCGATACGTAGGGCGTCCCTTCAGGGGCGCCGTGAGTTGCCGCGCTCATCTCAGCTTCTCGACGACGGTGTAGGCAAGCATCAGCAGGACCGCGATCGCAGCGCCGGCGAAGGGCCACTCCTTCAACCGCCATTCGATGATCAGGACGTCGATCACGTTGAAGACCGGGATCGCGACGAGCATGCCCAAGCCAAGCCACACCAGCGCATCCGCAACCGGCGCCGTCGGCCCTGAGACGATCAGAGACATCGCCAGACCCGTCGCCAGCGTGGCGGAAGTGGCCGCCAGCGCCAGCCGCAGCACCCGCTTCAATGGCGAGAACTCTGATCGATCTGTCATTTGAAGTACAGGTACTCGGAAGCGACAACGGCGAGTACCACTGCCAGCAGAATCTTCAACGAGCGGACTTTGACCTTGGTGCCAATCCAGAAGCCGGCGCGAGATCCCGCGAGAACCCCCAATACGGCCGCAGCGGCCAGTGCCGGCTGCGTGAAGTGGCCGTCCGCAAAATTGTCAATTACGGCCGGGATCGCGGTAACGCCGATGATGATGGCACTGGTGGCGGCCGCAACACGCATGGGCACGCCGCACCAGGAATTGAGCGCCGGCACCACAATGACGCCGCCGCCGATGCCAGCAAGAGTGGAAATCACGCCCGCACCACCAGCGAGCCCAATCGCCACGGGCACGCGCTTCAAACGGTAGGCGATAAGCTCGCCGGTCTCGTGGTCCGGCACCCAGCCTCCCAGAAGACCCACGTCACCAACATCACCTTGCAGCACATTGCGCCGGTTGAGCTTCGAGACCATGACGACGGCAACAACCAGTGCCGTGACGCCGAACACTTCCTCACGTGTGCGCAACGAGATGTAGTCGAGAATGTAGGTTCCACCGATCGCACCCACCGCCGACACGACTTGCAGCAACATCGCGAGGCGCACGTTGGCGAATTTCTGACCGGCTGAGGCAAGCGAGACGAAGTTCGACGTCGCAATCACCGTGATGAGGCTGATCGCCATCGCCTGCTCGATCGGAAGTTTCAGAACGATGTTGAGAAACGGGACGAGAAAGATACCGCCACCCAGCCCCAGCAAGGCGCCTAACGCGCCCGCGCCAATGCCGGCGAGTAAGGTGAGCAGAACGATCATCTGCCTTGATTGTACTTAGCTGGCTGGCGCACTGGCCAACGGGCCCTTCGCCCATGGTTTCAGCACCGCATAGAGCGCTCGCATCATCGGTGTATCAACGCCGACTGCCCGCCCCCGCCGAACGACCGACCCCGGCAAGGACTCGACTTCGATCCGTTTGCCGATTGAGAGATCTATCAACAACGATGACCGGGTGCTGGCTGGGATACCGGCCGTGTAGGGAGCGATTCGATCGACCATCCCGGGTGCCACATTGATTCCCGAGGCGCGCGCCACGTTCTCCACTTCGCGAACAGCGTCCAGGAACGCCGCTCGCGACACCTCGTCGCTCCAGAGCGGACCGATCGGCGAACGCGCGGCTCCGGTGAACGCCGCAAACGGCGCCAGGTAAATGAACTTCTCCCAGAGCGGAATACGGGCGTCAGCCATCGGCTCGGCATGGATGTCCGCGGCCAGCATGAGATCAGCCAGCGCGCGTACGCGGGGCGTCACTTCAGCAGGCGGATCAAACACCTCGCCGAAGACGATGCGCCGGTGCGTACCGGTTTGCCGAATGACTCCTGGACCCTCGATCGCCGTGGCGATGTAAGTGGGCCCGGCGATGACTGCAGCCTTCCCGATGACCTGAGCCAGATCCTCGGCGCTATCGACGCCGTTCTGCAACGTCAGCACGGTGGTCCCTTC
>JBKJJZ010000098.1:0-3902 GCA_046597705.1 Vicinamibacterales bacterium | reverse complement strand
CTGTCGCCGGGTTCGGCATGTCAGCCTTCTGGGGGACGGTTGTTCGTGTTGAGGTCATGAACCTCGCGTTTTCGATCGACTCCATCCTGGTGGCCGTCGCGATGTCCAACAAGACCTGGGTCATCCTGACCGGAGGCCTGCTCGGCATCGTGGCTCTGCGTATCGTCGTCGGACAACTCCTGGGCCTGATCAAGCGGTATCCGTCACTGGTGGATGGTGCGTTCGTGATCATCGCGTGGGTGGGCATCAAGCTGCTGCTCGAATACGCGCACGAGATTCACTGGATCGGGTTCGAGGTTCCACGATCGTGGTCCATCGGACTGATTATCGCCATCTTCGTCGGGTCATACCTGTACGCCCGCCGGCTCGGTCCGCAGGCGACCGACGATGATCCTCAGCCTTGAAACGTAGGGCGTCCCTTCAGGGGCGCCGCCTGGAAACGTAGGGCGTCCCTTCAGGGGCGCCGCAAATGGGGAAGCGCGCTACCGTTTCAGATCGCGAACCGCTGGATAACCAGGCAGGCCCGTGGCCTGACGCACGGCGCGCAGGATGGCGTCGCTGACAGCCTCGGCGGCCAGGCTCCCGATGCGGCTGACATTCGGCTCCTCGGTCAGGCCGCCCGTCGCCAGCACAAACAGCGTGTCGCCGTCCCCAGGCGTGTGTGACGGGAAGATGGCCCGCGCCATTCCATCCTGCGCCATGATCGAGACCCTCAGGGCCTGAGCCTTGGTCAGCCGCGCGTTCGTGGCGATGACGCCGATAGTGGTGTTCTCCAGCTCGCGGCCTGCGACGCCGGCCGATCCGCGGATCAGTGCAAACGGATCCTCGAGGGTCACGCCATCAGCGGCCCTCACGCCGGCCACCGGCAGTCCTGTTCGACGATCGATGATCGAGCCGACGGCGTTGACGGCCACGATGGCGCCGACGATCAAGCCGTTCGGCCCGCGAAGAGACGCGGTACCGATGCCGCCCTTCATGGGCCGGTTGTTCGCGAACTTGCCCACGGTGGCACCCGCGCCAGCACCGACAGACCCTTCGGCGATTTCGCCTTGTGATGCACTGGCTGCCGCTTTGTATCCGCAGTCAGGACCCGGACGGATCTCTGGACGGCCGCCCACGCCAAGATCCATCAGGATGGCGGCCGGCACAATCGGGACGACGGTTCCGGCGATGGGGTAGCCGATCTTCTGCTCGGCCAGATACCGCATGACGCCATCGGCTGTCGCCAAACCGAACGCGCTGCCGCCCGACAGCACAATCGCGTGCACCACAGACACCGTGTTTTCCGGCGCAAGCAGGTTCGTTTCCCGTGTGCCTGGAGCGCCACCACGCTGGTCGACCGCGCCAACCGTGTTGGGCGGCGCCAGAATCACCGTGCACCCTGTTGGTCGTTCGCTGAGCGTGTGATGGCCCACGCGAATCCCCGGCACGTCCGTGATTCGGCCAGCCGGCGCCTGGGCAAACATCGCAGCGGAAAGAGCCATCGGAATCACCCACACCGGAATGTATCGGGACACTATGCCGATTATACTGGCGCCCATCCGACGTGACCTCCACCCCCCGACTGGTGTCTCTCGATGTGTTCCGTGGCGTCACGATGGCCGCGATGGTGGTGGTCAATAATCCCGGCGACTGGAGCCAGGTCTATCCGCCGCTCCTGCACGCCGAGTGGAACGGCTGGACTCCGACCGACCTCATCTTTCCGTTCTTTGTGTTCATCCTTGGCGTTTCCATAACGCTCTCGAAGCGGTCGCTGCAGCCTGTGCCCGTCATCCTGCGCCGCACGGCGCTCATCTTCGCACTGGGGCTGTTTCTGGCGTTGTATCCCAGATTCGATGTGACCACCGTCCGGCTCATGGGCGTGCTGCAGCGCCTTGCGCTCTGTTACCTCGGCGCCGCGCTGTTCTATCGAGCGATGGGCCCAGCCGACGAGGATGACAAGTGGCAGGCTGCGGTGGGCGTGACATCGATCCTGCTGCTCGCCTATTGGGCGATCATGCAGTTCGTGCCGGCGCCAGGTGGCATCGCCGGGGATCTGACGCCGGCCGGAAACATCGGGGCGTGGCTGGACCGCACGATCATTGGCCAAGCGCACCTCTGGCGTCAGTCGAAGACGTGGGACCCGGAAGGGTTGCTGGGCACGATTCCCGCGATTGCCTCGGCGCTCTCCGGCGTGGCTGCCGGCGTCGTCCTGAATGGACGCCGCAGCTCGGCGAGCAAGGTGGCCTTCCTCATCGCGGGCGGAGGAGCGGCCATGGTCATCGGACTGGTCTGGGACCAATCGTTTCCGATCAATAAGAGCCTGTGGACCAGCTCGTACGTGCTCTTCACGAGCGGCCTCGCATCGATCCTGCTTGCGGGATGCTATTGGTTGTTTGACACGCAGGGGCGAAAAACGTTTTTGCGCCCGCTCATCGTACTGGGCACCAACGCTCTTGTACTGTTTGTGGCGTCGGGGCTGCTTGTGAAGACATTGCTGTTCTTCAAGGTCACCGGGCCTGAAGGCGCGCTCATCTCCGTGAACCGCTGGATCTACATCAACGGCTTCGAGCCGTATACGTCTCCCAGGAATGCGTCGCTCCTGTTCGCCCTCGCGAATCTCGTCGTTCTCTACCTGCTGCTCGAACTCCTGTACCGGCGGCGATGGTTCCTGCGGGTATGATTATTCGTTGCTTATGCCGCGAATCCTTGTCACGAACGACGACGGTCATTTCTCTCCTGGTATCCACGCGCTCGCCGACGCCTTGCGCCCGTTGGGCGATGTCGTCATTGTTGCGCCGCAGACAGAAGCCAGCGCGGTTGGGCATGCGCTGACGCTGCGAAGGCCACTGCGGGTGGAACAGGTGAGTGAAGGCGTGTATTCGGTGGACGGCACGCCGACCGACTGCGTCAACATCGCGATCGATCAAATCCTGACGCACAAGCCTGACCTGATCGTGTCGGGGATCAACAAGGGCTTCAACATCGGCGACGACGTGACGTATTCGGGTACCGTGGCCGGTGCCCTCGAGGGCGCGCTCCTGGGATTCCAGGCGATCGCCGTTTCGCAGCAGTTCACGCGGGAACTGTGGGACTTCAGTGTGGCCGCTCAGTTCGCCGCAGGTCTGGCGGAGAAGCTGCTCAAACACCCGTTACCGTTGCGAACGTTCCTGAACGTCAACGTGCCCGGTGGTCCGATTGCGGGTGTTCGGGCGACCGTGCAGGCTCGCCGCAACCACATCACGAACGTCGCCCGTCGCCAGGACCCCCGCGGCCGGCCGTATTTCTGGATAGAAGAGGCGTCCGACGACTGGGAACTGGACGAGGCGTCCGACCACCACGCGGCCCACGCGGGTTATATCTCGGTGACGCCGTTACAGCCGGACCTGACGGACCACGACGCGATATCGCTGCTCGGCCACCTGATTTCGGAGTAAGATGGTGAAGTTGTCGGGGCGTGGCTCAGCCTGGTAGAGCACTCGGTTCGGGACCGAGGGGTCGGAGGTTCGAATCCTCTCGCCCCGACCAACTTTCACCTTCCCCTAATTAATCCTTCCTCTCGCTGGCGCAGTCGTAGCGGCAACGCTGTGTTGTTCTGCACAGCGATTTCCCTCTTTCTCGTCTACCGTTACTCTCAGTGGAGAACCGACACATGACCGCACGACGACCGTTGCATTCCGCCTTACTGGCCATCGTGGCCGCCGGAGCGCTGACATCAGCATGCGCTTCGACACGGACCGTGAACCAGTTGCTGGCGGACCCAAGCCGCTACAGAAACGACAGCGTGAAGCTGTCGGGCGAGGTGGTCGATAGCTATTCGGTCGCCAATCGCGGCGCGTATCAGATTGACGATGGTACCGGGCGGCTGTGGATCATTTACGAGCATGGCGTGTCTCGCAAGAACGCACGCGACACGGGCAAAG
>JBKJJZ010000049.1:0-18220 GCA_046597705.1 Vicinamibacterales bacterium | reverse complement strand
CGTCACCCAGGCGATCGCCGCGGGCTTGGCAGACTCGGAAGCCGGTCGCACGATTTCGCACGCACAAGTCGCAGTGGTCGCGCTCGGCGAGCGGCGCGCTCGACGAGGTGGTTGCGTACATCAACCAAACGTCCCGACCTGCGGACGTGTCTTAAACCTTCGTTCTGAAGTACTCGATCGTCGTCGTCAGCCCGTCTTCCAGCTTTACCTTCGGCTCCCAGCCCAGGATGGTGCGTGCCCTGGTGATGTCCGGCTTGCGGACCTTCGGGTCATCGGTCGGCAGAGGTTTGAACACCAGCTGACTGGACGAGCCGGTCATGCGGATGATCG
Source organism: Vicinamibacterales bacterium (assembly GCA_046597705.1). Classification (GTDB taxonomy): domain Bacteria; phylum Acidobacteriota; class Vicinamibacteria; order Vicinamibacterales; family SCN-69-37; genus SYFT01. The sequence goes on along the minus strand of JBKJJZ010000049.1, from coordinate 17,890 downwards.
TGCGAGCGATCTCCTCGATCGACAGCTCGTGGGGATTGCCCACGTTGACGGGATCGTTGGTGTTGGACGCCGCGAGTTTGAGAATGCCATCCACGAGATCGGTCACGTAGCAGAAGCTGCGCGTCTGCGTGCCGTCCCCGAAGATGGTGACGTCTTCACCGCGAAGGGCCTGTCCCACGAACGCCGGCACCGCCCGGCCGTCGTTGAGCCGCATGCGTGGTCCATACGTGTTGAAGATGCGGATGATCTTCGTGTCAACGCCGTGGTGGCGGTGATAGGCCATCGTGATGGCTTCCGAGAAGCGTTTCGCTTCGTCATACACGCCGCGCGGCCCGACGGGATTGACGTTGCCCCAGTACGTTTCCTTCTGCGGATGTTCCAGCGGATCGCCGTACACCTCCGACGTGGACGCGATCACGAAGCGGGCGGCCTTGGCCTTCGCCAGGCCCAACGCGTTGTGCGTGCCCAGGGAACCCACCTTCAGCGTCTGAATCGGCAACTCGAGGTAATCGATGGGACTGGCCGGGCTCGCCCAGTGGAGCACCAGATCGACCGGACCATCGACGTCGATGTAGCGCGTCACGTCGTGCTTCACGAACTCGAAGTCACGCTCGCGCAGATGCGCAATGTTGGCCAGATCACCAGTCACGAGGTTGTCGATGCCGACAACGCTGTGTCCCTGGTCGAGCAGTGTTTCGCTCAGGTGAGATCCGATGAAACCGGCGGCGCCGGTAATTACCACTCGCACGAAGACTCCAGATTCTCTTGTTCCGTAGGCCGCTTCAGTAGGCCGCGCGATGAATTCCGCGCATCACGGTCAGCCACATTATCTTGATATCGAGGCTGGTTGACCAGTTCTCGATGTAGTAGAGGTCGAACTCGATGCGTTTTTCGAGCGATGTGTTGCCACGCCAGCCGTTGACCTGTGCCCAGCCGGTGATGCCGGCCTTGACCTTGTGTCGCAGCATGTATTGCGGAATCTGATGCTTGAACTGCTCAACGAAGAATGGCCGCTCCGGGCGGGGGCCGACAATCGACATGTCGCCCCTCAGCACGTTCCAGAACTGCGGCAGTTCGTCCACGTCCGTCTTGCGCAGCCAGCGTCCCACCGCGGTCGCGCGCGGATCATCGTCACGCGCCCAGACCGGGCCGGTCACTTCCTCGGCGTCGATCGGCATTGAACGGAATTTCCAGACGGTGAACGACTTGCCGTCCAGACCCATGCGTTCCTGGGTGTAGAAGACGGGACCGGGCGAACTGCGCTTGATGATGAACGCCACGATGGCCGCGGGCACGGCGCCCAGCAGCAGCACCCCCGAGGAGAAGGCCACATCGACCGCGCGTTTGAGCAGGCTGTTGAACCCGCGCAGCGGCATGTCATTGATCGAGATGATCGGCAGGCCATCGAGGTCCTCGAGCTTCGCGCGCAGCGCAATGAGCTGGAGCAGGTCCGGCACCACGTGGACCTCAATACACTCACGGCTCGCCATCTCGACGACGCTCAGCATTTTGACGTGTTCTTCGAGCGGGAGCGCCACATAGATCTCGTCCACACGTTCGCGCGCACAGACATCCACGGTTTCGCTGAGCGCGCCAAGAATCGGCAGCCCTCGATATCCGATCGCGTCGGTTGTGGTCACGCGGTCATCTACAAACCCCACGAGCCTGAATCCCAGGTCGCCATGTTCCAGAATCCGGTCGGCCACGAGGCGCCCGAGGTCGCTGGCTCCGACAACGAGTACTCGTCGCAGGCTGATGCCTTTGCGCCATCGCCGGCGCAGCATGGCGCGCACGACTTCGCGCGACGTGCAGGCAAACAGCACGTTGATCGCGAGAAAGAGCACCCACACCCACTGCGACACTTCGAGGTAGCCCTGGGCCTTGAGGGCGTCGCTCAAGTGGTAGGTCTGGACGTAGAGCGTGCCCACCAGTGCCAGCAGGACGGTGAGCAGGCTGCCCACCAGCACTGCGAAGAAGTCATCCGTCCGCGAGCGGCTGCGGCGCAGGCGATAGAGGCGCTGCAGGTGGAACGCCACCGGCACCATGAGCGCGACGAAGGGCAGGACGGCCAGGTACTGATCGAGGGGGGGCCGGCCCTTGGGCATCTCGATCAGTCCGGTCTGGAAACGGATGACATACGCCAGCAGAAACGCCGCTGCCGCCGTGATGACGTCGGAGATGACGTGCACCACAACGAAGAGCCGGCTGAATCGCTTCACCATGCGTGTGGGCGCTCCAGCGTCTCTGAAACCAGGCCGCTCATCGCGGCCTCGAAGCGGTCGACGCCAAACGCCCCGGCGCGCTCGTGAAGGGCCGCGGAAGAAAGCGGCAGGGCATCGACCTCTGCCATGGCGGTTGCAAATCCCGGCTCGTCATCCACAAGCCATCCTGACACGCCATGTTCGACGGTTTCGCAGGCGCCACCGCGCGCGAGCGCGATCACCGGCCGGCCGCAGGCCAGCGATTCGACGGGTGCAATGCCGAAGTCTTCTTCACCGGGCAGGACCAGCGCGCGGGCGCCGCGATAGAGGTCACGAAGGGTTTCATCATCCACACGGCCCAGGAACTCCACGTCCTGTCCACTGATGGCGCGCAGGCGATCCTCATCAGGTCCGGTGCCGACGATCTTCAACGGGACTCCCAGCTTGGTGGTGGCGCGAATGGCTGTATCGATTCGCTTGTAGGGCACGAGCGCGGAAACCACCAGGAAATAGGCGCCAGGTGTGCCGGACCCTGGCGTAAAAAACCGCGTATCCACGGGCGGGTGGAGCACGGCGGCCTGACGATTATAGTACCGCCGAATGCGCCCCGCAACGTGAGCGGAGTTTGCCAGGAAGCGATGCACGCGGGGTGCGGTGTCCCGGTCCCAGCGCGCCAGCCACGCCACCACGTGACGGGCGGCTGCCGTTCCCAGTGTGCCGAGGCGATCGGGCCCGAAGTACGCCGGGAACTGATCCCAGCCGTATCGCATCGGGGAATGGCTGTAGCAGACATGCACCGCGCGCCCGGTCGGCACCACCGCCTTGGCGGCGCAATGGCTGGTGGAAATGACCAGTGTGGCGTCGTCCAGATCGAACTGCTCGATGGCGAACGGGAACAGCGGCAAGTAGTGCCGATACCATCGCGCGGGAGCGGGCAACCGCTGAATCAGCGACGCGCGCACGCGCCGGTGTTCGATGACGGGCGTGGTTGAACCCGGCACATGCACCAGCGTGAGCAGGTCGGCGTCGGGATACAGCCTGCAAAACGACTCCAGCACCTTTTCGCCGCCGCGCATGCCGGTGAGCCAGTCGTGGACCAGCACCACCCGCTGCGCCGCAGGGGGCATCGCACGCGGCTCAGGCACCGATCACCTGTCGATACACCGCGCGCGTGGACTCGGCCGCCCGGGCCCATGAAAACGCTCCGACCCGGGCATGGCCGCGGCGAACCAGGTCCGCGCGCAGGTCCTCGTCGCCCAGCACACGACACATGGCGGCTGCCAGCGCCGCTGAGTCCAGCGGGTCGATGAGCAGCGCAGCGTCGCCCACGACTTCGGGCAGCGATGACACGTTGGAGGTGATGACCGCGGTGCCGCTTGCCATCGCTTCGAGTGGGGGAAAGCCGAAGCCTTCATAGAGGGACGGAAACACGAACACCTTGGCCAGCCGGTAGAGCGCGGCCAGCGTCGCGTCAGGCACGAACCCGAGGAAACGCACATGCTGGTGCAGGTGATGCCGGTGCACGAGGCGTCGCAGGCCGGGATACTTCGACAACTCGTCGCCGATGATCAGCAGCTTGACGTCTTCGTGCCCGTTCTTGCGCATGAGCGCAAAGGCTTCGATCAGTCGCTCGACGTTCTTGTGTGGCTTGATGTTGCCGGTGTAGAGCACGAACGGTGCGTTGAGCAGGAAGCGGTCCCGCACGCGCGCGCAATTCGCTTCGTCGGGCGGCTCGAGGAATCGCGAGTCCAGGCCGTTGTGAATCACATCGATCTTTTCCGCCGGCGTGTGCAGGTAGTGCTGGATGTCGTCCTTGCTGGCCTGCGAAACCGTCAGCACCCGCCGGGCGCGCCTCGCCCCCAGCGCCATGAACGTCCGTGCATAGGCGTACGCGGCACGGTTCGGCAGGTACTGCGGAAAACGGAGATGGATGCAGTCATGAATCGTCACGACCACGGGTCCTGGTGTCAGCGGCGAAACCACGTAGTGCGGCGAGTGGAACAACTGCACACGGGCACGTCGCAGATCCAGCGGGACGCTGAATTGCTCCCGCACCGAATAACTGGCCGCGCGGTCGATCAGGGGTTCAAAGCGCGGTCCAAGGGCACGCACGAACTCTTCATCGGTCGGATGGCAAATGAGCACGTAATGTTCAGGCGAGTCCTGCCGCGCGAACTCCCGCACCAGGTTCCGCACGTACGTGCCGATGCCGTAGTCGTGCAGTTTTCGCGCGTCGATCGCAATGCGAACAGGAACCACTCCAGTAATTCTATCGAATGGCGCGGCCACGCAGGGCGAGCCACGCCTTAAGCAGCGGCACCCAGTGCGGCGCGTGCTTCTCATAGAAGCGAACGTGGCTACGGTCATAGAGCGGCGACGCCGCCTGACCGGTCGAGGCGAACGAGCCACCGCGGAAGTGGACCACCTCGGCGGCCGGCGCGAAGATGACACGGCCACCACGCGAGCGGAGCGCGGCGCAGAAATCGACATCCTCTTCGTACATGAAGTAGCGCTCGTCGAGCAGCCCGGCCTCCTCCGCGGCCGCGCGTCGGACGAGCAGGCAGGCACCGCTGACCCAATCCACGGGACGCTCGCGAGAGATGTGGCGGGCCACATAAAGGCGTGCCAACGTCGCGTTGCTTGCCGCCAGCCGCATCCGCATCCGCTGCGCGGCTTCAGCCAGCGGGGACAGCATCGGTCCGAACGACACCTCTGGCGACCGCGTCTCATTCACCAGTAGTGGACCGGCGGCGACGGCCCCGGTGGCTTCGAGGCGTTCGATCAATCGATCGATTGCGCCTTCAGGCACAAAGGTGTCGCTGTTGAGCAGCAAGATCAGCGGCGCCGATGTCCGGCGGATGCCCACATTGTTTGCGGCCGCGAATCCGATATTCTCGGGGAGCCGTACGACCTCGACCTCGGGAAATTCCCGGGTCACCGTCGCGACGCTGATGTCACTCGATGCGTTATCCACCACACAGACGCGGTAAGGCGTTGCCGGTGGTGCCTGGCGCAAGGAGCTCAGGCAGCTCACGAGATATGCGGCCGTATTGTAGTTGACGATGATGATGTCGAGGCGTGTGGTCATCGCCGAGCTCCACGACCAGCGGCGCGCTCGAGCGTGTCGCGAAGGACGGACGCCGTGCGCGACCACGTAAACGCGCCGAGTCGAGTGCGCGCTCGAGACACGGCCGCCGCGTGCGCGTCCGCGTCGGTCAGCAGCATCGTCAGCGCTGCGGCAATCGCAGGCACATCGAGCGGAACACGAAGTACCGCATCGCCGTACACCTCACGCGCCACCGGGGTGTCCAGCAACACGCTGGGCACGCCATAGGCGGCGGCCTCCATCGGCGTCATCGCAAAGCCCTCGTAGTCAGACAAGAACGCAAACGCCCGCGCCGCGGCGTAGAGCGCATTGAGTTCATCGTCGGGCACGCAGGGTTTCCATGTGAACGCATCTGTCATCCCGAGGTCGCGCGCAAGGCCGGCGGGATCGATGGAGGGGTGCGTCCGATTGCCGCCGACGAGCACCAGGCGGGCACCTGGGACCTGGGTGCGCACGCGCGCCATCGCCTGCAGAAGTTCAGGCGTGTGACGCCGATTGAAAAGGGTGCCCACCGATAACACGAGAGCCTCGCGTTCGGAGCCGCCCAGCCCCCCGCGCCACTCTGGTGACCCCTGAGGCGCGAGCACGATCTCAAACCGGGGCACTGACAGGTGGCGGCTGATCTCGCCGGCCGAAAACTCCGACACCGTGACGACGGCCGCCGCGCGCTTCGCCGACGCTCGAGTCACTATTCGCCGCCGCAGGCCTTCGCGCCAGCGAAATTCGTCGCGTTGGGCGAAGAACGAGACATCGTGAATGATGACGACCGACGGGCAGCGCAGCCGCAACGGCGCCGTGTAGGCAGGCGAGAGCAGGACATCGACGGCCGAGCGCCCGGCAAGCGCCGGCAGGCGCTGCTGTTCCCACCAGGTGCCTGCGGTTTCGGAGGCCTCAACGACCACCTCGCACGTGAAGGACAACTCGCGAACCCACGCGGGCGGATCGCGATGCAGGAAGAGAGTGACGCGGTGGGGGAAGCCGGCGTTCGACCATTCGTGAAGGACGCCGGACATGTATCGCCCGACGCCAGTGGGTGTGCCCGCCAGTTCGCGCGCATCGATCCCGACGTGTAGCGCGTCAGCCACGCCGCGTCTTCCGTTCGATGGCGTGAGCCCAGGCCTCGCGTGTGCGCGCGGCGGTATGCGCCCAGCTGAAGTGCCGCGATTGCTCAAGTCCGGCTTCTCGCAACTGGAGCCGTCGCTCCGGGCTGGAGATGAGGCCGTCGAGCGCGGCCGCCAGTCCCTCGGCGTCCCCGGAACGGAAGAGCACGCCCGCGTCGCCGACGACCTCGGGCAACGCGCCCTGGTCTGCGGCGAGCACCGGCACGCCGATGGTCATCGCCTCGAGCGCCGGCAGTCCAAAGCCTTCGGTATGAGACGGCATGATGCACATCATCGCCGACGCGTACACGTCGCGTCTCGCATCCGGGTTGATGTATCCGCGCACATCCACGTGAGGCGCAAGTCCGGGTTCCCGCACGCGTTGCAGAATCGCGTCGGAGCCCAGTCCCGCTCCACCTGCCAGCACCAGTTTCGGTGTTGGCAGCCCCCGCGCGGCACGACTCGCCAGCAGCCGTTCATACGCGTCGAGCAGCAGCCCGATGTTCTTGCGTGGCTCGATGGTGCCGAGAAAGAGCAAGGGGGCGTCCGCGGGTTCGGCGTCGCGAGGCGCCCAGTCGGGGCGTCCCAGCGGGCAGACGAAGACCTGTTCGGCACTGACGCCGGTCAGCCGGACCACCTCGGCGGCGGTGTGCCGCGAATTCACCGCCACGGCATCGGCGGCCCGGATGTGGGTGGGAGCCAGAGCGGGGTAGTCGCGGCGAATTTCGCCGTGGGTGCGTTCCGGATGCTGGATGAAGTCCAGGTCGTGGACCATCACCACCTGGGCGGCGCGCCCGGCAGGCATCAGCAGGGGATGCGCGGAGTGCGCGATGTCGAAGCCGCCGCCTGCCAGCATCTCGATCGGAGGCCATTGCGCGCGATGCCACATCAGGTTGAGCACGCGCACCGGGATGCGCCGATCGACGACCGATGCGCCCGGAACCACATCAGCCGCGAGGCGATGCTGCCACGAAGACGAAAAGAGGGTGAGCGACTCGTTGCGACCGGCGTCGGTCGTCGCCACCAGCGCGCGCGCCAGCTCATGCACGTATTCGCCCACGCCCGTTCGCTTGCGTAACGCCGGCCTGTAGTCGAGCAGGATTCGCACCCGGTCCCTCATTGCCCCCATCGCCGTAACTCCTTATTCAGCAACCGCTTGACACCTGTAGAGGCCACGTGATAATTTCGCCAGCTTGTCAGGTGGGACCGGAAGGGACAGATGAAGATAGCAGTAATCGGAACGGGATATGTGGGGCTTGTGGTTGGGGCATGTTTTGCGGAGACGGGTAACCAAGTCGTTTGCGTGGACAAGGACGCTGCCAAAGTGCGCGGATTGCGCCGGGGCAAGATTCCGATCTTCGAGCCCGGGCTCGAAGAAATGGTCAAGCGGAACGTCGGCGAAAAGCGCATCACCTTTACGCTGGATCTGAAAGCGGCCGTTCGGAAATCAGACATCATTTTTATCGCCGTCGGCACACCGATGGGCGAGGACGGGTCGGCCGACCTGAAGCACGTGCTGGGCGCCGCGGCCGAAATTGCCCGTGCCATGAATGGCTACAAAGTCATTGTGGACAAGAGCACGGTGCCGGTTGGCACCTCGGAGCTGGTTCGCGAGGCCATTCGCCGCGAAACCACCCATCCCTTTTCGGTGGTCAGTAACCCTGAATTCCTGAAACAGGGCGCGGCCGTTGACGACTTTCTCAATCCGGACCGCGTCGTGCTGGGGACCACCGACCAGAAAGCCACGGATTTGATGACCGAACTCTACCGGCCGTTTACGGCCCATGGCGCTCAGGTCTTTGTCATGGACTGCCCCAGCGCCGAACTCTGCAAATATGCCGCGAACGCGATGCTGGCCACCCGTATCTCGTTCATGAACGAAATCGCCAATGTGTGTGAGCTGTTTGGCGCCGATGTGGACATGGTCCGCCAGGCCGTGGCCACGGACCGGCGCATCGGGCCTTCATTCCTGTTTCCCGGCGTGGGTTACGGTGGCAGCTGCTTCCCCAAGGACGTTCAGGCCATCGTGAAATTCGCGTCGGACAAGAAGTACAAGTTCCGCGTCCTGGAGGCGGTGGAGGCGGTCAACCAGACGCAGAAGCAGCGGTTGTTACTGAAACTGGATGCCGTGTTTGGCAAGGGGCCGAAGGCGCTGGAGGGGAAGACGATCGGCGTCTGGGGCCTCGCGTTCAAGCCACGCACGGACGACATGCGCGAGGCGCCTGCCGTTCCCATCATCGAAGGGCTCCTCGAGCGTGGAGCCAAGGTCATCGCCTATGACCCGGAAGCCACGGCCGTTGCACGCACCATCTTCGGCTCGAAGATCAAATACGCCCCTCACGCCTATGAGGCCCTCGCCGGCGTGGACGCATTGCTCATCGTGACCGAATGGAACGAGTTCCGCGAACCGGACTTCGCGCGAATGAAGAAGACGATGAAGCAGCCGTTGATTTTTGATGGACGCAATCTGTATCAACCCGTCCAGGTGCGGGCGCTCGGCTTCACCTATCACTCGATCGGGCGGCCATGACCAGCGGCGCAACCGGCGGGGTACTCGTGACCGGGGGCGCCGGCTACATCGGCAGTCATACCGTCAAGGCGCTGGTCCAGGCCGGGTATGAGGTCTGTGTCTTCGACAGCCTGTTGGCCGGCCACCGCGAAGCGGTCGATCGGATCGCGCGGGCGTTCCCGGAGCGCAAAGTCACGTTCGTCGAGGGCGACGTCCGCGACCGTGCGCGGGTCCTGGCCGCGCTCAAGGATAGCGGCGCGCAAGCGGTGCTGCATTTCGCCGCGCTGCTTTCCGTCGCCGAGTCTGTCCGCGAACCCGCGCGCTATTACGAGAACAACGTGGTGGGCACCATCACGCTGCTCTCGGCCATGATCGAAGCCGGCGTCTCGCAGTTCGTCTTCTCGTCCACCGCGGCCACCTTCGGCGAGCCGTTGGTGACGCCCATCGACGAGACCCATCCGCAGAGCCCGATCAATCCCTACGGCGAGACCAAGCTGGTGATCGAACGGGCGTTGAAGAGCCTCGATGTGGCACGGGGCTTCCGCTACGTCGTGTTCCGGTATTTCAATGCGGCTGGCGCCGACCCCGAGGGCCTGCTGGGCGAGGATCATGAGCCGGAAGAGCATCTGATTCCCAGGACCATTCTTGCGGCGGCAACCGGCGTGCCCTTGCATGTATTTGGCGATGACTATTCGACGCCTGACGGCACCTGCGTGCGTGACTTCATCCACGTCACCGACCTGGCGGCTGCGCACCTGGCAGGCCTGCGTCAGCTGGAGGCGGGCGCGGCGTCGGCGTCCTACAATCTCGGCATGGGCGACGGCGTCTCGGTGAACGATGTCATCAAGTCCGTGCAACGCGTGCTCGGCAAGGATGTGCCTCACGTGTTCGCGCCGCGCCGCGCCGGCGATCCATCGCGGCTCGTGGCCAGCAGTGCGCGGGCGCGCGCGTCGCTCGGGTGGAACCCGGTGCACAGCGACCTCGACACCATCGTGGCCACGGCGTGGGCGTGGCACGAGAAGAACCCGAAGGGCTACGGCACCGACGAGTGAAAGAGTTCCGTCGCCTGCTGGGGTATGCCGCGCCATTCCGGGGCCGTCTGGCCCTTGCGGTGCTGGCGATGGTGGTCTACGCGGCAGGGTCCGTCGGGTTGATGCTCATCGTGAGGGAGATCTTCGATCTCCTCACTCGGCTCGAGTTCAAGCAAGTGCAGCCGACGGCCGTCAACCCGATTGCCGTGGCACTGATCGCCGCATTTGCCGTCAAAGGGCTGGGCGCGTATTTCTCCAGCTACTTGATGACGGAAGTCGGGCAGCGCGTGGTGATGGACCTGCGCAACCGGCTGCATCGCCACATCCTGAATCAGTCGGCGGCCTTCTTCTCACGGCGCACATCCGGCCAGCTCATCTCACGAATCACCAACGACGTCAGCCAGGTCCAGACCGCCGCTGCAGAGACTGTGGCCGACCTGGTTCGAGAGTCGATCACCCTTGTCGGCTATGCGGCGTATTTGTTCTACCTCGATGCGAGCCTTGCAGTGCTGTGCATCGCCACTGTGCCTCTTGTGGTCTATCCACTGGTGCGCCTGGGACAGCGCGTGCGCAGCACCACGCGCCTCAGCCAGGAAGAGCAGGAGCACCTGACACACGTTGCGTCCGAGGGCCTCACCAGTCATCGCATCGTCAAGGCGTTTCGCGCCGAAGGGCGCGAGGGAGCGAGATTCGCCGCGGTCGGCGAAAAGCTGTATCGCACGAACATGCGGATCACCGCCGCGATGTCTGCGCTGCCGCCGCTCATGGAGTTCATCGGCGGAATCGGGGCGGCGGGTGCCGTGTGGTACGCCTCGGTCAAGGTTGGAAACGGCCAGTTGTCCACCGGCGAGTTCATGTCATTTCTGGGAACCGCGTTCTCGATGTACGGCCCGATTAAGAAGCTGAGCCGCGTGAATGCGGGACTGCAGCAGGCCATCGCCGCATCGCAGCGTATTTTTGAAATACTCGACACGCACTCGGAGGTGAAGGAGCGGCCGGCCGCGGCTGCGCTGCCGCCGCTGCGAGCCACGGTCGAGTTCAGGGACGTCGGGTTTTCGTATGACGATTCCCCCGATCGGCACATCCTTCGCCACGTGACGTTCACGGCCCGCGCGGGACAGGTGGTGGCGCTGGTCGGACTGAGCGGGGCCGGCAAGACTACGCTCGTGAATCTCATTCCACGGTTCTACGATGTCACCGAAGGCGCCCTGTTGATTGATGGCGTCGATATTCGCGATGTGACGCTCGACTCCCTGCGCGGGCAGATTGCGCTTGTGACGCAGGAGACCGTGCTGTTCGACGACACCATTGCATCGAACATTGCTTATGGCGCGCCCGGTGCCACGCGGGAGGCGATCGAGGACGCGGCACGGGCCGCGCACGCCCATGAATTCATCGTTGAACTCATCGGCGGCTACAGCGCGAAGATCGGCGAGCGCGGTCAGCGGCTGTCTGGCGGACAGCGGCAGAGACTGGCGATCGCCCGTGCCATCCTGACCAACGCGCCAATCCTGGTGCTCGATGAAGCGACATCGGCGCTCGACTCCGAGTCCGAGCAGGCCGTGCAGGCCGCGCTCGTCAATCTCATGCGCAACCGCACGACGTTTGTGATCGCGCATCGATTGTCAACAGTTCGTCACGCGGATCTCATCGTTGCGCTCGAACACGGACAGGTCGCGGAGTTGGGTTCGCACGACGAATTGATTGATCGGCCGGGAGGCGTCTATGCGCGCCTTCACGCGTTGCAGATGGTGGACGAGCCGGAACTGGAACCGGTCGAAGGAAAGGGTGTTGCGTGATTCGTTCGATGACCGGGTTTGCGTCTATTGGCCGGGATGAGGCCGGACAGCAAGTGAGTGTCACGGTGAAGTCGGTCAATCACCGGTTTCTGGATATCCAGATCAAGATGCCTGGCGCCCTTGGGCGCCTGGAGTCGCGGTTGAAGGGGTTGGTGCAGCAGAAGCTGACGCGCGGCCGCGTCGAGATTCAGCTCAGTTGGGACCAACTGGATGCGACCGCGCGTGAAGTGGTGCTCAACGAACCGTTGCTGGCGCAGATCAATGCCGCAGTGGAAAGGGCGCGCGAACAGGGTCTGGTGACCGGCGCGCTGTCGGCCTCGGACCTGTGCCGGATTCCGCACGTGCTGGAAGTGCGCGCGGTGGCCGAACCCGATGCCCTCGGCGAGCCGGAAGCGAGTCTTATCGAGGCCACATTGTCCGAAGCGCTCGACGCGATGGTGGTCATGCGCCAGACCGAAGGGCGGTTCCTGGCCGTGGACCTGGACTCTCGCCTCGCGACGTTGCTCGCGTTTGTCGATACGGTGGAAGCCGCAGCGGCGTCCGGCCAGGGTGCGCTCGAAGGCCGGCTGCGCGAACGGCTCGCGGCATTGCCGTCCGACCTGCAGCTTGATCCCACGGCCGTCACCCAGGAAGTGGTGCGCTTTGTGGCCCGCTCGGACATCCACGAAGAAATTTCGCGGATGCGCGGGCATGTGGAACACTGGCGTCAGCTTGCGGACGGTGTGGAACCGTGCGGCCGCAAGCTGGACTTTCTGGTGCAGGAAATGAACCGGGAGATCAACACCATCGGCTCAAAAGCGGAAGGCCTCAAGGTCACGGAACTCGTGGTGGGCGCCAAAGCCGAACTCGAGCGCGTCCGTGAGCAGGTGCAGAATGTCGAATAGGCCGGCCGGCGGGCTGCTCCTGGTCGTGTCCGCGCCCAGCGCCACGGGCAAGACCACGGTCGTAGAGCAGTTGGTGCAGGTGCTGCCTGGCTTGCGGATGTCGCGGTCGTACACGTCGCGGCCGGCGCGGCCCGGTGAAGAGGACGGGCTGGACTACAACTTCATCACCCGCGCGGCGTTTGAAGCGATGATTGCGCGCGACGCATTCCTCGAGTGGGCCGACGTCTTCGGTCACTACTACGGGACCGGGAGGGAAGAAACGCAGTCGCGTCTGGCCGCCGGCGAAGACCTGGTGCTGGTCATTGACGTGCAGGGCGCGCGCCAGGTGCGTGACCGCGTGCCCGAGACGGTCGCGGTCTTCATGTTGCCACCGTCGTTCGAAGTACTGGAGCAGCGGCTGCGAAAGCGCAGCAAGGATCCAGAACCCGAAATGCTGAAGCGGCTCGAGACCGCCAGGCGCGAAGTAGACGCGGTCTCGGCCTACGACTACGTTGTGGTCAACGACCTGCTGGAGCGCTGCGTCGGCGAACTGGCCGGAATCGTCGTGGCCGAACGTGCCAAACTCTCCCGCCGCCGGGCTTCGATCAACCCGATCATTGAGACATTCCGGAGTATTCCGTAGGGCGTCCCTTCAGGGGTATTCCGTAGGGCGTCCCTTCAGGGGCGCCGGAATTGGCGCGGCTAAAGCCACGCCCTACGAGATACAATGATCGTTTACAGGGAGCACTAATGGCCGAATCACCCAAGATCAACAACCCCGAGAGCCGCTTTGAGTTCGTGTCGATCGCGGCCGCGCGCGCGCATCAACTGCTGCGAGGCTGCCTCCCCAAAGTCGAAGGGTCGGCTCAGCCCGCGCGTCGGGCGCAGCAGGAAGTGGCGTCGGGCCTTGTGCCCCGCGTAGACCTGCCCCCGACCGAGTAGGCTCCCATGGCGGTTGAGCCCCTGATCGGGCTGGGGGTGTCCGGCGGTATCGGCGCCTACAAGGCGGTTGAAGTTGCCCGCCTCCTGCAGAAGCGCGGTTACCAGGTTCAGGCGATTCTGACGCGGAACGCGCGCCGCTTCGTCACCCCGCTGACGTTCGAGGCCATCACCCGCAGGCCGGTGATCACCACGCAGTGGGCCGCCGGGATGAACACCGGCATCGAACACATCGCCCTCGCAACCGAAATGCGCGCGCTCGTCGTCGCGCCGGCCACGGCCAACATCATCGGAAAACTTGCGAACGGCATCGCGGACGATTTTCTCAGCGCGCTCTATCTCGCCACGCGCGCGCCACTGCTGCTTGCGCCTGCCATGAACACGGTCATGTGGGAGCACCCGGCAGTGCGGGCCAACCTTGCGACGCTCATCGGCCGAGGCGTGCAGGTGGTTGAACCGGGCGCCGGCTACCTCGCCTGCGGATGGGTGGGGCAGGGCCGGCTCGCCGAGCCCGAGCAGATCGCGGAAGCGGTAGATCGCCTGGCGCAACCCGCCCGGCCGATCGGGCCACTGGCCGGACGCCGAGTGCTGGTTACCGCGGGGCCGACGCTCGAAGACATTGACCCTGTGCGTTTTCTCGGCAATCGATCGTCGGGCCGAATGGGTTTCGCGCTGGCTCACGAGGCGATGCGGCGTGGCGCCTCGGTCACGCTGGTTGCAGGACCGACGCCGGTCGAGCCTCCCGCGGTGAGCGCATTGACGCGCGTGCGTAGCGCTGCGCAGATGCACGCCGCGGTTATGGAAGGCGCGCCGAACGCCGATGTCGTGATCATGGCAGCGGCGGTGGCTGACTACACGCCGGCGGCTGGACCGGAGAGTCAGAAGGTGGCGAAGGCGGGCCCGATGAGTTTGGCTCTTGCACGGACCGCCGACATTCTCGCGGACCTCGGCCGGCAGCGCGGCGGCGGGTCCCGGCCGGTGCTGGTGGGGTTTGCCGCCGAGACGGGATCGCCCGTCCCGCGCGCTGCTGAGAAACTGCAACGCAAGCGCGTTGATCTGATCGTGGCCAATGACGTGACCCAGGAAGGTGCCGGGTTTGATGTCGATACCAATCAGGTCACGCTAGTGAGCGCCTCGGGACACCAGGTATTGCCGATGATGTCCAAAGCCGACGTTGCCTCGGCGATTCTCGACAGGGTGGAAGCCTTGCTCACGCGGGACACTCCGGCACGCGTATGAGCGACAACGACGCGCTTCGCGAACATCTGAAGTACTACCGCGACCTCGGCGTCATGGGAACAACCACCGATCCGAAGTGGCGGGTTCGAGTGCCGGCGCAAGAGAGCGCACCCTCAATTCAGCAGGAGGCCGGGTCTTTTCAGCAGGAGGCCGGGTCTTTTCAGAAGGAGGCCGGGTCTTTAGACCCGGCTGATGATCAAGCCGGTCAACTTGCTGCCGTGCGCGCCTTCATCGGCGATTGCACGCGGTGCAAGTTGCACACATTGGGCCGAAAGCAGGTCGTCTTCGGCACCGGGAATCCGAACGCGGACCTGATGTTTGTGGGCGAGGCGCCGGGCGCCGATGAAGACGAGCAAGGCGTACCGTTCGTGGGCCGCGCCGGTCAACTCCTCACGAAGATTATCGAAGCCATCGGCATGGAACGCAGTGACGTGTATATCGCCAACGTGATCAAGTGCCGGCCGCCGGGCAACCGGAATCCCGAGGCCGATGAGGTGGCGACGTGTGAGCCCTTTCTGGCGCAGCAGATCGACATCGTGAAGCCGCGCGTCATCGTCGCGCTCGGCACCTTCGCGGCGCATCTTCTCTTGCGCACGGACGCGCCCATCTCGAGAATCAGGGGAGTCATTCACGAGTATCGCGGCGCCAGCCTCATTCCGACGTTCCACCCGGCGTATCTGCTTCGCAGTCCGGACCGCAAGCGCGAGGTCTGGGATGACATGAAGAAAGTGCGCTCCCTGCTGACCGACACGCCGTGAGCGACCGGCTCGTCGCCGTTGGCGTTCCAGTGCCCGGGCTGGGCCGGCTGACGTATCGCGTTCCAGATGGACAGCCGATCCCGCCCAAGGGCGCGCGCGTGAACGTGCCCCTGGGCGGCCGTGTCGTCATGGGGTGCGTCATCGAGCCGCATGCGCTCAGGCCCGAGGGCGGAACGCTTCGCGATCTCGGCGAGATTCTTGACACCGATCCCTATCTCCCCGGGCACATCGTTGATCTCGCGCTCTGGGTGGCCGACTACTACGCCGCGGGCCCGGGCGACGCGCTGGCCGTGGCATTGCCGCCGATGTCACGCAAGGGTGGCACCACCGCGTTTCGAACGGTGAGGATGGTGGAACCCGCCTCCGCCAAGGCTCCAGCGGGGCAAGCCCAAGCCACGGCGTTACCGAAAGGGCAGAAGCAACAGCAGGCGTTGGCCCTGCTTTCTGACGCCAAGGCGCCTTCGGAGGCCGGGTCTTCAGACCCGGCGCTTCCTGTTTCAGCATTTCAAAAGGCCGGCGTGTCTCTTGCAACACTGCGGTCACTCGAGAAGGCGGGCCTCGTCCGTTTCCGCGATGATGTCGTCGAACGCGATCCGTTTCAAGGTGTTGCCGATGGCGAAGAGTCGCTGTGGAGTCTCGGCGGCGATACGCCAGGCGAGCGGCAGCTGACTCCCGAGCAGGCGCAGGTATTCCGTCATCTCGAGGAAGCGGCGATTGCGGGGCAGTTCAAGACGATCGTGCTGCAGGGGGTGACCGGCAGCGGCAAGACGGAACTCTACGCGAGGCTGGCGGATCTTGTGTTGTCGCGAGGGCGGCGAGTCCTGGTGCTCGTGCCGGAAATTGCGTTGACGCCGGCCGTCGCCGGATTGTTTCGCGCGCGCTTCGGCCGCCGCGTCACCATTCAACACTCGGGTCTGGCCGATGGTGAGCGTCACGACCAGTGGCATCGCATCCGCCGCGGTGAGGTGGATGTGGTCGTGGGCACGCGGTCCGCGGTCTTCGCACCGCTGGCCAATGTGGGCCTCGTCATCGTGGACGAGGAACACGATGGTGCCTACAAGCAGGAGGAATCGCCGCGGTACCATGGCCGCGATGTGGCGGTCGTGCGTGGCCGGATGGAAGGCGCGATTGTCTTGCTCGGATCGGCGACGCCATCACTCGAGTCGTCATCGAACGCGCAGGCGGGTCGCTATGACCTGCAGACGCTGACGCAGCGCGTCCTGAATCGTCCCCTGGCGGAAGTGAAAGTGGTGGACATGCGCGAGGAGTACGCCACTGAAGGCAGCGATGTGGTCATCAGCCGCGCGCTCTGGGCTGCGCTCGAGACCAGGCTTTCACTGGGCGAACAGTCGCTGGTGCTGCTTAATCGTCGCGGCTTTGCGACCGTCATCTTCTGCCGCCAATGCGCTGCCACTTTGGAGTGCCCGCACTGTTCGGTGACCCTGACCTACCACCGCACGGCCCGTCGCGTTCGTTGTCACTACTGCAACTACTCATCGTCGATCCCGAAAGTGTGCGGCACGTGCGGCGGTGAGTTCCTCGAGCAATCGGGTTTTGGCACCGAACGCATCGAGGCCCTGATGCGCGAACGCTTTCCAGGCGCGCGAGTTGTGCGCGTTGATCGAGACACGATACGCCGCCGAGGCGCGATTGCACGCGTGCTTGGCGACGTGGCGAAAGGCGACGTCGATATTCTGGTGGGCACCCAGATGATTGCGAAGGGCCACGATTTTCCTTCCGTCACGCTGGTGGGTGTCATTTCGGCGGACGTCGGCCTTGGCATGGCCGATTTCCGCGCCGCCGAACGGACGTTTCAGTTACTCACGCAGGTGGTGGGCCGCGCCGGGCGCGGAGCCATCGCCGGCGAAGCGTTGGTCCAGACCCTGTTTCCCGATCACTACAGTGTGAAGGCCGCGGCCGCGCAGGACTACGCGATGTTCGTCGAGCAGGAGATGCAATTCCGCACGCGCATGGACTATCCGCCGCGCGTGGGTCTCATCAACGTCATCGTCAAAGGCAAGTCATTGAGCCAGGCGATGGAAAGCGCGCAGGTGCTGGCCGGACTCGTCCGTCACCAGGGGCCCAAGGCCAAGCTGATCGGCCCGGCGCCCGCGCCGATGTCCAAGATCAAGGACGAGTACCGCGCGCAGTTTTTTCTCAAAGGTCGTGAGAGAAAGGCCATGCGCGAAGCGATCCTCCGCGCGCTCGACCACAAGCCAGAGTTGAAGCGCCGAACAATGATCGACGTCGACCCGTACTCGGTCATGTGAACCTCGAACCTCGAACCTCGAACCTCGAACCTCGAACCTCGAACCTCGAACCTCGAACCTCGAACCTCGAACCTC
>JBKJJZ010000253.1:0-11965 GCA_046597705.1 Vicinamibacterales bacterium | reverse complement strand
CCCGCTTCGGATCGACGACGCCGGTGGCGACGGCGGCCTTCACCGCGGCAGGCAACGTCCACGCCGCTGACATGCCGGGATCGTTGACGTAGTACTTGATGTCCGGCTGCAACACGGCGTAGCCGTTGCTGGTGTACGACTGGCGGCTGAAGCCATTCGCGGTCGGGCGGCCATAGCCGTAGTGCCCCTGCGTGAGGCGCTCATAGATATAGACAATCGTCGGATACGACTTGCCCTTCTCGTAGTTCGCCGGCAGATACAACGACGCCTGAAGACGCTCGCCCTTGTCGTTCTTGAACTCGATGAGCTGCGCGCCCGCGGACCACGCGAGAGACTCTGCCTCCGGCGCCATGTCCACAATCTTCCGGCCCGCGGAAAGAGTGGCGTCCGTCACGTACACCTGGGGCGCCTGCGTCGGAGTCTCCTTGCGATAGAGCCAGACGTCACCCTTCTCGGACTTCTGGAGTCCCCCGATACTCGCGTCTTCCCACAGAAGCATCTTGAGCCCGGTCTTGCCTGGCTCCAGAATGCCGTAGCCCGCGCGCTTGGTCCACTCCGCCATCACCGAGAAATACTGGGGCTTCGAAAGATCAATCCCGCGTTCGTTCAGGTAGATGTTCGGCACGCGACCCTGATACCGGATTGCATCCTTTCGCCCGTTGACCGTGAGGTTCACTGCAGCTTCCGTGCCCGAGACCGGCACCTTCCAGATGTCCCAGCGATCCGAAATGAGCACGTACTGGTTGTCGGACGTCCAGCCCATCACCTGCGTCGGCGGGTCGGCGACATTATGGTCGTCTTCCACATTCACAAACGATGTCGGCACCTTCTCCGTGAGGTTACGCGCCATGCCCGTCGCCGTATCAAACACATAGAAGTGCTTGGCGTCGTAGTACAGATACTTCGTGGTGTCCGGCGAAGACGAGTTGCCCCACCGCAGGTTCTTCTTCACCACGGTCTTGCGGCCAGTCTTGGTATCGATCGCGTACACGTCGCGGAAGCTCTGGCCGTTGAGGTTGCTCATCAGCTCGTACGCCTGGTCGCTGGTGCCAATCGCCCACTGTCCGCGTCCCGTGATCTGGATGTCCGGCACTTCTTCGTCGGCGATGCGGACCATCAGGTTCTCGCCAACGCGATACATGGTCACGTAATTGAACGACCGGTCCTGATTTTCCTGCACACCCTGCTGCGACTGCAGACGCGGATCCTTGTAGTGCCACACCACCAGGTTCGGCCGTTCGCTGGCATCGGGCGCCGGACCGGCGCCGCGCGCGCCCGTGTCTACGCCATCGGGAGCCGGCGCGCCATCTGCCGGAGTCGCGTTGCCACGACCGGCAGGCCGCGGCACCTTGGTCAGTTCGGCGATGCCGAAAATCAGCGCACCGCGATCCTCGGTCCAGGTCGGCGTCCGATTGCCGCTGATCGACATCTCAGCCGGGAACGCCTTGTCCTGCTTCGGGTCGTACACGATCTTCTTCGGCATGCCGCTGCCAAACCCGGTGAACCCGACCACCGTGAACAACCGCTCGCGATAGGTCCGGTCGTCCGTGCCCTTCAGCATGGAGATCGCGTCGCCTTCCTGTGTCCAGGCCATGCGCTCGTAAAACGCCTTGTCGGTATCGAGCGATGTAATCGTGCCCAGGGACATGTCGCGAATCTGCAGTCCGTTACCCGCTTGATCGGCCGCGTCGATCACGAGCGCGAGGTACTTGCCGGACTTGTTGAACGCAAACTCCGACACGTTGCCGATGTTGATCTCGGTGCCGGTCTTGAGTTCGCGCAGAATCAGGTCCGTGCCACGAGGCCGCGTGTCACGCGGCGCGTCGGCCGCAGCAACCGCCGGAGCACCGCCTGCCCGCCCGCCACCCGCCGCGCCGGCCGCCCCAGCGGCTGCGTCCGGACCGTAGCGGTGCATCGCGAGCCAGCCCGGCATTTCACCGGAGAAGGCGAAGCGACGCACTTTCGGCACGCTGATCTTTTCGCCGTTGGCCAAATTCACGATCAACGCCGACGTCTGCACGGGCCGCCGCGCGCGCCGAGCGGCCTCGGCTTCCTGGCGCGTCAATGAGGTGGCCATCGTGAACCACATCGAGTCGTCAGAAAACGTCATCGGACCGCCGCCTTCGCCAGCCGCGAACTTGTATTCCTGCGCGCCGCTCGTGCTGTGCACGATGACGTCGCTGTTGCCCTCGAGCGGAGAGACACGATACGCGAACCACTTGCCGTCGGGCGACAAACTGGTGGTGGTCATGGCCCGGAACGACAGGATGTCGTCGAGCGACATGGCGCGTTTCGTGGCGTTCTGCGCCGACATCGGCGCGAGCAACGCGACGACAAATGCCAAAGGAAGAGCGACAACGACGCGGCGGCGCATCTGCTTCATGACGTAGACCTCCAAACACGTACGTAGGGCGTGGCTTCAGCCGCGCCGAAGGGGAACCGCCGGAATGGTAGCAGCAATCAGCTGCTTCTGGTCACCAGCTTCCGGAAGGCCCGCAGCAGCCACCGCGTGACCATGATCAGCACCAGCATCATGACGACCACCATCGTGGCTGCCACGTAGGGATGCTGCGTGGCGAACCACGCCAGTGTCAGCGCGGAGGCATCCTCCACCAGGCTCAGTCCTATGTTCGAAACCGGTTCAGGCGACCCACTGACAGCCGTTCGCAGCGCCGTCTTGCCCGAATGGGCCACCAACGCCAGCCCCGCCCCCGCTGCGCCCGCGGCCAACTGCCATCCGGGATCCAGCGCCGGAAGTGCGCCATAGGCCAGCAAACCGGCCACGGGCACCCGGACAAAGGTCTGGACAACGTTCCAGACGAGATCAACCAGGGGAATCTTGTCGGCGATGAACTCGAGCGCGAACATCACGGCACACGCGCCGATGACCCAATTGCTCTGCACGATGTCCAGGTTGCCCGGCAGCGCGACCCAGCCCAGACGGGACACGAGGCCGAGCATCGCCACCGTGCCATAGACGTTGAGGCCCGCGGCAAAACACACAGCGACCAGGAACGCCGCGACGTGTTCCGGGGTTGAGAGCACAGCACATTCTAGTGCTGCTGTGCTCACGGACCCGAACTGTCGGCAGGCGGCATTCGTCAGAAGTCGCGATGATTAAGCACGCGTTCGCGTTGGCTGTTGTCGTGATTGTGTTCGGTTCGGGACTCCACGCACAGAGTTGGCCGGGATTTAGAGGGGGTACGGCGGCTGGGGTCGGAGCGGGCTCACCACCGGCGACCTGGGATGTCGCGGCGGGCACCAACGTCGCGTGGCGCACAGCGATTCCCGGTATGGGACACTCCAGTCCCATCGTGGCCGGTTCGCGCGTGTATGTGACAACCGCGGTGCCCGCGAGTGGCGCGGGCACAAGCGTCACGCTCGGTGATTCCAGCCGCGCGGGGATCGATTCGGCACCCGATGCGGGCCAGTTCGAGTGGCGGCTGCTGGCTCTCGATTCCGTCAGTGGAAAAGTGCTGTGGTCTACCGTCGCGCATGCAGGCATCCCGCGCAGTAAGCGGCATGTCAAATCCAGTCACGCGTCAGCCACGCCGGCCACTAACGGCACCTTGGTGGTGGCGCTGATGGGCTCGGAAGGGCTGTTCGCCTTCAACGCGACCAGCGGCGCATTGTTATGGAAGCAGGATCTTGGCGTGATGGACGTGGGACTGGTTGACGACCCGACGTATCAATGGGGACCCGCCAGCTCGCCGGTGATTGCCGGCAACCTCGTCCTGGTCCAGAACGATCAGCACAAGGGCTCGGCTCTGTCCGCATACGACATGGCTTCAGGCAAGCGTGTATGGACATCGCCGCACACCGACATGCCCTCCTGGGCCACGCCAGTCGTGGCCACGGTTGGAGCCCGGTCTGTCGTCGTCACCAACTCGCCGACGCGGATTCGCGCGCATGACCTGCTCACCGGCCGCGAGTTGTGGCACATGGAGGACGGCACGCAGGTCAAGGTGCCCTCGCCGGTCCTTTCGGGTGCCAACGTTATTGTGACCGGCGGCTATGCGCCGGGCTCTCGGCCGACATGGGCGATCCCTCTGGCCGCCAGACCGAACGAGCAGGGCGCAATCGATCCGAAGATTGTGTCGTGGACGATCGAGCGAGGATCGTCGTACACATCAACGCCCGTGGTTTATCAGGGACTGCTGTACATGGTCACGGACGCCGGCATCCTGTCGGCGTATGACGTAAGTACCGGCGCGCGCGTGTACCAGCAGCGGCTGGCGGCAGGCTCGGGCATCAGCGCCTCGCCGGTCGCCGCCGGTGGGCGCGTCTACTTCTCGAGCGAGGACGGCGACGTGTTCGTGGTCAAGGCGGGACGCACGTTCGAACTACTGGCAACCAACGCCATGGGCGCCGTCACGATGGCCACGCCGGCCCTTGATGGCAACCGGCTGCTGGTGCGGACGGCGACGCATCTGGTGGCGATCGGCTCGCGGGGCGTCCCTTTAGGGGCGCCAGGGACGTAGGGCGTCCCTTCAGGGGCGCCAAATTGGCGCGGCTGAAGCCACGCCCTACATTTATTGTCGCTCGACCTTCAGATAGATCGGCCCCACCCCCAGCGTGGCCACCATGGCGAATGTGCCCCAGCCTGCGCGATTGGTAACCATGAATCGCGCGTGTTCGCCGGGCTTCAGGTCCAGAGGGATGTTTTTCCACACCAGCGTGTTATGAAGACGCATGCGATGTTCGCCTGACGGCACTACGGTCGTCACGCTCTGGCCGTTAAGCAACACTGCCAGTTCCTTGCCGTCGAGCGAGATCACCACCTGCCGAATTCCCACATCGTCCGGCGCCTGACGGGAGAGCGTGAGCGTGGCGGGCAGAGCTTCGGGGTTGGCTGGTTCGGACATGGCGCGCCCTTGATCATGTCACGGCTGTGCTCGGGGGCTTTCGTGCGCGCGGCACCGGAGCACCAGAGCACCAGAGCATGGGGAGCCCTTGACAACTGTATTTAGTCTCTATATACACTAGTCCACGTGGTTCGCCCATCACCATCGCTCCTGATCGCGCCGCTCTCGGCAGCCGCACCGGGACCGCTGTACCTGCAGATCATCAACAGCCTGAAGCGAGAAATCAGCGAGGGCCGATTGGCGGCGGGCTCGCCCCTTCCTTCGTTCCGCGGCCTTGCAGAGGAACTGCTGGTCAGCGTCATCACGGTCAAGCGCGCGTACGAAGAACTCGAGCGCGAAGGAATCATCTATCGCCGGCAGGGCCTGGGCACGTTTGTCTCTGACGTCGCGCCCGATCGCAGCCGTGCGGTGAAAACCTCGCGCGCGGAAGAACTCTTCCGTCAAGGCGTACGCGAAGCGGCTGAGGCCGGTCTTGGGCCGAAGGCCATCCTGAAGCTTGTGCAGAGCGTGATGCGTGACGACGCCGATAAGCACTCACCCACGGAAGGAGGCGCCAAGCATGTCCGCCAACGCGCATAGGACCCAACGCGCTGACCTGCCGACGGTGATGCGACTCCTGGGCGGCCTTGTCCGGCGGAACCGGAGAATTTTTCTCATCTGGGTCTGGCTTCTCCCGAATCTATTGAAACTCCTCGCGGACAACGGCGGGAGCGTCGGATGGCTGATGGCCACCTCGATGACGCTGGCGTTCGTGCTGGGAGCTCAAGCTGGCGAGGGCACCGGCTGTCGCGAATACCGCGTGCTTCCGGTGACCGGTCGCGACCTGTGGCTGACCACGTGGCTGAATACCACGGTCGTAGTCCCGCTGATTCTCCTGATGCTCAAGCTCCTGGGCCTGGCTTACGTTGCTGCGAACAGCGGGAATGCATTCATGACTCCTGAAACGCTGCTGCTTTCGACTCTGTACGACGTTAGCTACGCGGGTGCGCTGGCTTGGGCGATGCCACGACTACCGGCAAGCACCGCTGTTCTTCGAATGGGGAGGCCCACCTTGCTTCCAGCGCTGGTGGTCATGCCGTTGTTCTTTATCCTGGCGATCGGCGGACCACTGTTCTTCGCCAGGAGCCTGCCCACTCGCGTCGCTGAGTTTTCAACACCGAGCACGCTGGCCCTCTTGCTCGGCCTGACGATGAGTGTAGCGAGCCTTCTTGCCGCTCCACGCAAGAACACCGCGGCTTATGCAATGTGGGTCCGAGCGACAGCCGCGCCCGAGCCATCGCCAGCTCCTCGAAGATTGGCAGACCACTTCACTGGAGTGCTCCGAATTGGGTGGTCGCACATCGTCTCAGTGTTTGTCATGGTGTCGGTGGGTTACGGAGCATTCCTTGCCGCAGGACCGTATGTCTTTCCCGCGCCCGATGGTACAAATCCACGATTTCTGACAGGCATGTTTCTCGTCTTCACGTTCATGGGAATCAGCATGTTCAGTATCTGGACGATGTGGTTGCGCCAGCTGAAGGTACTGCCGCTGTCCGTGAGCCGGGTCAACGCGCTCTTGGTCTTCACCCCTTTCGTCACGTGGGCGGAAGCCTGGCTCATCGTGTTGCTGGTCCACGGGGTGATGGGCTGGCCCATTACCGAAGAACTGAGCCCGCTCGCGATATTCGCATATGCCGGACTCTGCGCGATGACTCACGCGCTGGGATTTCCTTTCAAGGGCAACGTTGCCGGCCAGACGGCCGCGAGCATGATCGGCAGCGTGGCGGCTGCCACCATGGCGATAAATCTATTCGCGAAGCCTGACTCTCACACGCGACTGCTGGTGCTCGCGATCGGGCTCGCTTCCCTGGGCATCGCGGCCCTCATCAATCACTACACCCTGACCCGATCGACGTCCTCGGCAATGGCCTACAGGCCGCCGCGCGCAATTTGAAGGAGACCACGAGACATGCCTGCCACCGCACTTGAAATCCGCGGCCTGAAGAAATCGTTCAAGGCATTCACCCTTGGCCCGGTGGATATCACCGTGCCGATGGGCGCCATCTACGGGTTCGTCGGGCCGAACGGCTCAGGCAAGACCACCACCATCGACATGATCTTCGGTCTGGGCGAGAAGGACGCGGGCTCCATCAGCGTGATGGGCCTCGATCACAAGCGCGACGAACGCGCGGTCAAACTGCAGACCGGCTACGTCAGCCCCGAGTTGAATTACCTGCCGTGGACCAAGGTCAGCAAGATCATCAGCTTCGTCAAGGGCTTCTATCCGACGTGGGACGAAGCCTACTGCACACAGTTGCTCGAAGCACTCCACGTGGGCCGGCACGAGCGCATCCAGACCCTGTCGTTCGGCGCACGAATCAAATTGTCGCTGGTGCTCGCGCTCTCGTGGCGTCCGAAGTTGCTTGTCCTCGATGAACCTACGGTTGGCCTCGATGCGATCTCGAAGCAGCAGGTATTCGCCGAGCTGCTCTCGGCCGTTCAAGATGAAGACCGGGCGGTGTTCATCTCCTCGCATGGCATCACCGACCTCGAACGCTTTGCCGATCACGTCGGCATGCTCAAGAACGGCCAGATGATCCTCGAAGGCCCCACCGCCGACGTTGTCGAACGCTATCGCCTGGTCGACCTATCGGCGGAGCAGGCGGTTGGCCTCGATGGCCAGCCCGGTGTCTTCGTCCAGCAACGCGAGGCTCGTCGTTGGCGTCTGCTGCTCGATGGCGAGGTCACGTCTGTCGGGAGGCTGTCACAGATGGGGCTCACGCCGCTGTCCGATTCGCCCGTGTCGCTCGAAGAGCTCTTCGTCGTCCTCGTGAGCCACGGACGTGGCGTGGCGGTCCCGGCGCCGTTCGGCGTCAGCGGACCAGTCGCGCCGCAGTGACCGCGTCGCCCAGCTCGAGTCGATCCACAACATCCATGCCGCGGATGACTCGACCGAGCGACGTAAAGTCACCCTCGTTGTGCGGCTGCGGCGTGTTGCCGAGAGTGTAGCCTGCGCGTCCAGTGTCGAGACCCGAGGATGCCCATGCCAGATTGCCGCGCGTCAGGCCAAGCCGGCTCACTTCATCGCGAAGGCGGTTCGCGCCGCGAACCGTAGCCTGCTGCGCGACGAAGTTCGGCACCAGCCGTGTGAATGCGGTGCCGATCAGAGCCCCGGACTCAGTCAGCCTCACCAGCTCTTCGATCCCGAGCGGCGCATCAGAGGCGTGGAGCTCCATTTCGATCTCACCCTTCGGCGTCATCCAGATCGCCCGAGGCGCCTTCGCGCCGTTGTACGTCGGCACGATCCAGCGCTCGACGATGGCGCGGTAGTCGGCATCGGTGCGCGCGGACACCGTTGGCTGAGGCGTCTGCCCCGCTCCGGCCCCACGCCCGGCACCGCCCGCACGGCCAGCGCCTCCACCGCGAGGCGCATTCGGATCCGGCGGCGGTGTGTTAAGCCGCGTCAGCTGCTGCGCAGCGACCGTCCGCAAGGCCGAGGGTTTCTTTTCATCGGCGATGATAGCGGTCAGCTTTGGTCCCACGACATCCGCGCGAGCCGTGTGTCGCCCCATCGTCTCCGCGGCCGAGACGGACATCCACGTATCCGGATCATCGAGCGCCGCCACGACTGCCGCAAACGACGCGTCATCGTTGAACGTCGTCAACGCGCGAAGGCTCTCCGTCCGCACGCGGCGATCCGTGTCTTTGAGGAGTGCACGCAGCCGCGCGGACGCCACCTCGGGCTCGAGGTTCTCAACCCTCGGGGCCTCGGCGGCGGTGGGCTGGGGGATCGGAGTCAGCCCGCGCGCAGCCCAGAACCTGACGTCGGGTGATGCGTCCTGCGTCAGCTTGAGTAATACCGGCACGGCGGCAGGATTGCGAGGCCGATAGAGCGCCCATGTTGCACGCCACCGGACCTCGACGTCGGTCGCGGTCGTCCACTTCACAATAGGCGCGATGTCGTCACGAGTGGTGAAGCGGCCGATTGAGAGCAGCGCCTCGCCCACGACTGGAGCGGCGACAGAGCCGCCGGCGGCGGTCGTCAGATAGTTGGTCAGCGCCGCTCGTGCTTCAGGCGTCCGAATCTTTCCGAGGGCGCGAGCCGCCTCGAACGCAACTGGAGAAGGCGTGGTTGTGGTGCTCAGCAGCTGACCCAACCATGCCACTGAAGCAGCGTCTTTCAACTGGCCAGACGCGAACGCGACGGTCGCCACAATTTCAGCGCTTGGGTCCTGCCGCAGCGGAAGCAACAGCGCGCTCCCACCGGGATTGACGATGCGACCGACCGAGATGACGGCGCGTCGCTTTACTTCGGGATGCTTCGACGCGAGCAGCCGGGCCAGGGCGGGTTCATCGAACTGCCGTGTGTCTTCGAGCTTCAGGAGTTGAGCGATATCCAGGATGTCTGCGTCGGACAGTGGCACGCGCTGGACGGCGCTGACAGTGGCGCAGGCGACGACACACAGTACGATGAACGCGAGCGTTTTCTTCATGTCACTTCTTCTTCAGGAACGGCACACCTTCGATCATCCATTTAGGCGCCGGCGCACCTTTGAGATAGTGATCGAAGAATTCGAAGTAACGGACCGTCAGGTCCTTGCGATTCGCCATGCCCCTTAAACCGTGGCCTTCGCCGGGATACGCCAGCATGACGGCGCTCTTGTTGTTGTAGCGAAGCGCGTTGTAGAAGTTCATTCCCTCGCTGAAGGACACCGTGGGATCGGCCGTGCCGTGCATGATGAGGAAGGGAGCGGGCGCGTCCTTGGCATGCGTGAGTGCTGATTCGAACCTGTAGAGTTCGGGGTCATCCCACGGCGATACGCCCCACCGGCCCTGTCCATAGATGTAGTAGTCGTTACCGTTCGCGCCGCTGCCGCCCGTGACCTGGTACGACCAGCCCCAGCTCTGGTTGAAGTCCGAAGTCAGGTCGGTCACGCCCGCGCCCATGCCGACAGCGGCAAACAGTTTGGAGCGCACGCCTATGAAAGCCGCGCCTTCGCCGCCATAACTGTGTCCGTGAACGCCGATCTTCTTCGGATCCGCGTAGCCCAGCTCGATCACCTTCTTCACGGCGGCTTCAACGCACTCCAGCATGTCGCTGTGTGACGAACCGGTTCGGAAGTGAATGTCCGGCAGCATCGTGATGTAGCCCTGGCTCACGGCCTGAATCGGCATGCCGCCCATGCCGGTCAGGTACGAGGGCGCGCTGTAGCGATGCATGTTCTGTGAATTCTTCTCGTAGAACGTCACCAGCATCGGGCGCTTCTCGCCCTGCTTGTAGTCATCGGGCAGGGCCAGGATGCCCTGCAGCCGCACGCCATCGCGGTTCTTGAAATCGAAGAGCACACGATGTCCCCAGAGGTATTCGCCCTGTTGCGGATTGATGTCCGTGATCTTCTTCGAGTTCCTGAAGCCGGGGCCCGAGACGCGAAGGTCTGGAAACTCCAGGAAGGTCTGCCGCGTGAACAGGAATGTGTCGGCCTTGGCGGCCTTCGCCGGATTGCTGAACGACGCGTCCTCGAACACCAGTTCCTTCAACACGCCATCAGTGCCGAGCTCGTAGAACCCGGCCTTCTTCGTGTACTCGCCATAGGCCGCCAGCGTCAGCGGCTTGGAGAGGTCGATCGTTCCACGCGGACCCACGCTGGTCAGCGGATCGATCGGTTCGGTGCGGATGTACCTGAACCTGATCTCGCCCTTGCTCCCAACGCCATTCGTGAGATTCTTCGGCGCCGCTCCATCCAGCGGAAACTGCCAGATATCGTACCGATGCTGGACCAGCACCGACTTGCCGTCACTGGAATATCCGGCCAGGCCATACGACGGTTTCGGGCCGGGGTGATCGAACTCCAGGTCCACGAAACTGACCGAACTCGATCCGCCGAGCGTGTGCGTGGCAGCCGAGTCGAGGTTGTAATCCTGGAACTTGTTGTCTTTCCAATAGAGGAAGTGCTTGCCGTCGGGTGAGATGCCGAAGACGTGCTGGCCGATGAGCTGATTCTTGAACATCAGCGTCCGCTCACCGGTGGAAGTGTTGACGCGATAGATATCAGCGGCCGGACGCTTGTAGTCGGAGATGTAGCCGCGCATATCCCGCCCCACCGCCCATTTGCCGTCCTGCGAAATCTCCACCTCCCGCA
The DNA here is from genome assembly GCA_046597705.1 of Vicinamibacterales bacterium. Taxonomy (GTDB): domain Bacteria; phylum Acidobacteriota; class Vicinamibacteria; order Vicinamibacterales; family SCN-69-37; genus SYFT01. The sequence continues at coordinate 981 of JBKJJZ010000253.1, read as the reverse complement.
TCGTCTCGTCGGCCAGCTTCACGAATTTGTTCGCAGCCACGTCAAAGGCCTCGCGGTAGGTGAAGTTGCGATCGGCCTCAGCGCGAATCATCTGCTGCGACTGGATGCGTTCGTCCGCGCTGTTCCAGACATCGACGTTGGCCAGCTCGTCCGTACTCTTGCGCGGAGTGGAATCCGCAGCCGGCACCTGCTCCTTCATGCCGAAGAACACCCGCTTGTTGTCATCGCTCCAGGAGAGTGCGGCGCGATCGCTGACGACCCACCCCTCGGGGACGCCTGTGGCTTTCGCCGGCTCGAACATCACGGGGACGGCCGGGGTATCGCCAACAGCCGCCTGCACTGCCGGAAACGCCACAAGGGTATTGGCGCGTTCGCGCATCTTTTCGACATCAGCGCCCTTCATCACAGCCAACGCCGTCCCGTCGTCGCTCCACACCAGGCGGTTGTACGTCTTGGCGTCGTTGTCCAGAGTGTTGATCCGGCCATTGCGTGTATCGAACACGAAGAGGCCATTGCCGTCCTTGACGGTGGCGTCAACCGTATAGGCGAGCAGGTCGCCCGGGCGGTTGAATGCGATGTCACCCACACTGCCCAGCAACTGATCGCGGCCAGTGACGAGGTTATGCAGAATCACATCGACGCCCCGGGGACCCGCGGGTGCGTCGGCGCCTCCACCGGCACCGGCCGTCCCGGCTCCACCGCCCGCTGCGCCATCAGCACCCCCGGCCCGGCCACCCGCAGCTGTGGGCGGACGACGACGGAGGATCAGGTGGCTGGAGTTCGCTGAGAACGAAAACGACTGGATGTCCTGCCACGACTTGATCGCCCCGGTCTGAAGATTGCGAAGCTCAACACGACGTGCAGGTGGCGCAGGTGTCGCGGCGCCACGCCCCGCCTGTGCACCGGGTTCAGTCGCTGGTGTCTGTGCCGGTGGCGTTGCGGCATCCGGTGTTACCGCCGGCGGCGCGGCGCCCCCTCCAC
>JBKJJZ010000443.1:0-4325 GCA_046597705.1 Vicinamibacterales bacterium | reverse complement strand
ACCTCGAACCTCGAACCTCGAACCTCGAACCTCGAACCTCGAACCTCGAACCTCGAACCTAGAACGCTCCCAGCGTGAGCCCAACCGTAAAGCTCCGCCCTCGGGCAGGCGCGAATTGAAACTGTTCGCGGTAATAGCGATTTCCCAGGTTCTCCACCGCCAACGTCAGACCCACGCGATCGCGTCCGCGCGTCAGATTGATGCCGGCGCCAAGACGGTGCAGGGCGAATCCATCGAGCGAAAGCAGGTCCTGCGGAATCAGGAAGGGAGAATCCAGCAACGCCTGCGCGACGCGATCAACTCTGCCCTGCGCGCGCACTCCGTACTCCACCCAGAAGCGTCCGCGGACATCCGTGAAGCGCGCGCCCGCCACCAGTTTCGATGGTGTGATGTTGTCGGCCGGCGTGTTGTCGAGCGCATCGCCGTTGAGCGGATTGGTGCCATCGGTGATCGTGCCGCGTGTCAGTGCCGTTGAACCAGACAGCGTCAAGACGCCGCGCTCGAACGCAAGAGGCGCTTCGGCTGACAGTTCCACGCCGCTGATGCGAACGTCGGCGTAGTTCGTGGCTTGCGCCAGCGGTCCCGCCGCCGTGGTGGCCACAACGAGATCCTGGGCGATGAAATCCTGATACTGATTCAGGAAGGCATACGCTCCACCCGAGACGCGGCCGACGCGGAACTTGGCCCCCACGTCGAAGTTGTGGCCCACCTCCGGCCGCACAAGTACGTTCGGCGCGATGTTGCCGATTGTCGCCGGGCCCGCGAACAACATCTCTTCAAGGTTCGGGTGTCGATAGGTGCGTCCGAATCGGATGAACGGGTTAATCGCGCCGTCCGTGTTGGCGACGATGCCGATGTCTCCTGTCAACGCTTTGCGGCTGTACGTTGCGCCATTCAGGCTGGGCAATGTTGCCGGATTGATCGCGGGAAGCGCGCCTGCGACGAGCGGGTCCACGCTGTAGCCGGCGGTGGCCTCGGTCTTCACGTCGTAGAAATCACCGCGGAGGCCGGCGACGAGTGCCACGTCGGGGCGAATGCGCCATTCGTCCTGCGCAAAGAGACCGATGTCCTGCAGGCTCGCGTCGGGCACGCGGACGGGGTGCGCCACGGTCGGCGGTCCCAGCGGCATTGGCGACGGAAAGACAGTGGCCGCGGGGCCGAACTGGCCCAGTGCCACCTGTCCCACCATCGACATTGTCGTCGTCGTTGTGCGCTTGTCACCGCTGCGATCGCGATAGAACGTCGCGCCTGTGGTCAGGAGGTGATTTCTGCCAGGAACCCACACCGCGAGCAGATCGACGCCCGGTGTCCACACGCGCTGTTCGGTCTGCGACAGGATGTTCAGGCGCATGACGCTGATCGGGAAGAACTTGACGGCCGTGGGGGCGGGAAACTGCACCGGCAGCGTGTTCTCGAGCAGGCGTTCGGTGCGCTGGTAATAGGTCGTCAGTGACAGGTTTGCCAGCCACGGTGTGACGGCCTGGGCCTCGTACCGAGCCGAGATGCGATCGAGATTGCTGTGCGGCAGGGAAGTCGCGTTGAAGAAATACGGCGACGCGAAGTCAGGGAAGCCGACATCTTCCATCCGGCGCTGCTGGTATCGGAGCTTCAACGCGCGGCGGTCGCCGAGCTTCACCATGGCCGCCGCGTTGATGAACGAGCCCTTCGCCTGTGAATTCAGGACCTCTCGGTCCGTGCGCACGTAGGGGGCGTTGAAGGGATCCGGGAAGGCCTTGAACTTGAAACCGAAGTTGCTGTCGATCGTGTCCGCGCGGCGGAGTCTTCCGTCAGCAAAGAACTGGTTCGTGTCTTCCGAGGTCAACGCGCCCGCCCGATAGTTGTCGAATTCTTCCTTGCCCCCCTGCAGGCGAACGGCATAGCGCGGCGCCGTCACGCCGAATGTCAGTGTGCCGCGGCGTCCATTTTCATTCGAGCTGTAGAAGCTGTTCACGCCGTACAGGAATCGGCGCGTGTCCGTGAACGAAAGCTCGTTGGTGATGATGTTGATCGTGCCAGCCAGCGCATCGGAGCCATAGAGCAGGGTCCCGGCGCCATTGACGATCTCCATCCGCGTGATCGTGTCGGCAGAAATGAGACCCACTTCCGCACCCGTTCTGTCGGTGGCCTGGCGCGCGGTGTTGAGACGTTCGCCGTCCACGAGCACCAGCATCCGTGTTGAATCCAGGCCGCGCAGGCGCGGGCGCACGCCGAACGGACCGCTGCCCACTGGCGTGATGTTGGCCACGGCGGCCAGGGCATCGCCTGTCGAGAGCGGGTTGGTCTGTGCGACGGCGGCGCCGCTCAAGGTTTCGACATGGAGCGGGATCGTCCGGATTTCACGTTCCGCCCGGGCGGCGGTCACGCTGACTTCGGTATTCAGCACGCCAATCTCGAGCTGCACCGGAAGGGCGATCTTCTGCTCCGGCTGCGCGATGACGATCGTCCGCGCCACTTCGGAAAAACCACGCCGGGAGACCAGCACCAGGAACGTGCCGGTCTCGGTCGTCTCGAACGCATACTTGCCGTCCACACCAGTTGTCATCGTTCGTTCACGGCCGGTCGCAAGTTCGCGAAGCACCACGGTGGCACCGGGAACTACGGCTCCCGTCGCGTCTGAAACAAGACCTGACACATTCGCAGCCCACGCCGAAGACGCCGTCATCAACAGCGCCAGACACACCACTCCAATAAAGACATGCGTACGCATAACACCCCCAGAGGAATCTGGAATTTAGAATCGAGAATCTGAAAACGGAATCGCTTATCGACGAACGAGGATCGTCGGTGGGGGTCTTGGGGCGAACCTGAGGAAGGAACGGGGAGGGAGCGCGCCGAGCAGGAACGGCGCATCGACAGAGGAGAGTGCGCGCAGCGAAGGAACACCGGGACGCCTGCGGCGCAGCACGAAGAAGATCAACAGCACCGTGCCGGCCACGGCGATCCCGTTCATGGCCTGTGCAAGCGTGGCGGCCACCTCGGGCATGGACGGTGCGACGCCATCCAGATCGCGGGCGAGTGCCGGGCCGTGGAGCAGTGCCGCCAGCAGCCAGACCGCGACGGGCTGGCGGCCTCGCACCAGTGACACGCCGCGTCGTTGCAAGTGGAGTAGCGCTGCGACCAGGCCCGCGGCGATGATCCAGCGGGAGAGCAGCGCGAGGTCAACCAGGTCGCCTCCCCACACCTGACCCGCGAAGAGCCAGATATGGAACGCCGCAAGCAGAGCCGCGGCGAGAGTCAGGGACTTACGAACCATGCCGCTTCCAGCATAGTGCAAGCGGCGGGCCACTTCTCCCCCAACGCAAAAACGGGACTGAAGGCTGCATGACCCTCAGTCCCGTTGCGGGATTTTTTCGACTCGTCGGGTTATCTTCCGCCGCGGCGCGCGCGCAGCTTCTCTTTCTGCTCCGGCGTCAGGACGGCGTCGATCTCCGACCGCGACCTCTGATGAATCGCCGCGACCTGCGCCTGTTGCTCGGCGGTCAGGTCCAGGCCGCACAGAGGGTTGCCACGGCCCCCCATCCTGCCAGGGCCGCCCGGTCGGCCGATGCCTCCTCGACGTGCGCCACCTGGGCCGCGGCCACGCACGGCACCCTGTCCTGGTCCATCGTTGCCTCGCGGCGGACCGCATTCAAATCGATCCCTGGCCTGCCCCGGGCCCTGCGCGTTCGGGCGTCCCTGCGCCTGCGAAGCCGCGGCCGCACCCACGACGGCAATCACGGCGGCACCAACAACGGCAAGTGTGCGTTTCATAACCAACTCCTTCGGCGGCGGTGTGGAGAATCGGCCGCTCTACAGGGTGTGACTGCCCAGGGATGCCACTTATTCCCGTGCCGTTGACCCTGCTGCGCGCAGGTATACTGGGCCGTTCCGTCTTGGAGCAAAAATGGCAGGCCCCACTGTTGGGTTGCAGGTGTCGCACTACCGCCTCGAGCGGGTGCTTGGCGCCGGCGGCATGGGTCAGGTGTTCCTGGCCCGCGATCTCACGCTAGACAGGCCCGTTGCGATCAAATTTCTGATTGCGGCGCAGGACGAGCACGCGCGCAAGCGGTTGCTGGCGGAGGCCCGGTCTGCGGCGTCGTTGGATCATCCGTCCATCTGCACGGTCCATGAAGTGGTCACTGATGACGCGCTCGGCGATTTCATCGTGATGACGTATGTCGAGGGCGAGACGCTGGGCTCTCGGCTGCGGACCGGCCGCCTGACGCCGACCGAGACGATGGCCTTGATCGTGCCGTTGCTGCAGGCGCTCGGGACGGCGCATCGCGCGGGTGTGGTTCACCGCGACATCAAGGCGCAGAACATCGTCATCACGCCCACTGGCTTGC
>JBKJJZ010000331.1:0-3486 GCA_046597705.1 Vicinamibacterales bacterium | reverse complement strand
CCTGTGGTGCCGCGAAGCGACGTTCGACGCCACGCGACGCGCGTGAATGCGAGAACCACGGCCGAGATTCCGGTCAGTGAGGAGAGGTGTGCGCCGCCGTACAAGTTCATGAGGGAGAGGCACACCCCCGCACCGGCGGCACATCGCCAGTCCTTGCCCGCATTCTCGAAGAACAAAAAGAACCAAGGAATGAATGCGGCCGATAGGAACGGAACCATTCCGGTTGTAATGCTCATCGTGAGCATGCCGCTGTACATGTAGACGGCGGCCACGAAGAGTGCCGCACCGTGACCGAGACGGGCCTGCCTTGCGTACGCGTACGCGCCCAGGACACCGATCAGGTATTGAACTAAAATCTCTATTTTGAGACCGATAACGGGGTTGGTGGCGAGCACGACGATCGCGGCTGGCGAGAAGACTTTGGTCTGCGGATTTGCAACGAACGGCAGGCCGCCAGCGTGGTACGGAGTCCACAGCGGCAGCTGCCCGTACGTACGGATAGAGGTATGCGCGACAGCCTCGTAGGCAAAGTGCGCATCCCAATCCTCAATTCCCAGCGTGAGGCCGCTGCGAAGAACGGGAATCAGATAGACGATCACACTCGCGATGCAGATCGCAACGATGACCGACCGCCTCAGGACGACGCGCTTCTCGAGTGACTGAAGCAGCGCGAGTGCACGCGAAGGCTGACCGTCGTGCCGTTGCGACGGACTTGTCGTGTGCTCATCCACGTCGATTCACCTGTCGTCACGGGGCTCTGGCGCAGCGAATGCCTGTGTATCCGAAGCGAGCATCAGGAAAGTCCTCCGAGCGGAAGCCTGCGTACAACTCCACGCGCGGGCTGATGAAAGCGCCGCCGCGCGAGGTGCGCATATCGGTGGCGGGGCCCGCCAAAAACGCGCAGTCGTTGCACGTTGCATCGGCGTAAGGTCGCTTCAGGATGTCGAGCGTCCACTCCCAAACGTTTCCCGCCAGATCAGCGTGGCCCCATTTGCCGGTGCCGCCAGGCGCGCTGCCGACTGGAGCGACGCTGCAGGCGCCAGCCTTTTTGTAGCGACAATCGTAGATGGCAAGTGCTGTATCGGGCCCTGGGTCGGTCGAACCCCAGGGGAATTTGCGCTGTTCGCTGCCGCCAGCTGCCGCGTAGTTCCATTCGGCCTCCGCAGGCAGGAATGCTCCATCCCAGATGCAGAATGCGTAAGCTTCATACCAATTCACGCAATTGATAGGCAGCGTATCCGTCGCACCAATCGCTGATGTCCATGTGGCGCCAGGGCACATGAGCGCAGCGTCCCATGACGCAGTGTCGGCCGGCACGTTGGAGTTCCACACTGAAAGCCAACCGGATTCTGTACCCCCATTCAAGCCGGCTCCAGAGTTCAGGTGAGTGTGCTTGCCCGAGCCTTCCGCGGGCCTGAAACCACCCACGACCGCCGCAACGAACGGCCGAAAGCGGGCGACCGTCACTTCATACTTATCGAGTCGGAAGTCACTGACAGTAGCCTCGAACTTCGGATTCGTCAGTCCGCTCGTGACACCGTCGTAAGTGCGAAGGAACCGTCCGCCTGGCACGCAACAGCTGTCGCCGCGACTGCACAACGCTGAGTCCGGAGGACATGTGGGACCGTCCGGCCTCGCGTCCACCGGAGAGTCGGCAGGCGGGGTATCACTAGAATCGAGCTCGATGGTGGAGGAGTCGCCCGGCACGGCGTCACCGTCGGGGGTGCTGGCGTCCTCACCCGTGTCGCCGCTTGCAGTAAATTCCGGGTCATCAACCCCGAGAAAAAGGATGCACGATGCGGTCGGCAGGCAGGCCGCAAAGAGCACGGGGAGTGCCCACGATCGCGCCGTCACCACCACGCGCCCTCGACCGTGATTCGTCGTCAATCGACACCGTCAGATCCTTCGCGCCCTGCGCGGTCCTTACGCGAATCTTGGGAAGGCGCGTAACGAGATCGGCCAGGTTGCTTTCGGTCGTTTCGCGCTCCGCAGGCGCCAGCGCTTTGTCGGTTAGAATCACCTCGTGTGCGGCGCGGGCAGCGCGCAGCCTCCCAAGCTTCTCGAGGCATCCGGCGATGTGGCTGCGGGTCGCCCAGTCGCGCGCGGCCACCGGGATCCCCTCAAAAGCCGCCAACGCCTCGGATATTCTGCCAGCGCTCTCAAGCTGCACCGCCGCCTTGTAGTTCTTCTCATGCCCTGTGGGGGCCGCGTCGGCAGCGAACGCCACGAAAATGAGTGTGAATACGACCAGCGCGCGCAGTTGGGTCGGCATAGAAGTCTGCGTTGCGGACGCGTTATCAGAGTATCGGGCCACTCAACGGTGGACAAGGATCGCTCGCCATCGCACTCCGTCGCGGCACGCCTACGAGCGAGCAACGCATCGCGCTCAGTTCAACGCGGCGGCGAACACCAGCACTGCGAGGATGATCCCGAGGACCACCAGGCCACCGAGGACGGTGTGCACGATGCCGAGCCACATCCCGATCTTTGCTTCGCTCTCGCCGGTGTAGAGCTGCGGGTTGGCGCGGATCTCACGCAGCGCATTCGCGCCGATGATCCATGCGGGGACCGAGCAGATCAGCCACAGGCCGAGGAACCAGGAGACGCCGCCGAGGATGAGCGCCGTCATCGCCTTGGGGTGTTGCTGACGCGCCTGCGCGCCGGGCATTCCGGGCGGCGCGTAGGGGCTCTGCTGACCGTATTGCGGCTGCTGGCCGTACTGCGGCGGTTGCTGTTGGTACTGCGGCTGCTGCTGTCCGTAGGGAGGCTGCTGCTGCTGCCCGTAGGGAGCCTGCTGCCCCTGCGGCGCATATTGCTGCGGAGGCGCGCCATAGGGGGGCTGCCCACCCGGCGGCTGCCCGCCCGGCGGGGGGCCTCCCGGCGGTTGACCGAAACCAGGGGGATATCCGCCGCCGCCGCCGCCGTAGTTCATGACCGTTCCCTCTTCTGTGATCTTTTGAGATTCGATCTTTTGAGATCGAGCCGATCAGTGTCGCAGGAGTCCCCGGGAGGCGCCATGCGTTACGGGAATCAGCAAAAAGGCGAGCGATTAGAAGTGGATCGGGACGAGCTCGCTGCGCGAGCTGCCGAATCCGAACGCCATCATCGTGACACCGCTGATAGCGAGGGCGCCGCCGCCGAGCGCGGTGAAGCCACTCCCACCACCCATCGATTGTCTGGGCTGAACGCCGACCATGATCAGAGCGGCGCCAAGGACGGTGAGAACGCCTCCCCACACTCCCAGTGCATAGCGCGGTGTCTCTTCGACGCGGTAGCCGGGCGGGACGGGGTTGCCGCTGCGCCACTTCTTGGGATCGATGTGGACGAAGCGTGGAACGACAGCCGGTAGGGGCGCCGCGACAGCGACCCTCTCGAGCGGCAGGACGATCGGCCACTTGACCGTCTGTGCCCCGCCGTCGAAAGAGAGTGCGTTTTCCGGAGCCACTTGAGCACCCGTTCCGGCGGCATCTGAGCGCTCGTTCCGGC
>JBKJJZ010000272.1:0-2949 GCA_046597705.1 Vicinamibacterales bacterium | reverse complement strand
ACATGGGCAAGCCCAGAGCTGGCCGTAAGAACAGCCAGACCCACGACGAATGCAGTAACGAGATCGGACCTGCGGAGTGCCACCCATGCCAGGAGGAGAAACAGATAACTCAGGACTTCGTAGCAGAGCGACCAGAGAGATCCGTTGACGACGGACGAGAGGGGGCCCTCATAGTTGAACAATCCTGGCAGCCCAAAATCCCTGAAGGCATCAATCCCCCACCGGATATTCGCGGAGAACTGCCGGCTGCCGAAGTAATCCTTCAAGCCCACTGAGGTGAACAGCGGTCCTATCAGCAGCAGAATCACAGAGGCGTAAAAGAGGTAGGCGGGCAGAATCCGCAGGACCCGATTGACGCCGTACTTGATTCCGCTGGGGTTCAATTCGAGAGAGCCCGCGAGAAGAAACCCGCTCATCGCAAAGAAGGAATAGACCGCGAAGATGCCCAGGCTGTAGATGACGCTCCACACCCACGAACCCGACGGCGGCTCCGGCCCCCAGGCAATTATGAACGCGTGGCAAAAGATGACGGCGAGGGCAGCAAGCAGGCGCAGGGCATCGAACCCCGGAAAGACATCCCGCCCGGCGCCCCCGCGTTCTCTGACCACGTCAACTGCGGTCACCTTACTTGACGATGGGTGTGACGATCAGTTTGCGAATGTGCACGAGCGAATGGTCGCCCTGGATCATGATGGGCCCGGGCGCGAGCTCGTCGTTGTCGAGCGCGCCGCCCGTGATGCCCTCAATGATCGAGTTGTCCTGCACGCGCTGCCCGTTCAGTGTCACGGTCACGTGATCACCCACCAGGATCGCCGTCACCTCCTGCCACTGGTACGGCGCCCGGCTGGCATTGACCGACGCCGCCTTGCGTCCGTAGATCGCCATGTGGCCAAGGATGGCCGGCGGCTGGCCGCGGTCATCAAGCAATTGCAATTCGTACCGGCCGCGCAGGTAGAGGCCGCTGTTGCTGCCATTGCCAAGCCGGTACTCCATCTCCAGTTTGAAGTCGCCGAATTTTTCTTTGGACACCAGATTGTTGGCCGGCGGCACGTCAGTGAGAATGCCATCGACGACGCCCCAGAACCAGGGAGAGTCCGCGCGCTGCACGGCAAATGCATCCATCGTCTTGCCATCGAACAGGACGACAGGCGCCCCGAATTTGTGCTCGGCGTTCGCGTCTGACTTCGGAAAGACCGGTCGACGCGCACCCACCCAGTTGACAACGCGCTCTCCAGCCGCTGCGCCGCCGCGGCCGCCCGTTCGCAGCGTGTGCCGTCCCACCAGTTTGTCGCCCTCAAGGCGTGCGCGATACTCGGGACCATTCAGCCGTTCGGCACTGCCGGCCTGGAATACCAGTTCGCCGTTTTCCACCTTGACTGACCCAAGGGTGACGGGGTTGCCGACCCGATTCAGGAAGCTGCCGGTGAGATTGCCATCCGCTTCCTTGACCTCGAGCCAGTAGACAAACGCGGTGTCGGACCCGGTGCCGGTCATGTTCCACGCGCCAACAAACGGCGATGACTGCGCAGTGATGCTGGGCGAGAGCGCGGCCGCTGCCACCACCGCAGAAAGCGCGAATGCCAAGCCAGCGCGGCGAGCGTTAGAGGCAAGACGAATGAGTGGCATGCGGGTATCCTACGCTACAATTCCCGCGTGCAAATCATTCGAAGCCGCGAGACCTACGACGTGTGTATTGTCGGCTCAGGCGCTGGCGGCGGCATGGCCGCCAAGGTCCTGACTGAAGCGGGCGCCAAAGTGGTCATGCTGGAAGCCGGCGTGAACTGGGACCCGGTCAAAGACAGCAAGATGTTCGCATGGCCGTACGATTCGCCGCGTCGTGGCGCGGGAACTCCGGAACGGCCGTGGGGCGAATTCGGGGCGTGGATCGGCGGGTTCGCCATCGACGGCGAACCTTACACGACCGGGCAAGGCAGCAGCTTCCAATGGTTCCGGACGCGCATGCTGGGCGGCCGAACCAATCACTGGGGACGCATCTCGTTGCGCTTCGGTCCCAGGGATTTCCAGCGCAAGAGCCTCGACGGCCTCGGTGACGATTGGCCAATCAGCTATGACGACCTGAAACCGTATTACGACCAGGTCGATCGCTTCATCGGATTGTTCGGCTCTGTCGAGGGATTGCCGAATGAGCCAGACGGCATTTTTCAGCCTCCGCCGACGCCGCGCTGTTACGAGCAGCTCATCAAGCGGGCTGCCGACAAGCTCAACATCAAGTGCATGCCGAACCGGCTGTCGATCCTGACGCAGCCACTCAACGGGCGTCCGGCCTGCCACTACTGCGGCCAGTGCTTCCGCGGATGCGCGATGCACTCGAACTTCTCTTCACCGTCCGTCTTGCTGCCACCAGCGATGGCGACCGGCCGCCTGAAGATCATCACGGATGCGATGGCGCGCGAGGTGACCGTCAATGCACAGGGGCTGGCGACCGGCGTCGCCTACATCGACAAGAAGACCGGCCAGGAGAATCACGTCCAGGCGCGCGTCGTTGTGCTCGCGGCCAGCGCGTGCGAGTCCGCGCGCATCATGCTGAACTCGAAGTCCTCGCAGTTCCCGCAGGGGATCGGCAATTCCAGCGGCGTGGTCGGCAAATACATCACCGACAGCACGGGGGGCAGCGTGTCAGCCTTCGTGCCCCAGTTGATGGATCAGATTCCGCACAACGAGGACGGCGTAGGCGGCGCGCACCTTTATATGCCGTGGGTACTCGACAACAGCAAGCTCGACTTCCCTCGTGGGTATCACATCGAAATCGGCGGCGGCCTGGGCATGCCCGGTTCGGGATTCGGCGGCGGCATTCAGAGGTTCAGCGGCTATGACGGCGGGCGTGACATTGGCGGCTACGGCTCGCAGCTCAAGTCTGACTATCGCAAGTTCTATGGCGCCACGATCAACCTGGCCGGCCGAGGGGAGATGATCCCCAACGAACAGAGT